>NZ_JBFAUH010000007.1:0-310613 GCF_040679095.1 Streptomyces sp. NPDC052496
CGCTCTGGGACGGCCGACGTCATCTCGTACCGCGACGTCCGTATCAAGCAACTGTCGGGCTACGGGGACGGCCCTCGACGGCCGCGGGGCGGGGCGGCGGGCGCGCGCCCGCCGCCCCGCCCTGGCGTCAGCGTATGTTGACGTCGATGCAGGCGTAGAACGCGTTGGAGGTGTCCGCGACGTTCCAGACGGCGAGCACCTTCTGCTTGCCCTTGATGCCCTGGAAGTTGACGTTGTGGGTGACGGTGGCGGGCGGCTTGGCCCCGTGGTCGTCGATCTCGGCGATCTTGCGGCCGCCGATGAAGTACTGCCAGGTGCTGGTGCGGTGCTGGGCCGTCAGCCGCCAGGTGAAGTTCTGGGAGCTGCCGACCGAGGTGGCCTTCCAGCCCTTGCTGTCGTCGTCCAGCTCCCGGAACCGGGCGTTGCCGCCGCTGCAGCTCTTGAGGCCCTTGGGCCCCTCGACGCTCTGCGGCTCCCACTTGATCTCGCCACAGGAGACGGTGCCCGCCGCACACTGCGCCTGACGGCTGGCCGGGGCGTTGACATAGCCGTGGGCGCTCGCCGAACTCGCGGGCAGGGTCACGACGAGAAGCGGAGCCAGCGCGGCGCCGACGGCCGTGGCGATCTTCCTCTTGCTGTGCATGTCGACTCCTTCACGGTGGGGCCCGGGGCGGCGCGGACGCGTCCCGGCGCTGCCGTGCGGTCCGTCCGGTCCGGTGGGCCCCGCTAGGGGGGTGGGGTGACGCGAAGGTGTGGTGCCGACGTGCGAGGACCGCGGCCGTCCCGGGGCGCAGTGCCGACTGCCTGGGGAAGGCCGGATTCCCGCTCGCCAATTGGTCTAGACTTTACTGATGGGCAGGCTCTGGTCAAGAGGGTGGACATCAACTCGCCCTGCCCCAGGCGCCACCCGCGCCCCACGCGCAGGCGTGCACTCAGACCTTGGGGATGTCGAAGTACCGGTTCATGTGGGCGGCCAGCCCCAGATCACCGGAGACCTTGATCCTGCGGGTGAGGACCATCGTCACCGGATTGCCGTTGCCCGACACCAGCCGCAGGAACTCCGCGTCGCCCAGGGTCAGCGTCAGCCGCGGCTCGGCCGTACCGGCGCCCTCACGGACCGAGCACACCCCGTCCGCGAGGACGGTCTCCCACACGGCCTCCCGCTCGCCGGTGATCCGCCAGCGGATCACCGCGTGCACCCCGGCCGCGGCGTCGGGACGGAACTGCCGCCCCATCCTGCCGAAGACCTCGCCGAGCACCCGGTCCCGCAGCTCGCCCCGCGCCAGCGCGGTGATCTCCCTGGCCGACAGCCCCTTCACGATCCGCGCGAACTCCTCGGGCGTGACGCTCGCGAAGTCGAGCTCGGCCAGCAACGCCCTGACGTCTCGGGCCACGGCACTCTCCTCGTCGCATGGTGGTCTCCCTGCATGGTGCCCCCGCGGCACCACGCGGCGCCCACCGGGTCCGGTACCCGGCGCGTCCCGGCTCCCCCACCGGCCACATCCGGCCGCCGGGGCCGCGGATCGCGCCGTTCCCCGGTCCGGACGGCCGCCACGGCGGTTGGCGGGCCGTCAGGCGGATACCCGTCGGCGGTACACCGCGCGGAGGCGGCCGTTCCGACGTACCCGCCTCTCCTCCCGCACAGCGCACCCGGCCAGCGGCCGCCGCCGTCCGCACGGCACACCGGCGGGAGGGGAGACACGTGCAAGGAGGAGCGTCACCATGTCCGGACACCGGACCGTCCGCCGCGCCGCCCTGGCCGCCGCCCTGTCGGCCTTCGCCGTCACCGCGCCCGCCGGATCGAGCGCCGTCGCGGCACCCGCCCCCGCACCGGCCGGCGACCGGGCCGAGGTGCCCACCCGTGCCGGCCGTACGGACTCGGCCGTCGACCGGGTCGCCGACTTCTACGGCAGCTACCTCGACGCCGTCACCGACGACGGGCGCGGCGCGCTGGCCCAGGCGCTGCGCGCCCACTACCTCACCCCCGAGCTGCGGGCCCGCCTGGCCAACTGGGAGCAGCGGGAGCACGCGGACGGCGTGTTACGCGCCCAGGACACCCCCACGGCCTGGCGCGTCGCGTACAACGACAGCGCCATGGGCCGCACCTGGACGCGGGTCCGCCTCACCTGGGGCAGCCCCGAACAGCCGCGCTACACCCACCTGCTCGTCACCTCCGACCTGAACACCCTGCGCATCTCCGACATCCAGCCGGACACCGGGCCGTAACCGCCGGTGCGCGGCCGGCGGGCGCGGCGACGGAGCGGCAGGGCCCCTGGCCTGCGGTGGGATAGGTTCGTCGGACATTCCGTTCACCTTGGAGGTCACAGGTATGCCCGTCGTTGTCGCCACGGTCAGGACGAAGCCCGGCGAGCTGGAGACGGCGCTCGACGTCTTCCGTTCGTACGCGCCCGCCGTCCACGAGGAGGACGGCTGCCTCCTGTACGCGGTCCACGCGGGAGAGGACCGGGTGGTCGTCGTGGAGAACTGGGCGGACGGCGCCGCGCTGGACGCCCACTCCCGGGGTGCCGCGCTGGCCGGGATCGCCGAGGGGGTGGGCGGCCTGCTCGCCGCGCCGATGGACGTCGCCGTCCTGGACGCCGTCCCGATGGGCGACCCGGGCAAATCCACGCTTTAGGCACACCCCACGGAGCGTCCTGCGCAAAAGGCAGGCAAATACTCCGTCAATTCGCCGTCAGCGAAAGCCCGTCATTTCGGACGTTCTGCATTTCCCGTCAGCGGCCACCGCCTCCCTCCGCGTGGCCGCTCGCGTCCGTATACCGCCCGAGCGGCCCGGCACCCCGTTAACCGGCCATTTTCGCGATCCTTCCGATCCCCCTTGCCGCGAGCGTGACCTGCCGCTTCGTGAGCCGGAATTCCCCGGGGAGGGGGCGGCGCCCGCGCGTGCACCGCCGTCCGGCCCCGCTGGTTGGCCGAATGTCCGCGCCTCGGTAAAAGGCCCGCCAACGCGTGTTCGCGTCAACTTGGAACCCTTGATCGACGACCGTTAGCATGGAAATGGTTGTCCGGGGCAACTAACTATCCGTCGTGCCCCGGAATCAAGGAGGAATCACCTATGCCCGACACCGCGCACGGCTTCCGCACCTACGTGGAGGAGAACCTCGACGCCCTGGGGACCGACCCCGGGCGCGTGGCGCTGGTGCACCAAGGGCGACGCGTCACCGCGGGTGAGTTCCGCGCCCTCGTGCACCGCACGGCCCGCGCCATGCGGGGTCAGGGCATAGACCGCGGCCAGACCGTCACACTGCTCAGCGGCAACCTGCCCGAGACGATCGCCGCCCGCTACGCCGCCAACCTCATCGGCTGCCGGGTCAACCACCTCTACAACAAGCTCTCGGCCGAGGTGCAGGCCACCATCGTCCAGGACGTGGAGACCAGCGCCCTGATCGTCGACCCCCGCTTCGACGACCGCGCCGCCGAGCTGACCGCGCTGGCGCCGGTGCCGACCGTACTGACCCTCGGCCCCGCGAAGGCCGGCGCCGACCTGCTGGAACTGGCCTCCGCCGAGAGCGACGAGCCGTTCCCGAGCCTCGCGCAGCCCGACG
This sequence comes from Streptomyces sp. NPDC052496, assembly GCF_040679095.1. NCBI lineage: Bacteria > Bacillati > Actinomycetota > Actinomycetes > Kitasatosporales > Streptomycetaceae > Streptomyces > Streptomyces sp. NPDC052496. Next base: position 3,564 of record NZ_JBFAUH010000007.1, read on the forward strand.
ACATCTGCACCATCCGCCACACCGGCGGCACCACCGGCCACCCCAAGGGCATCTGCACCACCTACGGGCAGGTCCGCTCCTTCGTCGCCGACAACGACGAGGACGCCGGCGACGCCAAGGTCATCTGGCAGCGCCCCTCGGAGGAGGAGGCCGCCCGCCTGCTGGTGTGCACCACGCTGGCGCACGCGGGCGGCATGATGGCCGACGTGACCCTGCGCGAGGGCGGCCTCGTGGTGCTCCACGAGGACTTCGAGCCGGGCGAGGTGCTGGCCACCGTCGAGCGCGAGCGCATCACCCACCTGTTCCTGCTGCCGCCGCTGCTCTACCAGCTCACCGACCACCCGGCCGCGGCCACCACCGACACCTCCAGCCTGCGCTGCCTGACCTACGGCGGCTGCCAGTCCTCGCCCGCCCGCATCGCCGACGCGATCCGGCGCTTCGGCCCGGTGCTGGTCCAGTTCTACGGGCAGAACGAGGCCGGCGGGATCAGCGTGCTGCCCGCCGAGGAGCACGACCCGGACAACCTGGAGCGGCTGCGCTCCGCCGGCCGTGTCCTGCCCAACGTGGAGGTGGCGGTCCGCGACGAGAACGGCCGCGACCTGCCGCGCGGTGCGCACGGCGAGATCTGCATCCGCTCCGCGAGCATCATGCAGGGCTACTGGAAGCAGCCGGAGCTGACCGCCGAGGTGCTGCGCGACGGCTGGCTGCACACCGGCGACATCGGCTTCCTGGACGACGAGAACTACCTGACCATCGTCGACCGGATCAAGGACATGATCGTCGTGGTGGGCGGCCATGTGTACACCACCGAGCTGGAGGACCTCCTCAACACCCACCCGCAGGTCGCGCAGAGCGCCGTCTTCGGCGTACGCGACGAGGACCGGATGGAGCAGGTGTACGCCGCCGTGGTGCCCGCCGCCGGCGAGAGCGTGGACGAGGAGAGCCTGCGCACGATGGTGCGCGAGGCGCGCGGCGCGATGTACGAGCCGGCCCGTATCCAGTTCGTCGACGCGCTGCCGCTGACCGACGCCGGCAAGCCGGACAAGAAGAAGCTGCGCGAGCTCGCGACGAAGACGGCCGCCTGACCTCCGGCGCACGCCTTCCGGTCTCCGGGGCGTACGTCCTCCGGACCGGCCCCCGCCGCGTGACGGCGGGGGCCGGTCCTTCCCGCGCGGCTCTCCGTACGCCCGCGGGGCCCCGGAGGCAGCCACCCGGAGCAGCGCGCCATGCGTGCACACCACCTGCCGCCTACGCTCGGTACGCAGATCATCACCACGGGTGGCCCGGCCGGGCCGTCCGACCGCGAGCACAGGCACGGAGGCTCACCCATGCCGGAGCTGTTCATCGGAGGTCAGTGGACCGCCGCGGCCGACGGGGAGGTACGCGAGATCCGCTGCCCGGCGGACGGCACGCTGGTCGCCACCGTCGACGAGGCGGGCGGCGCGGACGCGGCCGCCGCCGTCACCGCGGCCCGCGCGGCGTTCGACGACGGGCCGTGGCCGCACACGCCGGCCGCGGAGCGCGGGGCGCTGCTGCTGCGGGTCGCCGCGCTGCTGGAGCGGGACAAGGACACGTACGCGCGTGCCGAGTCGCTGGACACCGGCAAGCGGTTCGTGGAGAGCCAGTACGACATGGACGACATCGCGAACTGCTTCCGCTACTTCGGCAACCTGGTCGCGGCCGGCAACGACGGCCGGGTGGTGGACACCGGGCAGCCGGAGGTCGACAGCCGGGTGGTGTACGAGCCGGTCGGCGTCTGCTCCCTGATCACGCCGTGGAACTACCCGCTGCTGCAGACCGCCTGGAAGGTGGCCCCGGCCGTCGGCGCGGGCGACACCTTCGTCCTCAAGCCCAGCGAGCTGACCCCGCACACCGCGATCCTGCTGATGCGGACGCTGACCGAGGCCGGGCTGCCGGACGGGGTGGCCAACCTGGTGCTGGGCGCGGGCGCCGCGGTCGGCGCGCCGCTGACCACCGACGAGCGGGTGGACCTGGTGTCCTTCACCGGCGGGCTGGTCACCGGGCGGAGCATCATGGCCGCCGCCGCGCCCACCGTGAAGAAGATCGCGCTGGAGCTGGGCGGCAAGAACCCCAACATCGTCTTCGCCGACACCGACGTCGACACCGCCGTGGACTACGCGCTGATGGCGGTGTTCCTGCACTCCGGGCAGGTCTGCTCGGCGGGCGCGCGGCTGCTGGTCGACGACGAGCTGCACGACGACTTCGTGGACGAGCTGGTGCGCCGGGCACGGGCGATCCGGCTGGGCGGGCCGTTCGACGAGGACGCCCGCAGCGGGCCGCTGATCTCCGCCCAGCACCGCGAGAAGGTGGAGAAGTACGTGGCGGCGGGCCTGGCCGAGGGCGCCGTACTGCGCTGCGGCGGCGCGCGTCCCGACGACGCGGCGCTGCGGGACGGCTTCTACTACCTGCCGACCGTGCTGGACGAGTGCTCCCCCGGCATGTCGGTGATCCGCGACGAATCGTTCGGTCCGGTGCTGACCGTGGAGCGGTTCCGCAACGAGGAGGAGGCCGTCGCGCTGGCCAACGACACCGTCTACGGGCTGGCCGCGGGCGTGTGGACGCAGAGCGCGGAGCGTGCGCACCGGGTGGCGGCCCGGCTGCGCGCCGGCACCGTGTGGATCAACGACTTCCATCCGTACGTCCCGCAGGCGGAGTGGGGCGGCATGAAGCAGTCCGGCATCGGGCGGGAGCTGGGCCCGGCCGGGCTCGGGGAGTACCAGGAGGCCAAGCACATCTGGCGCAACACCGCGCCCCGGCCGCAGCGGTGGTTCGAGTGACCGGCACCGGGCCGGCCGACGGCACCGACGCCGCCACCGACAGCTCCGACGACGAGTCGCTCGCGGAACTCGGCTACAAGCCCGAACTGAAACGCACCCTCGGCAACTTCCACACCTTCGCCGCCGGCATCAGCTACATCTCCATCCTCACCGGCACCTTCCAGCTCTTCTACTTCGGCGTCAACCACGGCGGGCCCGCCTACTGGTGGTCCTGGCCGATGGTCTTCTGCGGGCAGCTGATGGTGGCCCTGTGCTTCTGCGAGCTGGCCGCCCGCTACCCGGTGGCCGGTTCGGTCTACAACTGGTCCAAGCAGCTCGGCGGACCGCACGTGGGCTGGCTCGGCGGCTGGATGATGATGACGGCGACCATGGTGTCGCTGGCCGCCGTGGCGCTCGCCTACCAGGTCACGCTGCCGCAGATCTCCTCGTTCTTCCAGTTCATCGGCGACGGCAGCGGACAGACCGACCACGCCGCCAACGCGGTGCTCCTCGGCGCCGTCCTCATCATCTTCACGACGCTCATCAACGCCTTCGGCGTCAAGCTGATGGCCCAGATCAACTCCGCCGGCGTGGCCATCGAGCTGATCGCCGCGCTGGCTCTGATCGTGCTGCTGGCCGCGCACATCACCCGCCCGCCGAGCGCGGTGACCGAGACCTACGGGCTGGCGCAGGGGCAGTCGCTGGGCTACCTCGGCGCGTTCCTGACCGCGTCGCTCGCCTCCGCGTACGTCATGTACGGCTTCGACACGGCGTCGTCGCTCGGTGAGGAGTCCAAGGACCCCGGCCGCAACGCGCCGCGTGCGATCCTGCGGGCGCTGTTCGCCTCGTTCCTCATCGGCGGGCTGATCCTGCTGTTCGCGCTGCTGGCCACGCCCGACCTGCACGCCGAGGAGCTGTCCGTGGACGGCCTCCAGTACGTCGTGCTCAGCACCCTCGGCCCGACCATGGGCCAGATCATGCTGTGGTGCGTGGTCATCGCGATCACGGTGTGCGCGCTGGCCGTGCACACCGCCGGCATCCGGCTGGCGTTCGCCATGGCCCGGGACACCAACCTGCCGGCCGCCTCGCTGCTCGCCCGGGTCAGTCCGCGCTTCCAGACGCCGGTGGCGCCCGCGGTGATCATCGGGTGCATCGCGCTCTGCATCCTGCTGATCAACGTCAACCAGCCGCAGATCTTCTCGGTGATCACCAGCATCGCGATCATCATGATCTACGTCGCGTACCTGATGGTGACGGTGCCGCTGCTGGTACGGCGGCTGCGCGGCCAGTGGGAACCGGCCGAGGGGAAGTTCTCGCTGGGCAGGTTCGGGCTGCCGGTCAACATCCTCGCCGTGCTGTGGGGCACCGCGATGGCCACCAACCTCGCCTGGCCGCGCCCCGAGGTCTACAACGCGACCGGTCCGCAGCACTGGTACCTGCGCTGGGGCGCGTTCCTGTTCGTCGGGATCGTCGCCGTCGGCGGGTTCACGTACTACTGGTTCGTCCAGCGCAAACGCACCTGCGTGCTGGCCGGGCACGCGGCGGAGACCCCGGAGGACGCCGCGTCCTCCTGATCTCCCGGCCCGGGGCCGTCCCCTTCGAGACGTAAGGCGTCCGCGTACCGCGGGCGCCTTCGTCGTGCGGGTCCGCGGACGGCCCCACCCCTCTCCCTCCCCCCTGCCGAGAAGCGGAATGCCATGTTCCGCCAGCTCGGCGTACACCTGTACCGATCTGTGACACACATATCCGTTTCTCCAGGCAACCGATCATGCGGTGTCACCCGTCTGCATCTACGGCGGTTGCCTGCGACCGGTTCCGGGGGGCGGCGTGACCGCGCCGGAGGCCGGGCGCTGCCCGCCACAGCCTGTTGTGTTGCTTTGGAGGGAACCGCTCGTGCACGTCAGATCAGCCCGTCGCACCGTCCTGCTGTCCGCCACCCTGGTGGGAGCCGCGCTGCTGACCGCGTGCGGTGCGGACGGCGGCTCGCAGACGTCCGACAAGCCGGCGGCGAAGGTGACCGTGACCCCGGCGGCGGGCAGCAAGTCCGCCAAGCTGGGTTCTCCGATATCGGTGAAGGTCGACGGCGGCAGCCTGACCTCCGTCGAGGCCAAGGACGACAAGGGTGGCAAGGTCGAGGGCAAGCTGTCCGGCGACGGCTCGTCGTGGACCTCTGAGGGCAAGGTCAAGCCCGGCACCACCTACACCGTGCGGACGAAGACCAAGTCGGGTGACGGCAAGGAGTCGTCCGCCGACTCGTCCTTCACCACCGAGCAGGCCGACAAGGTCAACAAGCTCACCAACACCCCGTCGAACGGCATGACCGTCGGCACCGGCATGCCGATATCCATCCTCTTCGACCACCCGGTCGCCAAGGACCAGCGCGCCGAGATCCAGAAGGCCCTCAAGGTCACCACGCAGCCGCAGGTGGAGGGCGCCTGGGGCTGGGTCAAGGACTGGTCGGGCAAGGACCGCGTCGACTGGCGGCCCAAGACCTACTGGCCGTCCGGCACCAAGGTGTCCGTCAAGGGCAGCCTGGGCGGCATCAACTCCGGCAAGAGCGGCGGCTGGTTCGCGCGTGACTACGACTTCGGGTTCACCATCGGCGCGGACCACAAGGCCGTCATCGACGTCCCGTCGCACAGCATGACCCTGTACGAGAACGGCAAGCCCGTCGACACCATCCGGGGCTCCGCGGGCTCGCCGCAGGACCCGACCCGCGGCGGCGTGCACACCGTACGCAGCAAGAACGCGGCCGAGACGATGGACTCCTCCACCATCGGCCACGGCAGCGAGTGGATGCTGGACTCGAAGTGGGTGACCCACCTCACCGCGTCGGGCACCTTCCTGCACTCCGCGCCCTGGAACAAGTCGATCGGCGTGGTCAACAACAGCCACGGCTGCTTCGGCATGACCACCTCGGACGCCAAGCGGGCGTACGACTTCCTGACGATCGGCTCCACGGTCGAGGTGAAGAACACCTCCAGCACCAAGAAGACCGACGTCGGCAACGGCCTGGAGGTCTGGCAGGAGACCTGGGAGCAGTGGCAGCAGCGCAGCGCGGTGAAGTGACCGCCGCACGGCAGGGGCGCTCCGGCGCTTGAGTGTGCGAGCGTGAGGTGGGGCTCCCCCGGCGGCGGGGCGGGCCCCGCCTGCGGTTGCGGACGGGTTCGGACCACACCCCCGTGCCGGTCCGAACTGTCCGCCCCGCGTCACACCAGAGTCTTTGACTCAGGTGTGAAGAATAGAGGGTCCGGGCGGAGCGTGCCAGCCCACCGGGGCGGGAGCGCCCGTCCGCCCCGACCACCGGACCACTACAGTGGAAGTCTCACGTTTGGCCTTGAAGGGAGCGCGGCGCGATGGGGGACGAGGACCGCGGGCCGGTCAGCCTGGCCGAAAAGCTGGACCGGCTGTTCCAGGAACGAAGTCGTGAGCGGGGCAAATCGCTGTCCGCCAACGACGTCGCCACCGAGATAAACATCAGGGCCGGCGAGCAGGTGATCTCCGGCAACTACATCTGGCAGCTGCGCAAGGGCAGGAAGGACAATCCGACCAAGCGCCACATCGAAGCGCTGGCGGAGTACTTCGGCGTGCCCGCGGCGCACTTCCACGACCAGCAGGACACGGGCGCCAACGGCACCTCCGCCGACCGGCCAGGCCAGGCCCCGGAGCTGCTGGAGGCCATGCAGGACGCGGGGGTCATCGCGATGGCCGCGCGCTTCATGGACATGTCCGCCGAGTCCCGTACGGCCGTACTGGAGATGATCGACCGGGTGCGGAAGCTGGAAGGACTGCCGGACGTCGGCAGCGCCACGGGCAACGGGGCGGGAAATCCGGTGGGCAACAACGGGAGAAACCTGGCGTGACGCGCACCGGGACCGCGGCCGCCGGCGGGCCCGCGCACGACCCCGTCCGGGAGGGGCCATCCGGCGCTGCATGAGACTGGCACGTGTACCTTTCATGGCTGAGGCCGAAGGAGAGCACGCCATGAAGTTCACACGGCGACCGGACCGTGTGCTGGCCGACTGTTCGGACCGGCTGCGGGGCCTGCACATCCCGCGCCCCTTCGAGCTGGGTGCCTTCCTGGACCGGCTCGCCGAACAGCGCGGCCGCCCGATCCACCTGGAACCGCAGGTCACCCCGCCCGCCGGACCGTGCGGCCTGTGGATCGCCACGAAACGGGCCGATTACGTCTTCTACGACGCGGCCACCACCGCGCTGCACCGCGACCACATCGTGCTGCACGAGGTCGGCCACATGCTCAGCGGCCACTCCAACCTGCTCTCCGGGGAGGTCGCCCAGGCCCTGGTACCGGACCTCGACCCCGGCTCGGTCGAATCCGTCCTCGGGCGCAGCCACTACAGCGACCAGGACGAGCAGGAGGCCGAGATGCTCGCCTCCCTGATCCTGCGGCGCGCCGACCGCACCCCCGCCCGCCGCCCGGCGACGTCCCAGCAGGCCGAGGTCCTCAGCCGCATGGACGACGTCTTCGGCTCTCCCAAGCGACGGTAGACACCCCCGATGGTCAACGTTCTCTTCCTCTCCATAGCCGCCGTCCTGCTGCTGGCCGCCGCGTACAAGGCACGGCCGCTGCTGCGCCGGCCGCGGCCGCGGGGCCTGGGTGCCCTGTGCGGGTTCCTGACCGGGCTGGGCGCCTCCCTGGTGTTCCTGACACCGGCCGTCGGCGACGCGCTGAGCGTGGTCACGCCCAAGCTGGGCCGGCTGCTGGGCAACTGCAGCACGCTCGCCGCCGCCACCTGCATCTCGATCCTGCTGCTGCGCTTCAACGAGGAACCGGCGGACGCGGACCGCAAGGCGCGCCACCGGCTCGTCTCGCTGGGCGTCGTCCTGGCCGCGATGGCCGTCCTCTTCTTCGCCTCACCGGTGGACGACGCCCCCGGCGCCCCCACCTTCGGCGAGCTGCCGCGCACCGAGCCGCTGCTCAACATCTACGTCCTGGTGTTCACCGCGCACCTCGGCGCGGCCGTCGTCGACCTGCTGCGCCAGGCCCTGCGCTACTCCCGGCACGCGCCGCGCACCAGCCTGCGCTACGGGCTGCGCGTCATCGCCGCCGGCTGCGCGCTCGGCATGGTCTACATCGCGTACAAGATCGTCCATGTCGTCGGGCTGTGGACCGACGCCGCCTGGCTGCCGCCCGAGCAGCTGTGCAGCTCCCTGGTGACGCCCGCGACCTGCACGTTCAGCGTCGGGCTGCCCGCCGTCTGCAGCCTGCTGCTCGTCATCGGCGTCCTGCTGCCCGCCGTCGGTCCGGCGCTGGCCCGGCCCTGGCGGCGGCTGCGGCTGTGGCGGCTGCACCGCGGCCTGCACCCGCTGTGGGCCGCGCTGTCCGCGGCGGTGCCGGAGATCCAGCTGACCGCCACCGAGAACCGGTACGCGGCGCCCGACCCCGAGTTCCGGCTCTACCGCCGCGTGATCGAGATACGCGACGGCATGCTGGCGCTGCGCCCGCACCGCAGCGACGGCGTACGCCGCGCCGCCGAGGAACGGCTGCGCGCCGACGGGGCCGACGCCCGGGAGCTGGACGCCGGTGTCGAGGCGGCGGTGCTGATCGCGGCGCTGGAGTCGCGGCGCGGCGGTGGCGCCCCGGCCCACCCGGTCAGCGCCGAGGACGCCACCCTGACCCGTCCCGAACTGACCAACCTGATCGACGAGGCCCGCTGGCTGCGCCGGGTCTCGCACGCCTTCGTGGCGGCCGGCGCCGGTCCCGCGCCGGCCGAACCGTCCCGGCCCGCCGCAGGAATCTGAGGTCTCACGTGAGCCACCCCCTGGAGTCACCGGAGTTCTTCCGCGACCCGTACCCGCTGCTCGCCGCACTGCGCGAGCGCGGCCCCGTCCAGCGGGTACGGTCCGGGCCGCACGGCGCGACCTGGCTGGTCACCGGGTGGGCCGAGGCCCGTACCGCGATGGCGGAGCCCCGGCTCTCCAAGGACACCACCCGCTACTTCGCGGACAAGCCGTCCACGCGCGACCTGGCCCCCGCCGTCAGCGCCACCATGCTCGCCACCGACCCGCCGGACCACACCCGGCTGCGCAGGCTGGCCGTCAAGGCGTTCACCCCGGCCGCGGTGGCCCGCCTGGAGCCGCGCATCGCGGAGACCGCGGACGCCCTGCTGGAGCGGATGGCCGCGCGCGGCGGCACCGCCGACCTCGTGGAGGACTTCGCCGTACCGCTGCCCATCGAGGTGATCAGCGATCTGCTCGGCGTCCCGCGCGCGGACCGGGCCGCGCTGCGCCGCTGGTCCAACGACCTGTTCGCGGCCGGTGCCCCGGACACCATCGACGCCGCCTCGCACGCGATCAGCGACTACATGACGGAGCTGATCGCCGGGAAGCGGGCCGCCGCGGCCGGTGGCAGCGGCGGCCCGGACCCTGACCTGCTGTCCGGCCTGATCGCCGCGCGCGACGAAGGCGACCAGCTCAGCGAGTTCGAGCTGGTCTCGCTGGCCGTCCTCCTGGTCGTCGCCGGTCATGAGACCACGACCAGCCTGATCGGCAACGGCGCGCTCGCGCTCCTGCGGGACGACGCGCTCCGTACGCGGCTGCGGCAGGACCCCGCGCTCGTCCCGGACGCCGTGGAGGAGCTGCTGCGCCACGACTCCCCCATCACCACGGCCACCTTCCGGTACGCGGCCGAACCGCTCACCCTCGGCGGCGCCGAGATCGCCGCGGGCGACGTGGTCCTGGTCTCACCGGGCGCCGCCAACCGCGACCCCGCCCGCTTCGCCGACCCCGACACCCTCGCGCTCGGCCGCTCCGCCGGGCACCTCTCCTTCGGCCACGGCCCGCACCACTGCCTCGGCGCCCCGCTGGCCCGCCTGGAAGGCCGGATCGCCTTCCAGGCGCTGCTCACCCGCTTCCCTGACCTGCGCCTGGCCGTGCCGCCCGCCGAGCTCCAGTGGCGCCACACCCGTCTGATGCGCGGTCTGGCCCACCTGCCGGTGGTCTGCACGCCCTGACGCCTGGGGCCTCACTCCCCCGCGACGAACCGTTCCACCGCGCGGCAGACCGCGGCCGTGTGGTCGGCGAGGTAGAAGTGGCCGCCGGCGAAGGTCTCCTCGCGGTACTCGCCGAGGGTGTGGGCCTTCCAGGCAGCCGCTTCCTCGCGGGTCACGCGGGGGTCCGCGTCGCCGGTGAGGCACAGGAGCGGGATGTCGAGCACGGCGTCGGCGGCGGGCCGGTACAGCTCGATCGCGCGGTAGTCGTTGCGGATCGCCGGCAGGATCAGCCCGACGATGTCCGGGTCGTCGAGGAGCTGGCTGTGGGTGCCGTCCAGCCTGCCGACCTCGGCGAGGAGTTCCTCGTCGGTGGCCAGGTGGAGGTGCCGCTCGGGGCGGAACATCGAGGGCGCGCGCCGGCCGGAGACGACGAGCCGGCGGGGCGCCGGCCGGCCGAGGTCCGCGAGCCGCCGGGCGGTCTCGAAGGCGACGGACGCGCCCATGCTGTGCCCGAACAGCACCAGCGGAGTGGTGTCGTGGGGGTTCAGACAGCCGACGATCTCATCGGCGAGCCCTTCCACCGAGGTGACGAACGGGTCGTTCCACCGGTCCTGGCGGCCCGGGTACTGGATCGCCGAGACGTCGAAGTGTTCGCCGAGATGCGCGGCGAACGGCCGGTAGTACGAGGCGGATCCCCCGGCGTGCGGGAAGAAGATGAGGTGGGCGGCGGGTCGCGGCCCCCGGCGTACGTCCCGTATCCAGGTGTTCTTCCCCGTCATGTGCGCGTGCTCCTGTGCTGGTGGGCCGATGGTCGTCCTTCATACGCGTGGTCCGGCCACCGGGCCGGACCACGCGGACGTACCAAGGATGACCGGTCCGGGGCGGATCGGGCCAGCGGCAATGTGATCAAGAAGGTGCGAGGTACGTCCGCGGGAGTCCGGACCTCACCGTGCCAGCGCCGCGGCCCCCTGCGCCGCCTGTTCGGCGGCGCGGGCCCGTGCCGCGGCCGCCTGGGCGGTCTCGCCGAGCCGGTCGGCGAGGCGGGCCTGGGCCAGCCAGTTGTAGGGGCAGACCGGGCGCAGGCCGATGCGCTCGCTGAGCAGGGTGCGGGCCGTGTCGTCGCGTCCGGCGCGCAGTGCGGCCTCCAGCAGGGTCTTCTGTACGGCGTCCCGCTGGGCGTGGCTGCCGCCGAAGGTGTGCAGGCGGTAGCGGACGGGGGTGAGGAGGTCGACGGCGTGGTCGTACCTGCCCTGCCCGTAGGCGATCAGGGCGCGGCAGACGGGCAGGCCGATGCCGGCGGTCATGACGGTGTTGGACAGGTGGGGGCGGGCCTGCGCGAGCCATGCCTCCCGCTCCCCGACGAGGCGTTCGGCGTCGGGGATGCGGTCGGCGCCGACGTACGCCATGACGGCGTGCACGTCGTTGAAGGCGTAGTACGGCGGGTCCTGGCGGGCCGCCCAGGCGTCGGCGAGGCGGTTCCAGCGGGGGCCGGCGTCGCGGTCGGCCAGCAGGAGCCGCCACAGGAGGGCCGAGGCGTCGAGGAGTTCCATGGCCAGGCCCGGGGACTTCTCGTGGTGCAGTACGGCGTCGTAGATCTCCAGCGCGCGGCCGGTGTCGCCGGCTTCCAGGGCGTAGAGGCAGTAGTGCCACCAGTTGTGGACGTTCAGGTAGTTGCCGGCGGCCCAGTCCTCCATGCGGGCGTCCAGGAAACGGATGCCCTGCGCGAACTGCCCCTGCATCTCGTACGTGTGCACGACCGCGTGGATGCCCCACACGTCGCGGGGGTTGCGCTCGACGGCGGCCAGGCCGGTCTCCTGCGAGCGGGTGTAGTGGCCGGTCTCCTCCAGGCCGAAGGCGTACATGCCCAGGAGGTGGCCGTAGTGCGGGTCGTCCTCGGGCCAGGCGGTGAGCGCGCCGCCGACGCGGTCGCGCAGCCGGGCGGCGTCGCCGGTGAGGAAGTCGATCTGGTGGCCGACGGCGAGGGCGAGGGCGTCGCGCGGGAAGGCGACGGTCAGCTCGCCGAGCACGTCTCCGGCGCGGTGGATGTCGCCGTTCAGCCAGGAGGTGGCGGCGGCGATGTGCATCCGCTCGCGGTCGGTCGGCCTGCCGGCGCGTACACAGTCCGCGAAGCCGCAGAACGCCTCCTTCGCGGCGGTGGCGTCCTTCGCCTCGGTGCCGAGCAGGCCGAGGTAGGCGGCGAGGACGTTGCCCATGACCGACTTCGGGGCGGCCGCCAGGACCGCCTGCGACGCGGTGGCGACCTCGCCGCGGAAGAAGAGCAGTTCGCTCAGCGCGTTCTCGTAGTGGGACACGGCTTCCGCGCTGGTCCCTGACATCGTGTGACCGTGCCGGTCACTGACCGTTCGCGGCATCATCGGCTCCTCACGGCACTCTGGCGCCACTGAGTCCCCCGCCTTACCTTGTCGGCGGCAGGAATTCTGTTCGATCACCTTGTCATGTCCTGGACTTGAGACCACAGACAGATCACAGACAAGAGGTGCGCCTTGTTCCTTCCCCACAGACCGGCCCGCCCATACCGCGGCAGGGCCGGCAGACTGGGTGTTCTCACCCTCCTCCTCGGCGTCCTGGCCTCCGTCGCCGCCGGCCCCGCCCGCGCGGCCCCCGACGCCGCGCCCGCGGTCCGGCCTCCGCTCGTCCGGCCCGTCGACCCGCAGAACTGGCGCAATCCCGACGACATGACGTGGGCCGAATACCGCCCGGTCCCCGGGACGAACTGGGCCGACCCGGCCGTCAAGCCCTCCACACGCATGTTCAAGGGCGCGCTCGTGCTGCTGGACTACCCGGACGAGGAGTTCAGCGTCAGCAAGCCCGCCGGATCGTCGGTCTTCGGCAACCCGCAGCCCAGCGCCCACGACATCCCCCGCGCGCAGGTGCCCGCGTTCTACCGGGACTTCCTGAACAAGCCGGGCAAGCTCAACCACGGCCACACCATCAACGAGTACTGGATGGAGGACTCCGGCGGCCGGCTCGGCGTCGAGCTGACGTCGTTCGGTGTCTACCGGATGCCCTTCAAGTCCTACCAGTACGGCATCGAGCCGTCCATGAACCCGGGCGCCTGCCCCGTCGGCGACAGCTGCGGCAAGAACATCCGCACCGACGGCAAGGCCGCCTGGACCGCCGACGTGGGCGACGCGGAGACCAAGAAGTACGACTTCATCTTCTACCTGACCGCGGGCCAGGACGAGTCCGCCGCCTGGCAGGAGTTCGGCCAGATGAAGTTCGCCTCGCCGCAGGACGTACCGGCGGCGTTCGGGCCGCCCTCCCCGATCCAGGGCGGCGGCAACGCGGCCCGCACCCGCTACGTGCCGTGGACCTCCTGGAAGGCCGCCGCCCGCATCTGGCCCAACGCCGAGTCCGGCTCCTCCACCCAGGCCGAGAGCTCCGGCATGGCCGTGTACGCGCACGAGTTCAGCCACATCCTGGGCATCGCGGACAACTACAACAACCCGTACGGCACACCCGTGCGCCGCGCCTACACCGGCATCTGGAGCATGCTCTCGCGCGGCTCCTTCAACGGGCCGGGAGGCCCGCACACCCGCTGGCAGATACCGGCCGCCAACGGCGCCTCGATGGGCTCGCAGCACGTCCTGCGCGACAAGCTCAAGCTCGGCATCGTCGACGGGAAGAACGTGCTGCGCCTGGACCGGGACGCGCTGAAGACGTCCGGGGTCGCCGTCGCCCGGGTCACCGCGCGCTCCGCGCCGCCCGGCGCCAAGGGCCTGTCCGGCGTGAACATCACCATGGGCCGGGACCTGGCGGCGCCCTGCTCCACCAGCACCGACCCGCTGTGCGACGGCGGCGGTTACGACAATTACACGGTCGAGGTCGTCGACCGGATGGGCATGGACTCCTTCACCCCGGACCACGGGGTACTGCTCTCCAAGACCAAGAACGCGGACCGGGCCCCGTTCGCCTGGGTGATCGACGCCCACCCGGAGGACATCCGCATGGTGGACTTCCGGCGCCCCGACGGCACCCCGCAGATGATCACCATGGGTGACTACCGGCAGCTCAGCGACGCGCTGTTCCACGCGGGCGCGGACTCCGGCAGCGCGTACGAGTACGTCGACCGGGCCAACCGCCTGCACTTCTACGTCCTGGACATCCAGCGGGACGAGAAGGGCGTGCTGAGCTACACCGTCGCCGTCCGCTCCCTGGACGGCGCGGGCCCGCAGCGCCGCGGCGTGCAGCTGCGGCACGGCACGGCGCACGGCAAGCCCGCCAAGGGCCGGGCGGTGTGCACCTTCCCGCTGACCAACACCGGCCGCCCCGGGGGCGGGGGCGCGCACCTGGACTCCGACGTGTACCGGCTCTCGGCCGCCGCCACCGGCCGCGGCTGGTCCGCCTGGCTGCCGAACCGGCTCGCCACCGCGAAGTCCGGCAGCACGGTGAGCGTCCCGGTGGCCGTCACGGCGGAGCCGGGCGCCGCCCGGCACGGCCGCGTGGTCCTGAAGGCCCGCTCCGAGAGCGATCCGCGCAAGTCCGTCCAGGCCACCTGCGCGCCGGGACGCTGACCGGCCGGTCCACCGATCCGGCGTACGGGCCGTGCCGCTCACCCGGGGTGAGCGGCACGGAGGCCGGGCCGGGCGGCCGTCAGCCGGCGCGGACGGCGGGCGCGCCGGGCCGGGTCACGATCCCCGGCCCGGCCCCGGTGCCGCCCGGGTACCCGGCGCGCGCCTTGGCCTCCGCCGCGTACGTGTCGACGTACTCCTGCTCGGACAGCTTCAGCAGGGCGTACATGATCTCGTCGGTGACGGCCCGCAGCACCAGGCGCTGGTCGGCCAGCCCGGCGTAGCGGGAGAAGTCCAGCGGCTCCCCGAAGCGGATGGTGATCGGGACGACGCGCGGCAGCCGGCGGCCGGCCGGCTGGGCCTCGAACGTCCCGATCATCGCGCAGGGCACCACCGGCGCTCCCGTACGCAGCGCCATCTCCGCCACGCCGGTCTTTCCCTTGTACATCCGGCCGTCGTGCGAGCGCGTGCCCTCGGGGTAGATGCCGAGCAGGTCGCCGCCGCGCAGCACCCGGACGCCTTCCTCGACGGCGGCCTGGCCCGCGCTGCGCCCGGAACGGTCCACCGGGATCTGCCCGCAGGCGCGGAAGAAGGCCGCCGTCAGCCGCCCTTTGACGCCCCGTCCGGTGAAGTACTCCTGCTTGCACAGGAAGGTGATCCGGCGCTTGACCGTCGCCGGCATCAGGAAGCTGTCGCAGAAGGAGAGGTGGTTCCCGGCGATGATGGCGGCGCCGGACGCGGGCAGGTTCTCCAGTCCCTCGACACGGGGGCGGAACAGGCACCGCAGCAGCGGCACCAGGACGATGGATTTGAACAAGTGATAGAACATGTAACTGATCCCCTCCCCAGAGTGATCCCCCCGCGTCGGGGGACGGTAGTGCCGCTCCGGTTCCGGAGGGAGAGGGCCTATTGAGCCATCGTCAGGCCGGCGGGTCCTGGGTCACTGGTTCGCGGGGGTCTCGTCCGCGAAGACCTTGGTCACGACGCGGCCGTCCTCGGTCAGGTAACCGTGCAGCATCCCCTCGCTGCTGTGCGGGGCGTCGAAGACGCCCTGGGCGTTCAGCGCGATCACGCCGCCCGTACCGCCCAGCTTCGGCAGCCGCTCGACCAGCACCTCGTACGCGGCGCGCGCCAGGTCCCGTCCGCCGAACTCGATGAGGTTCGAGATCGTGCCGGTGGCGGCGCCCCGGAGGAACACCTCGCCGGCTCCCGTGGCGCTGGCGGCGACGGTGGCGTTCTTGGCGTACGTGCCCGCGCCGACGACGGGCGAGTCGCCGACCCGGCCGGTCATCTTGTTCGTCAGCCCGCCGGTGGAGGTCGCCGCCGCCAGGTTGCGTCCCCGGTCGACGGCCACCGCGCCCACCGTGCCCTGCGTCAGGGTCTCCGCGGAGCCCTTCGCGCGCCCCTTGGCCCGCAGCAGTTCCTGCCAGCGCTTCTCGGTCCAGTAATAGTCCTGGGTCACGGTCGGCAGGCCGCTGCGGGCCGCGAAGTCGTCGGCGCCCTCGCCCGCCAGCATCACGTGCCTGGTCCTCTCCATGACCAGCCGCGCCGCGGAGACGGGGTTGCGTACGTTGCGGACCCCGGCGACGGCCCCGGCCGCCAGGTCGGAACCGCGCATCACCGACGCGTCCAGCTCGTGGCCCGCGTCCTCGGTGAACACCGCGCCCTTGCCCGCGTTGAACAGCGGATCGTCCTCCAGCCCGCGCACCGCGGCCTCCACCGCCGCCACACTGCTGCCGCCCTCGGCCAGGACCTGCTGTCCGGCGCGCAACGCCTCCGCCAGCCCGTCGCGGTACGCCTTCTCCTGGGCCGGGGTGGTGTCCTCGCGCTTCAGGGCGGTGCCCGCGCCGCCGTGCACGGCGATCACGACGTGCCGGGCGTCGGGCCGCGGCTTGCCGCCGGCGGCCGGTCCCCCGGCGCGCCCGGCCGCGGGTTCCGCCGCCCTGGGGCGGTCTGCGGAGACCGCGCTGCCGGGCACGATGGCCAGCAGCGCCGCCACGGACAGCGCGCCGGCGCTCACGCGGGTCAGTCGCCGTACCGAGTTCCTGGCCATGGGCTCACTCCCTTGGACGGGGGATCAGGCGTCGGCACGATATCGCGCGCCTGCCGAGCGGAAGCCGTCATGATCCGGACAGCCGGACAGCGCGCGCCGGGCCGCCCGTTCCGGGTACGGGGAGGACGGCCCGGCCCCTGTTCACCCGGCCCGGCAGGTGCTCACACGGTGCGGATGCCGGGGTCGCTCACCCCGGCCGTGCCGTTCTCCACGTGCCCGGCGAACCGGCGCAGGAACGTGCGGTCCGCGTCGCACACCACGCTCACGTCGTACCAGCGCCTGCCGGCCCGCAGGTCCACGGTGTGGGTCAGCCGCTGCCCCGGACGCACGGTGATCGTGTGGGAGGCGCCGCCGTACGCGTTGGTGACCGTGAGGGTGCGGGCGCCGTCGCCCGCGTTGGCCAGGACCAGGTCGAGGTTGCCGGTGGCCCCGTTGTGCCGCGCCGTCACCTCGGGCCCCGCCGTCCTCCCCGGCCCCCGGAAGGTGCGCAGGAAGCCGTTCGGGCCGAACACCGAGAGGTCGTACGTGCCCTGCGAGTACGCCGTGTTCCAGCTGTCGGAGTCCGCCGTGCCGCGCTCGGTGGTGTACGTCCACGGACCGTCGCCGCGGTTGGGCGCCGTCACGTAGAACTGCGCGCCGGCGGCGTCCCCGCCGCTGAAGGTCAGACGGTACTTCCCGGCCGCGGGGTCGGCGGCGCCGTCCACGTACGGCGCGTAGGGCAGCGGCCGGGTGGGGCGGGTGCCGCGCTCCTGCCGGGGCAGGCGGCCGG
This sequence comes from Streptomyces sp. NPDC052496, assembly GCF_040679095.1. Taxonomy (NCBI): domain Bacteria; kingdom Bacillati; phylum Actinomycetota; class Actinomycetes; order Kitasatosporales; family Streptomycetaceae; genus Streptomyces; species Streptomyces sp. NPDC052496. The sequence goes on from NZ_JBFAUH010000007.1 coordinate 20,648, forward strand.
CGGCGGGCGGCTCGGGGTGGAAGTCGGCGGGCTCCGGGTGGACCGGCGTGTAGCCGCCGGTGTCCGGCAGGGTGCCCGGCCGCCCCGTACGGCTGAAGTCGAAGGCGGAGGTCAGGTCGCCGCAGACGGTGCGCCGCCACTTCGAGATGTGCGGCTCGGTCACGCCGAAGCGGCGTTCCATGAAGCGGATGATCGAGGTGTGGTCGAAGGTCTCGGAGCAGACGTACCCGCCGGTGCTCCAGGGGGAGACGACGAGCATCGGCACGCGCTGGCCCAGGCCGTAGGGGCCGGCCTGGAATCCGCCGCCGCCGGGGTAGAGCTCCAGTTCGGTGGAGACGGTGGACCGGCCCTGGCGTGCGTCGGCGGGCGGGTAGGGCGGGACGACGTGGTCGAAGAAGCCGTCGTTCTCGTCGTAGGTGATGAACAGCGCCGTCCTGGCCCAGACCTTCGGGTCGGAGGTCAGCACGTCCAGCACCTTGGAGATGTACCAGGCGCCGTAATTGGCGGGCCAGCTCGGGTGCTCGGTGTACGCCTCGGGACAGGCGATCCAGGAGATCTTCGGCAGCCGGCCGTTCTTGACGTCGGCCCGCAGATCGTCCAGGAGCTGTCCGCCGCCCTTCACGTCGGAGCCGCGCCGGGCCTTCTCGTAGAGCGGGTCGCCGGGCTTCGCGTTGCGGAAGGTGTTGAAGTAGAGCAGGGAGTTGTCGCCGTAGTTGCCCCGGTAGCGGTCCTTGATCCACCCCCAGCCGCCGGCCGCGTCCAGGCCGTCGCCGATGTCCTGGTAGATCTTCCAGGACACCCCCTTCGCCTCCAGCCGCTCGGGGTAGGTGGTCCAGGTGTACCCCCGCTCGTCGTTGTCCAGGACCGGGCCGCTGGGGTCCTCGACGCCCTTGCCGTCGTTGCCCGTGTAGCCGGTCCACATGTAGTAGCGGTTCGGGTCGGTGGAGCCGATGAAGGAGCAGTGGTAGGCGTCGCAGACGGTGAAGGTGTCGGCGAGCGCGAAGTGGAACGGGATGTCCTTGCGGGCGAGGTGCGCCATGGTCGTGGACGTCTTGGCCGGGATCCACCGGTCGTAGCGGCCGTTGTTGAACGCCTGGTGGCTGCCGTTCCAGTCGTGGTTGAGGTCCTCGATGAAGGTGAGCCCGAGGTAGTCGTCCTTCACCTGGGGCCGGAACGGCAGCACCTCCTTGCCCTTGCCGTCGCTCTGGTGCCAGACCGGCTTGCCGCTGGGCAGCGTCACCGGCCGCGGGTCGCCGAAGCCCCGTACCCCGCGCAGGGTGCCGAAGTAGTGGTCGAAGGACCGGTTCTCCTGCATCAGTACGACGATGTGCTCGACGTCCTCGATGGAGCCGGTGCGGCGGTCGGCGGGGATCGCGGCGGCACGGGCGATGCTCTGCGACAGCGCGGAGAACGCGGTGGCGCCGCCGGTGAGTTGCAGGAACCGCCGCCGGTTGAGTTCTGGCATGGCTGGAATGACCCCTTGGGATGGGAGGATACGGGCGCGTCTGGAGTGTCCAAGAGGAACGAGGCCGGGGGAAGACGCCATGACGCCCCGGTGAAAAGTCACCAGCTGCGACGTGAACAGGTCGGGGGTGCCCCCGCGTTGCCGCCGCGCCGGGCATACCGTGCCCCGCCTCCCATACCGGTCGGCCGCTGTCCGAGCCGGACAGTTGGCGACGTGTCGGGCCGAAACCGCACCGGACGGCACCCCTCTGCCGCGCGGGCATATGCCAATTGCATACCACTCATTTTTCGCCGCCGCATGATCGACCGATTTCACCGTCAATGTCGCGCACGCCGCCGATGCGGAATCAGGTAATTCCGATCACCAGTTTCGAACCGAGTTGCTGCTGAGTAGGGTGTGGCACTGCCGGTGGAACTGGGGGAACAGTGCGTACCGGTTGATTTCGGCATGGCTGAAAATGCGCTGGTGGCCGACCTCACCGACAGAACGGCAGGAGCGGCAGGGGACATGACCGCTGGGTTATTCGAGGGGCAGTACGTGTGGCATCCGGCAGCCGATGATCTCCAGCTCGCCCGGGCCTGCGTGGACATCCGGGCGGGCCGCTACTTCGGCGCGCGCGAAATCCTGCGGGAGGCCCGCGGGGACCACGGCGTACGCGCCCACCGCTCCCTGGTGCTGGCCTCGGAGGCGGCCGACTCGGACCTGGCGGAACGCTGGCTGGCCGAGGAACCCGGCCGGGAAGCCGCCCTGCTGTGGGCGCGGGTCGCGGTCCTGCGGGCGGTCCGCGCGGCCGACGGCGGCGACCGCCGGGCCGAGGCGCTCGGCCGGATCGCGGTGGCCGCCTGCGACCGGGCCGCCGAGGCGGCCCCCGACGACCCCACCCCGTGGTCGGCCAAACTGACCCTGGCACGCCTCCAGCAGCCCCGCGACCCCGCTCCGCAGGGGCTGCTCACCGCGCCGCCCGGGCCCTGGCGGCTCTTCTCCCACATCCTGCGGCTCGACCCCTGGAACCGCGAGGGCCACCACCGCTTCCTGTCGTTCTTCTTCCCGCGGTACGGGGGCGAGACGAACGCGTCCTGGGACGTCGCCGCGTTCCTCAGCCAGCGGGCACCGGCCTCCTCGCCGCTGCGGCTGCTGCCGCTGGTGGCCCTGGTGGACGGCTACAACCCGGACTCGCTCCTGGCGGAACGCACCTGGGAGCAGCCGCAGTGGAAGGCGACCGCCCTGAGCGTCTACCGCAACTGGCTGCCGCACGTGGCCGGTTACCGCTTCACACCGGTGCTGGACCTCGCCTACCTGGCGCACGCACTGCACATGGCGCAGTGCTCCTTCGAGGCGCGGGCGGTCTTCACGGCCATGGGCCCGTACGCCTCCCGTATGCCGTGGAGTGTCTTCGGCGACCCCGAGGAGCAGCTGAACAAGGCGAGACGCGCCTGCGGTCTCCCGGTGCCCGATGCTCCCTGACCCACCACCCGCCGGTTCCCGGACGGCGCCGCCCGCCGGTTCCGCGGCGCGCCGTCCCTCCCCCGTTCCCCGGCCTGCCGGACGTGGCCTCCCCCGGCCCCGGCACGCCCCGAAGACAGGTGCCGACACCGCGTATCGACGCTCCGCGCCGATGTCTTCCTGTCCCCCACCAGAAAGGTTGCGGTTGTGTCCGATCCCGTGTCCCCCGCCCGTGCGAGAACCCGCCGCGCCGCGGATCCCGTCACCCTCGACGACGACGCGACGCTGCACGCCATGGGCTACCCGCGGAAACTGACCCGGCGGTTCCGCGCGTTCGACAATTTCGCCATCTCTTTCACCATCATCAACATCCTGTCCGGGATCTTCTCCTCCTTCGGGTTCGGCATGAACGCCGGCGGGCCGGTGATCCTGGTCTTCGGCTGGATCGCCGTCGCCGCGATGGTGCTGTTCGTCGGCGCCTCGATGGCGGAGATCGCCTCGGCGTACCCGACCAGCGGCGCGCTGTACTTCTCGGCCGGGAAGCTGGCCAAGCGGCACCGCGGGGCCTGGTCCTGGTACACGGGCTGGCTCAACTTCGTGGGCCAGGTCGGCGGTACGGCCGCCACCGGTTACGCGGCGGCCACCTTCATCCAGGCGTTCATCGCCATGCAGTGGCCGTCCTACGAGGCCACCCCGCAGCGGGCGGTCCTGATCACCGCGGCGATCCTGTTCGTCCAGGCGCTCGCCAACACCTTCACCGTGCAGCTGGTCGCGGTGCTGAATCGTATCTCCGTGTGGTGGCTGCTGATCGGGCTGGTCGTCATCGTCGCCGCGCTGGTCGCGCTGCCCTCGCACCACCAGTCCCCGTCGTTCGTGACGCACTTCGTCAACAACACCGGCTTCACCAACGGCCTGTACGGCGCGATGCTCGGCCTGCTCGTCACGAGCTGGACGTTCACCGGGTTCGACGGCAGCTTCCACATGTCCGAGGAGACGGTGCGGGCCACCGTCAACGCGCCCAAGGGCATCATGCGCGCCATCGGCTACTCCGCGGTCGCCGGCCTGGTGCTGATGCTCGCGCTGGTCTTCGCGATCCGCGACTACGCGGGCGCGGCGAGCGCCGAGGCGCCGCCGGTGCAGATCCTCATCGACGCGCTCGGCACGGGCACCGCCAAGTTCCTGCTGCTGATCGTGATCGGCGCGATGCTGTTCTGCGGTCTGGCCAACATGACCAGCAACACCCGGCAGATCTTCGCCTTCTCGCGGGACGGCGCGATGCCCGGCTCCCGGTGGTGGCACTCGGTCTCCTCGCGCACCCGTACGCCCGTCAAGGCGGTCTGGCTGGCCGCGGCGTGCTCCCTGGTCCTCGTCATACCGGGCTGGTGGTCGCACACCGCGTTCACCGCCGTCGTCAGCGTCAATGTCGTCGGGCTCTTCCTCGCCTACGCGGTGCCGATCTTCCTGCGGCTGCGGCTGGACACGTTCCAGCCAGGGCCGTGGAACCTGGGGCGGTACGGCAAGCTGGTCGCGGCGGTCGCGGTGACCTGGATCGTGATCAGCAGTGTGCTGTTCATGCTGCCGCAGGCCTCGCCGATCACCGCGGAATCGTTCAACTACGCGCCGATCGCGCTGGGCGTGGTGCTCGTCATCGCTACGGTGTGGTGGTTCGCCACCGCCCGGCGGCGCTTCCAGGGGCCGGTCAGCTACGGCCGGCCCGACGAAGTGGCCGCCATGGACCTGATCTGACGGACACCCCGCCGCCCCGCTGCCCGCACGGCAGCGGGGCCCGACAGCCAAGGACGTGCACCAGGTATGACCACCCCCGGTGAGATCCCGCACCAGAACGCCACCGACGACACCACGGCCGCCGCCACCGCCACCGCCACGATCACCGCGGGGCCGGACGCCCCGGCCGGTGAGTTCACCGTGCGCCCCGCCACCCTGGAGGAGTGGCGCGAGGTGGCCCGGTGGGCCGCCGACGAGGGCTGGAACCCCGGCCTCGTCGACACCGACTGCTTCCACGCCACCGACCCGGACGGCTTCTTCATCGGCCTCCTCGACGGGCGGCTCGTCTCGTCGGTCTCCGTGGTGAACTACTCCCCGGAGTACGCGTTCCTGGGCTACTACCTGGTGCACCCGGACTTCCGCGGCCGCGGCCTCGGCCTGGCGACCTGGCGCGCCGCCGTTCCGCACGCCGGTGACCGGACCATCGGCCTGGACGCGGTCCCGGAGCAGGAGGCCACGTACCGGCGCTCCGGCTTCCGCACCGCCTACCGGACCACGCGCTACCGCGGCCGCCCCGTGCGGCCCGGCACACCCGCGGTGCCGGTCGTGCCGGTCACCGCCGGCCACCTGGACGAGCTGGCCGCGTACGACCGGCAGTGCTTCCCGGCCGGCCGGCGGGCGTTCCTCTCCCGCTGGCTCACCGCCGCGGGCCACCACGCGTACGCGCAGATACGGGACGGGCGCGTCGCGGGGTACGGCGTGCTGCGCCCGGCCCGCGACGGGTACCGCCTCGGCCCGCTCTTCGCCGACACCTCCCGGGGCGCCGAGGCCCTCTTCGACGCGCTGACCGCGCACCTCGGCCCGGACGACACGGTCCACGTCGACATTCCCGACCCGCACCACAGCGCACGTTCCCTGGCCCTGTCCCGGGGGCTGGCCCCGGACTCCCACACCCTGCGCATGTACACGGGCCCGGCCCCCGCGGTCCGCCCGGAGCGCGGCTACGCGGTCACCAGCCTGGAACTGGGCTGAGACGCGCGGAAGAGCCCACCGGTACGTCCCCGCCGCCGCGTGGCGGCTGACCACAGACAGCCGAACCGCCGTACGCAAGACTCGTGTTCACGCGACGTCAGTACCCTCGCTGGGAAAGATGATGACCGCGGGTCGGGTGAGGTACGGGAGGCTTCGATGGGTGCGGACGCGGCGGCGTTCTCCCGGCTGGGGGCAAGGTACCGGGCGGAGTTGCAGGTGCACTGCTACCGGCTGCTGGGCTCGCTGGAGGAGTCCGGTGAGCTGGTGCCGGAGGCGCTGTCCCGGGCCTGGCACGAGCGGGAGTCCTTCGCCGGGCAGGCGACGTTCCGTACGTGGCTGTACCGGGTCGCGACCCAGGTGTGCCTGGACCGCCTGGCCTCCCGGCCGGGTGCCCCGCCGGCGCCCGCGCCGTCCTCGGTGCAGCCGTGTCCCGACACGTTGCTGGAGCAAGTGACCGGTGAGGTGGTGACCGAGGAGACGATCGGGCTGGCGTTCGTGGCGGCGCTCCAGTCGCTGCCGCCGCGTCCGCGGGCCGTGCTCGTCCTGCGGGACGTGCTGGGCTGGCCGGCGCGGGAGACGGCCGCGGCGCTGGGGGTCAGTGTGGCGGCGGTGAACAGTGCGTTGCAGCGGGCCCGGCCGAGGGTGCGGGACCGGCTCCCGGGCCGGAGGGCTTCGGGGCCGGCGGGCCCTGACGGGGCCGCGGTCCTCCGGCGCTACACGGAGGCGCTGGAAGAGGGGGACGAGCGGGCCCTCACCGCCGTCCTGGGGGAACGGCCGCACCCCCGGCCCCCGGGCCTCCGCTGTGTGCCCACCTGGATGAACCGGCAGCCCGCCGCAGCGCTCTACACCCGGGGCGCGGACGAGGACGCCCACCGTCCGCACGCACTCGAAGTGCTCCGCGTCGAGGACGGCCGTATCGCGGAGATCACCGTTTTCGGCCCCGGCCTGTTCGCCGTCGTGGGCCTGCCCGCCGCTCTGTAAGGACGTGGAATGAAGAACAACAGCACCGCCGGTCTGCTCGCGGCCCTCGACGAGGAGCGCCGGGCTTCCGGTACGGCCGACCCGGACAGCGGGGTCGTGCGGGAGACCGCTCCGGACGGGTCGGAGTGCCGGATCGTCTTCGCGCGGTGCACGGAGCAGGACGCCGGCTCCGTGCTGCGCGCGGAGACCGCCCGGGCCGACGCCCTCGGTCACGTGCTGGAGTGGAAGCTGTACGGCCATGACGTCCCGGCCGGTATGGGCAGCCGGCTGCGCGCCGCCGGGTTCGTGCCGGAGGAGGAGGAGAAGGTGCTGGTGCTGCCGGTGAGCGAGGGGGCGGCAGCGGCGTTCGAGGCTCCGGCGTACGACATCCGCCGGGCCGGGGACGCGCGGGGTCTGGACGACGTCGCCGAGATCTCCCGGGACCTGGGGCGCCGCAACGTCGAGGAGGAGCGGCGCAGGCTGGAGCTGAGCCTGCGGGACGCTCCCGGGGAGATGAGTGTCCACGTCGCTTACGTGGACGGGGTGCCGGCGGCGTGCGGGCGGGTGTACTACCGGCCCGGCGGTGCTTTCGCCGAGCTGGCCGGCGGGCGGACCCGGCCGGCGTACCGGAAGCGAGGGCTGTTCACCGCGCTGGTCGCCGCCCGGCTGCGGGAGGCGGTTGCGCGCGGCCGTACCCATGCGGTCGTGGACGCGCTGCCCACGTCCGAACCCACCCTGACCAAGCGGGGGTTCGTGTGCGTGACGACCACGCGGCCGTTCGTGTACGAGCCCGGGGCGCGGGCGGAGTAGGCGGGCGGGGCGGCGTCGGTGGTCAGCCGCTCGCCGAGGGGGCGGTGGCGGCGTGTGCCGGACGGCCGTCGGTCTCGGCGTCCCAGCCTTCGGCGGTGACGCGGGCGAGCAGCGGGCCGGTCACGGCGGTGGGCACGGTGAGCCGGACCGCCAGGTCGCCGGGCGGCCCGTCGGTGGGGCGCACTTCGGCGTCCTCGGGGCCGACGCCCAGTTCGGCGGTGGCGGTCAGCAGCCGGGAGAGTTCGCCGGGGCGGTCGGCGATCCGCACGCGTACGGACGCGGGGTGCGGCGTACGGCCCGGGTGGCCGGCGGGCAGTTCCTCCAGTCCGGCGATGCCCCGGTCCAGGAGGTCCACGACCGTGTCCAGGCTCCGCGCGCTCCGCCGGCCGGGTCCGGCCAGGTCGCGCAGGGCGGTGAGGAGTTCGGCGAGGTCGGCCTGGAGGCCGGTCAGGACGCCGGCCACCGCACCGGCGTTGGCCTGGAGGATGTCGCTCCAGAGCCGGGAGTCGCCGCCTGCGATCCGGGTGACGTCGCGCAGGCCCTGGCCCGCCAGCCGTGTCGCCTGGGGCGGGCCGTCGCCGAGCCGGGCCGCCATCAGGCTGGACACCACGTGCGGCACGTGGGAGGTGAGCGCCACCGCGTCGTCGTGCGCCTTGCTCTGCATGACCAGCGGTACGGCTCCGCAGAGCCCGATCAGGGAGAGCGCGCGGTCCAGGGCCGTCCGGGAGGTGAGCCGGGACGGGGTGAGCACCCAGACGCGGTCCTGGAAGAGGTCCACGCGGGCCGCGAGGGGGCCGGAGCGTTCGCGGCCGGCGAGCGGGTGGCCGCCGATGTAGCGGGTGGGGTCGGGCGCCTGGGCCAGGACGGCCCGTTCCGGCTCGTACTTCACGCTGGCGACGTCGGTGTACGTGCTGGCCAGTCCGCGTGCCTGCTGCTGGGCGAGGACGGTGGCGACGAGGCTGGGCGGTACGGCGATCACGGCCAGGTCGGCCGGTTCGGGCGGCGGTCCCGGTGTGCCGGCGCCCAGCGCGGCGGCGGTCCGTACGGCGGACGCGTCGCTGTCCTGGAGGTACACCGTGACGCCCTGGCGGGCGGCCGCGAGGGCCAGGGAGGTGCCGATCAGTCCGGTGCCGACGACGGCGAGGGTGCGGATCACCGGGCACCGCCGTTGGCGCGCAGCCGTTCGGTGATGAGCGCGGCGAGCCGGTCGAGGCCCTGCTCGATGCGTTCGGGGGTCAGGGTGCTGATGGACAGCCGGAGCTGGCGGGACTGCGCGGACGCGCCGTAGAAGTGGTGCATCGGGGTGAACAGCACGCCGTGGTGGCGGGCCGCGTGCTCCAGGAAGGCGTCGGTGACGGTGAACGGCACGTTCAGCACGACGAAGAACCCGCCGGTCGGTTCGTTCCACGTGACGCCGGGGCAGTCGGCGAAGCGCCGGGCCAGTCCGGCCAGCACCTGGCGGAGGTTGCGCCGGTAGACGTCCGTCTCACGGCGGTTGGCCTCGACCATGCTGCAACCGTGCCGGAGCAGTTTGCCGCCGATGACCGCCTGGGCGATCGGTGAGGTGTTGACGGTGAGCATGCTCTTGATCTTCGACAGTTCGTCGGCGAGGAGGCGGTCGCCGCCGTCGCCGGTCACCCGCTGGTCGGCGACCACGTACCCGACCCGGGCCCCGGGGACGCCGGTCTTGGCGAACGAGCCCAGGTAGACGACGCGGCGGCCACGGTCCAGGGACTTGAGGGTCGGGGGCCGTTCGGCGGAGGTGTGGAAGACGCCGTACGCGTTGTCCTCCAGCAGCAGCAGGTCCTCGCGCTCGGCGATCTCCAGCAGGCGGTGCCGCTCGGCCGTCGTCATGCTGGCGCCCACCGGGTTGGCGAAGTCGGGCGTCACGTAACAGGCGCGCACCCGCCGGCCCTCGGCCCGCGCGCGGTGCAGCTGGGTGAGCAGATCGTCCAGGTCGATGCCGTGCTCCCCGGTGTGCACCGGCAGCACGGGCAGGTCGGCGAGGAGCGCGGCGCCGGTCAGGCCGACGTAGGCGGGCCGAGGTGCGAGCAGCGCGTCGCTGCTGTCGGCGCGCAGCGCGCGCAGCACGAGGAACATCGCCTCCTGGCAGCCGACCGTGACGACCACGGACCCGTCGGCGGCCTCGATGCCCTCGTCCACGGCCAGGCCCCGCGCGATCAGCGGCGCGATGATCCCTTTCGTCTCGCCGTACTGGTACAGGGTCCGCGCGATGTCCGCTTCCGTCATCCGGCGCTCGGTACGCAGGTGTTCGCAGAAGATCTCCAGATATTCATGCACCTGAGCCGCGTCATAAAACCCCTCGTACGGCCGTCCCGCCGCGAAAGAGATCGCTTCCGGATACTCGTCGGCGATCTGATTCAGAAGATTCATGGACTCCATAGCGGCGTCGGCCAGCGACGCGTGCAGTGTCGCGGCATTCAGCTCGGCGGCGGCGATTTCCGGTTGCATGATTTCCATGGCTGCCTTCGGTCGGTACGGAAGGGGTACGGCGTGCGCCCGCGGGCCGCGCCGCACCTCAGCATCCCCCAGGCCCGGAGCGGCAGCAACGGTTCCGGCGGGCACCTACGGGGCCATGGTGATATCGCGCCGGACCGAGCCGGCGGTGCCGCAATTCTTGACAGGTGCGACAGCGGTAGGGCCGGTGTAATGTCGGGGACCACCGAAATTGTTCGCCTTCCGCTGTCCGGCGGCAGTGGCGAACTCACGAAGAGGTCCACGGATTAGGCCGGGCCGGTCACCGGCGCCGGTCGTGCGGCAGGTAATCCGTCCACTCCGGTAGGCGAGACGGCTCGACGAGCCGCGCCGAGATCATTCCTTCAAACGGGGACTCTCATGACAGTTTCGAATGACACAGCGGCCACTGCTGCTGTCAGCGACCTCGCGATCGACTACGTCGAGATGTACGTGGCGGACCTGGACGCGGCGGCGTTCGCCTGGGTCGACCGGTACGCGTTCACCGTCGTCGGCACCGGCGGTTCCACCGAGCACCGCAGTATCGCCCTGCGGCACGGCACGATCACCCTGGTGCTCACCATGGCGACCTCCGACCGGCACCCGGCGTCGGTGTACGTCCTGGCGCACGGCGACGGCGTCGCGGACATCGCGCTGCGCACCGCCGACGTCGAGGGGGCGTTCGCACACGCGGTGGCGGGCGGCGCCCAGCCGCTGCGTGAGCCTGCCCGGCACGGGCCCGGCGGCGGCGTCACGGCCACCGTCAGCGGCTTCGGCGACGTGGTGCACACGCTGGTGCAGCGCGCCCCGGAGGAGGGCCCCGGGCTGCCGGCCGGCTTCGTGCCGACGCTCAAGTCCCGGCAGCCGGTGCCCAGTGAGGTGGGGCTGCTCGAACTGGACCACATCGCGGTGTGCCTGAACAACGGCGACCTCGACGCGACCGTCGCGTACTACCAGCGGGCCCTCGGCTTCCAGGAGATCTTCGAGGAGCACATCGTCGTCGGCGCGCAGGCGATGGACTCCAAGGTCGTGCAGAGCCCCACCGGCCGGGTCACCCTGACCCTGATCGAGCCGGACACCACGGCCGACCCGGGGCAGATCGACGACTTCCTGAAGAGCCACCACGGGGCCGGGGTCCAGCATCTCGCGTTCTCCTGTGACGACGCCGTGCACGCGGTGCGTACCCTCGCCGGCCGCGGCGTGGAGTTCCTCAGCTCCCCCGCCGCGTACTACGACCTGCTGGGCCAGCGGATCGCGCTCAGCGACCACAGCCTGGACGACCTGCGCTCGACCGGTCTGCTGGCGGACCAGGACCACGGCGGTCAGCTGTTCCAGATCTTCACCGCCTCCACCCACCCGCGCCGCACGATCTTCTACGAGATCATCGAGCGGCAGGGCGCGGAGACCTTCGGCAGCTCCAACATCAAGGCGCTGTACGAGGCCGTGGAGCTGGAGAAGAAGGGCCAGCGTGTCCTGTGAGGACCCGGCGCCCGGCGGTGCCGCGGCGGCGGACACGCTCCTGTCCCTGGAGGACGTCGAGCGTGCCGCCGCCGCGGTGCTGCCCGCCGGGGTGCGGGACTTCGTCGCGGGCGGCAGCGGGCGCGAGCGCACCCTCGCCGCCAACCGGGAGGCGTTCGACCGGGTCTTCGTGCGGCCGCGGGTGCTGCGGGACGTCTCGCGGTGCACGACCGGCGCCGAGCTGCTGGGCCGCCCGGCACGGATGCCGGTGGCGGTGGCGCCGGTCGCGTACCAGCGGCTGGTGCACCCCGACGGTGAACTGGCGGCGGCCCGGGCGGCGCGGGCCGCGGGCGTGCCGTTCACGGTGAGCACGCTGAGCACCGTGCCGGTGGAGGAGATCACCGCGCTCGGCGGCCGGGTCTGGTTCCAGCTGTACTGGCTGCGCGAGCCCGGCCGCGCCCTGGAGCTGGCGCGGCGCGCGGCGGACGCCGGCTGCGAGGCGCTGATGCTGACGGTCGACGTGCCGTGGATGGGGCGGCGACTGCGCGACGTACGCAACGAGTTCGCGCTGCCGGAGCGGGTGCGGGCGGTCCACCTGGAGGGTGGCCGCGCCTCGGCCGCCCACCGGCGTGCTGCCGGGGCCTCGGCGGTGGCCGTGCACACCGGCCAGGAGTTCTCCTCGGCCCTGACCTGGGCGCAGGTGGCGGAGCTGCGGGCGCACACCCGGCTGCCGCTGCTGCTCAAGGGGGTGCTGGCGGCCGAGGACGCGGTGCGGGCGGCGGAGTTCGGCGTCGACGCGGTCGTGGTGTCCAACCATGGAGGTCGTCAGTTGGACAGCGCCCTGCCGAGCGTCGAGGCGCTGCCGGAGATCGCCGAGGCGGTCGGCGGGAGCTGCGAGGTGCTGCTGGACAGCGGCGTCCGCTCGGGTACGGACGTGCTGAAGGCGCTGGCGCTGGGCGCGTCCGGGGTCCTCGTCGGGCGCCCGCCGGTGTGGGGCCTGGCGGCGGCCGGGGAGGCGGGCGTGCACCGGGTGCTGGGCCTGCTGGCCGCCGAACTCGCCGACGCGCTGGGGCTGGCGGGCTGCACCACGGTCGAGGAAGCGCGGCGGCTGCGTACGGTGCGGAGCTGGGCGGCGGCCGGGCCCGGGCCCTGCGCGGAGCGGGGCGGTGCCCTTCGGGTGCGGGCCGGCGGGCCGTAGCGCCTGCGGGCCCGGGGCGACACGAAAGCTCCTGGTGGTCGGGTTCCTCAAAACCCTGACCGCCAGGAGCTTCTTCGTGGTGTCCGCCGGCGTCGCCGTGCCGGGCCCGGTCGCGCTACGCGCCGGGCGCTTCCCTCTCCCTCTCGTGCACCGCGATGGCACCTGCCGGGCACCGCAGGGCCGCCGTACGGACCTTCGCCGCCAGCTCCGCGGGCGGTGTCGCGTCGGTGAGCCGCACCGTGCCGTCCTCCTCGGACTGGTCGAAGACCGCGGGCACCAGCAGCTTGCACATGCCGGACGCGGCGCAGATCTCCGGATCCACCCGTACCTCGACCATCGTGTTCTCCTCATTTCCGGGGTGTCCGGGCGCCGCGCGCCCTGCTGGATCCCGGCCGTCACCAGGCGACCGGGAGGCGCTCCAGGCCGTAGGCGATGGAGTTGGTCTTGTGCGGCACCTCTTCCGCGGGCACGGCCAGCCGCAGGTCCGGGAAGCGGCGCCACAGGGCCAGGTAGGCGGTGCGCAGTTCCATCCGGCCGAGCGCGGCGCCGATGCAGTGGTGGATGCCGTGCCCGAAGGCGATGTGCGGCAGCGGGTCGCGTTCGACGTCGAACCGGTCGACGTCGGGGCCCAGCGCCGGGTCGCGGTTGGCCATCGGGATCGAGCAGACGACCTCCTCCCCCGCCTTGATGAGCTGCCCGGCCACGACCACGTCCTCGACGGCGGTGCGCGGGGTCGGCGCGTGTGCCACGGACAGGAAGCGCAGCAGTTCGTCGACCACGCGGTCCACGTTGTTCTCGGGGTCCGCGAGGAACACGGCGAGCTGGTCCGGGTGTTCCAGGAGGGCCAGCACGCCGAGGCTGATCATGCCGGTGACGTTGTCGAGGCCGGCCAGCACCATCAGGCCGCAGATGCCGAGCAGTTCCTCGTCGTCGAAGTTGTCGCCGTGGTCGCGGATGAGCTGGCCGATGAACCCCTCGTCGGGGTCCTTGCGCTGCCGTTTGACCAGCGCGCGCAGGTACCCGGAGGTGTACGCCTGGGCGGCGGCCCGGTCCTTGCGGCTGCGGTCCTGCTCCAGCTGCCACTGGTGCTTGACCAGGAACTCGCGCCGGTCGTCGCGGGGCACGCCGAGCAGTTCGCACAGTACGGCGCCGGAGATCGGGCTCGCGTACAGCTCGACCAGGTCGGCGGGCTGCCCGGCCCGTTCCATGGCGTCCAGGCAGCGTTCCGCGATCTGCTCGGTCACCGGCTTGAGCCGCTGGATGCGGCGCACCGTGAACTCCGGTGTGAGCATCTTGCGGAGCCGGGTGTGCTCGGGCTGGTCGTAGTCCATCAGGTGGCCGGACATCTCCTGCGGACGGTGCTTGCTGCCGCCGCGGACGGTCCGGGCGCGGAACCGGCGCTGGTTGCTGAAGCGGACGTGGTCGCCCATCACCTGCCGGACCGCTTCGTACCCCAGGGCCATCCAGAGGGGTTCGGTCGCGGCACCGGGCGCGGGGGCCACCTCCTCCCTGATGATCGCCCCTTCGGCGCGCTGGCGGCGGATGTCGTCGGACGGGCCGAAACCCGCCCTGCGGGCGTGGTCGAACTGGTGCTGGGTCTCCTCCGGCATTGCGTCTCCTACCATTCGACGGGCAAGGATTCCAGGGCGTACTGACGTGACCGGGCGGGCCGGAAGCGGACCTGCTCCGGCGGCACGGCCAGCCGCAGGCCGGGGAAGCGGCGCAGCAGTGCCGGGAAGGCGATGCGCAGCTCCATCCTGGCCAGGGGGGCGCCGAGGCAGTGGTGGATGCCGTGCCCGAAGGCCATGTGCGGGGCGGGTTCCCGGGTGATGTCGAAGCGGTCCGCGGGCTCGCCGGGGGCCGGCACCCGGTTCGCGGCCAGGAGCGAACAGGCCACGCTCTCCCCGGCCTTGATCCGCTGCCCGCCGATGGTGACGTCCTCCAGCGCGGTGCGGGGCGAGGCGGTGTGGATGACGGTGAGGTAGCGCAGCACCTCCTCCACGGCCCGGTCGGTCAGTTCGGGGTGCTCGCGCCAGAGGGCGAGCTGGTCCGGGTGTTCCAGGAGCAGCAGGGTGCCCAGGCCGATGATGCTGGCGACCTGTTCGAAGCCGGCGGCCATCACCGTCGCGCCGATGCCCGCCAGTTCGGCGTCGGAGACGGCGGTGCCCTGTTCGCGGACCAGGTTGCCGAGCATGTCCTCGCCGGGGTCGCGGCGCCGGCGCTCCGCGAGCTGTCCCATGTAGGCCCAGTACGCCTTGCCGGCGGCCAGCTGCTGTTCCTGGGTGCGGCCGACGTCACGGGTGACGTCGAGGTAGCGCGCCAGTTCCGTCTGGTCGTCCCGGGGCACGCCGAGCAGCTCGCAGCTGACGAGCCCCGGGATCGGCCAGGCGAAGTACCGTACGAGGTCAGCGGGACGCCCGATCCGCTCCATCGTGTCCAGGCAGTCGGTGACGATCTCCTCGACGCGGGGCTCCAGCCGGCGCATCCGCCGCACCGTGTACTCGGCCGTGAGCAGTTTGCGCAGCCGGGTGTGGTCGGGCGGGTCGTACTGGAGGAGGTTTCCCGCCTGCACCAGGCTCTGCGCGTCCTCCTCGCTGTCGGCGGGCGGCCGGGTGCTGAACCGTTCGGCGTCGGAGAGCACCGCCCGGACCTCGGCGTGTCCGGTGGCCACCCAGCCGAGCTGCCGGGAGGGGCCGATGGTCACGTCGGTCTCGACCAGGGGGGTCTCCCTGGCCATCCGGACGAGTTCGGGCACCGGGTCGAAGCGGTCCCTGCGGTAGTGGGCGGGAATCTCGGGTGTCTCGGGCATCCGCGGATCCTTTCCTTCCTGGGGGTCAGCCGCCGCTGGCGGGGAGCCAGTACATGCCGTCGGGGGACGAGACGAGTCCGCCGGGGAGGAGGGGGGTCTCCGGTTCCGCGTCGGCGCCCAGCAGGGCCCGCATCTGCACCTGCGAGCCTTCCCGGGTCACCTGGCTGACCACGGAGGACTTGAACAGCGGCAGCATGCTGCCGTCGTCGCTGTGGGCCAGCTGGTCCACGGCGCCCGCGAACTCCGCCGAGTCGGCCCGCAGCCGCTCCGCCATCGCGTCGGCGTCGGAGAGCGCCGCCTCCCCCGACGAGACGCCGCCGACCAGGTCGACGAACGCCTCCATCTCGGACCGCGCGTGGTGGGTGACCTTCTTGGCCTGCCAGAAGTAGGACTGCTCGCTGTGGTGCATCTCGTAGAACGAGAGCAGGAACTCGTAGAAGACGCTGTACTCGCGCCGGTAGCGGGCCTCGAACTCCCGCATCGCCACGGTCTCGTCGACCAGCCCGGCCAGCGCGCTGTTGATGCTGCGGGCGGCCAGCAGGCCGCTGTAGGTCGCCAGGTGCACGCCGGAGGAGAACACCGGGTCCACGAAGCACGCCGCGTCGCCCACCAGCACCATGCCGGGGCGGGCGAACGTCGTCTGGTGGTACGAGTAGTCCTTGCGCACCCGCAGTTCGCCGTACTGGCCGTCGGTGACCCGCGTGGCGCCGGACAGGTACTCCGATATCAGGGGGCACTCGGCTATCAGTGCCGTCAGGGCCCGCTCGCGGTCTCCCTGGACCTTGTCCGCCAGCTCGCGCCGGACCACCGCGCCCACGCTGGTCAGGGTGGGGCTGAGCGGGATGTACCAGAACCAGCCGCTGTCGAAGGCGACCGAGAGGATGTTGCCGGAGTTGGGCTCGGGCAGCCGTTTGCCGCCCTCGAAGTAGCCGAACAGGGCGAGGCTGCGGAAGAACTCCGAGTACTTCCGCTCGCCGCCCACCCGCTGGAACAGCCGGCTCTTGTTGCCCGAGGCGTCGACCACGTACGTCCCGTACGCCTCGCGCTCCACCCCGTCGGCGCCGGTGTAGCGCACGCCCCGTACCCGCTCGTCGTCCGCGACGACGTCCGCGACGGCGCACCCCTCGCGCACCACCGCGCCGGACCGGCCGGCGTGCCGCAGCAGGATCTCGTCGAACTTCGAGCGTTCCACCTGGTACGCGTAGGAGGTGGGCCCCGCCATCCGCTCCGAGACGGAGAAGGAGAACGTCCACGGCTCGGGCGTCGCGCCCCAGCGGAAGGTGCCGCCCCGCTTGCGCGTGAACCCCGCCGCCGCCAGGTCGTCGGCGACCCCCGTCAGCCGGCACACCCCGTGCACCGTCGACGGCAGCAGCGACTCGCCTATCTGGTAGCGGGGGAAGAACTCCTTCTCCAGCACCAGCACCCGGTGCCCCTGGCGCGCCACCAGCGCGGCCAGCGTCGAGCCGGCCGGCCCGCCGCCGACGACCACCACGTCGAACGTCTCAGAGCGAGCGGAGTTCCCTGCGTTCGCTGAATTCGCCACGGCCCTCTCCCCCATTCTCGGGCGGAATGTTTCTGCACATCGGGCGCAGATCACCTGTCCGCCTGCTATTCGATTGTTAATTTCCGCTGAGAACCCGTCAAGGAAGGTGATTTGACAGCGGGGTCCGGTGTACTGCGCCGCCCGATCAGGGACAGCAGTGGCCCGGTCATAAAGGTGGTGATCAGCGCCATCAGCACCAGTACGGTGAAGAGATCGGGCCCGATGACGCCGGCTTCCAGTGCCACGTTCAGTACGATCAATTCGGTGAGGCCCCGGGTGTTGACCAGGGCGGCCACCAGCGCCGAGCGGTGCGGGTCCAGCCGGCTCAGGCGCGCCGCCGTGTAGGCCGGGACGAGTTTCCCGACGGTGGCGACGCCCACGATCAGCAGCAGCAGGAGCCCGGCGGACCCGTTCAACGAGCCGATGTTGAACGACAGGCCGGTGGTGACGAAGAACAGCGGCAGCAGCAGGCCGGCGCTCTGCTCCATGGGGCGCAGCACGTCGGCGTCGGGTACGCCGTCACGGCGGGGCATGGTCAGGCCGGCCAGCAGGCCGCCGAAGACGGGGTGCAGGCCCAGCGACGCGGTGACCCAGGCGCTGCCGAGGGCGAGCGCCAGGGCGACGGTGACCTGGTTGGCCGGCAGCGCTCTGGAGCGCCGCAGCCACCGGCCGAGCACCGGGCGCACCACCAGGAACATGCCGGCCACGAACACGGCGAGCAGCAGCAGCGTCAGGGCCCAGGGCTGCCCCGTCCCGTGGCCGGTGCCGACCAGGGCCGCGGCGAGCACCAGCCACGCCGCCACGTCCATGAACCCGGCGGCGGTGGTCGCCACCGTCCCCGCGGGCGTGCCCGCCAGGCCGCGTTCCCGGACGATGGCGACCAGGACCGGCAGCGCGGTGATCGAGGCGGCCACCGCCATGAAGAGCAGGAAGGAGCGGCCGCCCGCGTGCCGCGGGTCGACCGCCTCGTAGACGCCGGGCAGCAGCTGTACCGATCCGGCGCTCAGCCCTGCGGGCACCAGCAGCCCGAACAGGGCCACCGTCGCCGCCGCCCGGCCGCCGTGGCGCAGCTGGCGCGGGTCGATCTCGTAGCCCGCCACGAACATGAACAGCACGATGGCGACCTGGGACAGCACCGTCAGGAACGGCAGGATCTCCGGCGGGAACAGGTGTGCCGTCGGGTTCCCCGGGAGCCGGCCCAGCAGGGTCGGGCCCAGCGCGATGCCTGCCACGATCTGGCCGATGACGGCCGGCTGGCCGATCCGGCGGGCCGCCGCCCCCAGCAGCCAGGAGACGACGACGATCAGTGCGACGTCGCCGATGACCACGGTGACGACCGTTTCCGTATTCACTTCGCAAGCCTCCCCCGCAGGGGCGGCCCGGATTCAGGCCGCCCCTTCATGCCCGTACCGCGTGAGCGTCTAGGACGCGTTGCCGCTCGCGCTCATTTCCGCGATCAGGCTCTTCGGGCGCATGTCGGTCCAGTGCTCGTCGATGTAGTCGAGGCATTCCTGGCGGCCGGCTTCTCCGTGTACCGAGGTCCAGCCCTCGGGAATTTCCGCGAATGCGGGCCAGAGCGAATGCTGGCCCTCGTCGTTGACGAGCACCAGAAAGGTGCCGTTCTCGTTGTCGAACGGATTGGTCATGACGGGTTCCTTTCCCCTGTCGGCCGCACGGCCTGGAGTTTTTCTGCGACGATGCGCCCGATCTGTGCCAAGGGCGCGGACTGGAGCATGCTGTTGTGGTCGACGGCGATGTCGTGGGCGCGGATGTCTCCCGTGACGAAGGGCCGCCAGCTGCCGACGGCGTCCCACGCCTGGGAGTCGGCGGACCGGCCGACGGTGGCGACGAAGACGTCGAGGTCACCGTTGAACCGCCGCGGGGTGTAGCCGTAGGAGAGCCGGCCGGAGTTGACCGTCACTTCCCTGAGGTTGGCCAGGAGCTGTTCGTCCAGGCCCAGTGCGGCGGCACCGTCGTCGCCGGGAACGGCACCGTCCTGGTACGGCAGGCCCTCTTCGCCCAGTTCGCGGCGCATCGCCACGTCCTCGCCCTCGCGGGCAGCCGGTGTCGCGTCGAAGACCTTGCCGGTGTCCCCGCCGAAGTAGGTGTCGAGCAGCGCGAGGAGGGCGACCTGCTCGCCCTGGGCCTCCAGGGCGGTGGCGACCGCGTAGGCGACCGTACCGCCGAAGGACCAGCCGAGGAGGTGGTACGGGCCGGTGGGCTGGACGGTGCGGATCTGGGCGGCGTAGTCCGCGGCCATCTCGTCCATGGTCAGCGGCAGCGGTTCCGGTCCGGCCAGGCCGCGGGCCTGGAGGCCGTAGACCGGCCGGTCGGCGGGCAGGTGCGGCAGCAGGCCCCGGTAGCCCCAGCTCAACCCCAGGCTGGAGTGGACGCAGAAGAGCGGCGGGAGGCTGCCCTGGGTGCGCAGCGGCAGCAGGACGCCCAGGTCGCCCCGGCTGGCGCCGCGGGCAGCGCCGGTCCCGCGCGGGCGTACGCTGCTCGCGTCCGCCACGGTGATCAGGCCGGCCGTGCTGCGCCGGGCCCGGTCGCCGGTGTGCAGCATCCGCTCACCGGGCGGCCCGAAGGGGTTCGCGACGAACCGCTCGCCGGTGCGTGCGGCGCTGCCCGTGCAGCCGGACGCCAGGGCCGCTCCCGCCACGTACAGGTCGCCCGGGACGCCCGGCGGGACCGGCCGCAGCAGCCCGTCGAGGACGTAGGCGCGGGTGTGGTCCACCGGCCGGCCCGCGGGCAGCGCCGACGGTACGGACTCGCCCGGCGCGGCGCGGTGTTCGAGCCAGGGGCCCGCCGTCCCGGTGGCCGCGTGGCCGGTGACCACGGTGCTGTCCGGGTGCATCTCGCGCCACTTCAGCAGCCCGTCGTCGGCTTCCGGCGTGCCCGCCGACAGCACGAGGACCTCGGTGGGCCGCTGCCCGTCCGGCAGTTCGGTGAACGTCGGCAGCAGGTCCCGGGTGGTCACCAGGAGCCGCGGGGCGTCGGTCCCGGCCGGGGTACGGACGTCCTCCGGCGCGCCGAACCGGACCCCGCCGCCGCTGCACAGCGCCGCGAGCAGCGGGGTGACCAGGGCCGCGACGGGTGCCCGGGTGTCGATCAGCGTGGTGCCGCGGACCGCCGGGGTGGCGTGGGCGCGGTACGCCGTCTGCCGGGCCAGCGTCCGGTGGCCGACGACCGCGGCGGCGCCGTCCGGTGCGCTGCCGTCGAGCACCAGCGCGGGCCGGCCGGGCAGCGGCGGGCGGAGCCGCGCTTCCGGTGCGGCCGGCAGCGTGCCGTCCAGGACGACGGCCGGTACCGGTCCGTCCGTGGGCAGCCGTCCGGCGGTGGCCGGGGTGCAGACCAGGGCGGCGGGCCGGCTCTCGCGCAGCACGGTCTCGATGCCGTCGACCGGCCGGTGCGAGTCCAGGGGGCGGCAGACGGCGCCGGCCTTCAGGATGCCGGTCAGGGCGACCAGGAACGCGGTGCCGGCCGGTTCGGCCACGGCCACCTCGTCCCCGGGGCCGATCCCCAGCTCGGTGAGCCGGCGGGCCAGCAGGCTGCCCGCGGTGTCCAGTGCGGCGTAGGTGAGTGCGCCGTCGCGGTCCGCCGCGGCCACCGCGTCGGGGGTGCGGGCCGTCTGCGCGGCCAGTTCCTCGACGACGGTGCGGCCCTGGTCCGCGGCCGCCGTGGCCTCGGGGTCCGCCACCAGCCGGCGGAACTCGTCCTCGCCCAGGAGGATGTCCACCTGGCTCAGGCGCAGTTCCGGGTCGGCCGCGAGCTGGTCCAGGACGCGCACCAGCCGGTCGGCGAACGCCTGCGCGGTGTCCTGGTCGAACAGGTCGGTGGCGTACGTGAGGTGGCCGTCCATGCCGTCCGGGCCGCCGTCGGCACGCTGCCGCTCGGTCAGGTCGACCGACAGGTCCAGCTCGCCGGTCGCGCCGCCCACGTCGAGGCGGCCGGTGCGCAGCCCGGGCAGCTCCCACGGATCCCACACCTCGGTCCGGCCCTCGTGGAGGTTCAGGCCGACCTGGAAGACCGGGTGCCGGTCCACGGAGGGCGGCAGCGGCAGGGCGTCCACCAGGCGCTCGAAGGGGACGTCCTGGTGGCTGGCGGCCTCGCGGTGGGCCTGCTGGACCCGGCGCAGCAGTTCGAGGAAGCCGGGGTCGCCGGAGGTGTCGGTCCGCAGCGGCAGCGGGCCGTCGAAGGGGCCCACCAGCCCTTCCAGGCCGTCCTCGTCCCGGCGGGCGCGGGTGGTGCCGAGGGTGATGTCGGTGCCCGCGCCGAGCCGGGTGAGCAGCAGGGCCAGGGCGGCCTGGACGACCATGAAGCCGGTGGCCTCGCGGGGTCCGGCCGCTTCCATCAGCCGGGCGTGCGCCGCCGCGTCCAGGCGCAGCGGTACGCGGGCGACGCGCCGGGAGGGCAGCGAGGGACGCGGCCGGTCGGTGGGCAGGTCCAGTTCGCCGGCCAGCCCGGCCAGCGCGTCCTGCCAGTAGGTGAGCTGGTCGCTGACCAGGCTCTCCGGCTCGTCGGCGCCGCGCAGCAGCTCCTGCTCCCACCGGGCGTAATCGGCGAACTGCAGGGGCAGCGGCGCCCGTTCGGGTGCCCGGCCCTCGCAGCGCGCGCCGTACGCCGCCGACAGGTCGCGGAAGAGCGGGTCGAGGGACTGCTCGTCCGCGGCGATCCGGTGGACGGTGACCAGCAGGACGTGCTCGGTGTCCGAGAGCCTGAACAGGTGGGGCGCCCAGGGCGCTTCCCGTGTCAGGTCGAAGGCGCGGGCGCCGTGCGCGGCCAGCAGGTCCGGCAGTTCCGCCTCGGTCGCCTCGGTCACCGGCAGCCGCGGGCGCGCCGCGTCGTCGGTGGCGGGCACGATGTGCTGGCGCAGCTCGCTGCGGGCGCCGGAGAAGGTGGTCCGCAGGATCTCGTGGCGGGCCGCCACGTCGCCGAGGGCGGCTTCCAGCGCCGTACGGTCCAGTGCGCCCGTCAGGTGCAGCGCGGCCGAGAACTGGTGGGCCGGGCCGCTGTCGTGCAGCCGGGTCAGCAGCCAGGTGCGCAGCTGGGCGACGGTCGCGGGCGCCTCGCCGTCGTGGCCGGCCGGGGTCAGGACCGGGCGGGCCTTCGTCGCCAGGGTGCGGGCCACGCCCGCCGCGGTGGGCGCGCTGAAGAACTGCCGCAGGTTCAAGGACGCGTCGAACTCCTCGCGGATCCGCCCGATCAGGCGCATCGCCAGCCCGGACTCGCCGCCCAGCTCGAAGAAGTCGTCGTCGGCGCCGACCTCGTCGAGTTTGAGCACGTCGGCGAAGAGGCCGCAGAGGATCTCCTCGGTCTCGTTCTGCGGTGCCCGCCGGTCGACCCGCTCGGCGAAGTCGGGGGCGGGCAGGGCCTTGTGGTCGACCTTGCCGTTGGCGGTGACGGGCAGCGTGCCCATCACGATCACGGCGGCCGGGACCATGTAGCCGGGCAGGACCTTGGCGGCGTGCTCGCGGATCTCGTCGGCGTCGGCCTCCTGGCCGTCGGGGACGACGTAGCCGACCAGCAGCCGTTCGCCGGGCCGGTCCTCGCGGGCCGCGACCACGGCCTGGCCGACCGCCGGGTGCGCGGCCAGGGCCGCCTCGACCTCGCCCAGCTCCACCCGGAAGCCGCGGATCTTGACCTGGTGGTCGGCGCGGCCTGCGAACAGCAGCTCGCCCTCCGGCGTCCAGCGCACCAGGTCGCCGGTGCGGTACATCCGCTCGCCGGGGGCGAACGGGCAGGCCACGAAGCGTTCCGCGGTCGGTGCGGCGCGGCCGAGGTAGCCGCGGGCCAGCCCGGTGCCGGCCACGTACAGTTCGCCCGGCGTGCCGGCGGGCACCGGCTGGAGGAACGCGTCCAGGACGTAGACCTGCCGGTTGCCCAGCGGGCGGCCGATCGGCAGCACCGCGGCCGGCTCGTCGTGCGGCCGGGTCAGGTGCCAGGTCGCGCACAGCGTGGTCTCGGTCGGTCCGTACAGGTGGCGGACGGTCACCTCGGGGCAGGCCGCGCGCACCCGGGCGACGGCCGCGGCGGGCACCACGTCGCCGCCGGTCAGCACCTCGCGCAGGCCGCGCAGGCACTCCGGCGACTCCTCCGCCACGACGCGGAAGGTGCCGGCCGTCAGGTGCACCGCGCTCACCCCGGCGCCCACCGCGGCCCGGATGTCCTGGGAGTCCACCGCGCCCGGCGCGGCGACCAGCACCCGGCCGCCGGAGGCCAGCGGCACCCAGATCTCGAACAGCGAGGCGTCGAAGGCGTGCGGTGCGTGCATGAGGACCGTGTCGCGCGGGCCCACCGACCAGCCCAGGTCGCCCACCAGGCCGGCCACGCTGCCGTGCGGTACGGCGACGCCCTTGGGGACGCCGGTCGAGCCCGAGGTGTACATGACGTACGCGAGGTCCTCCGCCGCCACGCGTACGGGCACCGGGGCACCGGCCGGCGCCACCGCGACGGCGGCCCGCACCCGGTCGTCGTCCAGCACGACCAGCTCGGCGGCGGCGTCGACCGGCACCGCGTCGCGGGTGGCCCGGGCGCACACGACCGCCGCCGGGCCGGAGTCGGTGAGCAGGAACGCGACCCGCTCGGCCGGCTGCGCGGGGTCCACCGGGACGTACGCGGCGCCGGTCTTCCACACCGCGAGCAGCGTCACGATCAGGTCGGCGGAGCGTTCCAGCAGCACCGCCACCCGGTCGCCGCGCGTCACGCCGCGGTCCGCGAGGCAGGCCGCGAGGCGCTCCGACTCCCGCTCCAGTTCGGCGTAGGACAGGGAGCGCCGCGGGTCGGTCACCGCGACCGCGCCGGGGACCTGGGCGGCCTGGGCGGCGATCAGTTCCGGTACCGAGGTGCCGGGCGCCTTGGCGGCGGTGGCGTTCCAGCCCGCCAGCACCAGGTCGCGCTCCGGCTCCTCCAGGACGCCGATCCGGCCGACCGGCACCGTGGGGTCGGCGGCCAGCTGGGTGAGCACCCGCACCACCCGCTGTCCGATCAGCCGGGTGGCCGCCGTGCCGAACAGGTCGGGGCGGGAGGACAGCCGCAGGCTGATGCGGTCGCCGGGGAAGACGCCGAGGGTGATCGGGTAGTGCGCCGCGTTGCGGGAGAGCCCGGCCGGTTCCAGGGTGAGGGCCTGCGGGTCGGCGGGTCCTGCGGGCGGGCGCGGGAAGCTCTCGTAGACGACCAGGGTGTCGAAGGAGGCGCCGGGCCCGGCCAGCTGCTGCACCTCCGACAGGCCCAGGTGCTGGTGCGGCAGGAGCGCCGACTGGCGTTCCTGGAGGGCGGCGAGCATGTCGATCGCGGGCTGCCCGCCGTCGAGCCGTACCCGTACCGGCAGGGTGTTGATGAACAGGCCGACCATGGACTCGACGTGCGGCAGGTCGTGCGGGCGGCCCGCGACGGTGGCGCCGAAGACCACGTCGGTGCGCCCGGCCAGGCGGGCGAGGACCAGGGCCCAGGCGCCCTGGAAGAGGGTGTTGAGGGTCAGCCCGTAGCGGCGGGCCAGCTCGGTCAGCTCCCTGGAAGGGCCCTCGGGTATGTCGATCAGGACGTCCTCCGGCACCACACTGGCCCGGGTGCGGTCCGCCGGGACCACCAGCGTCGGCTCCTCGGCCCCGGCCAGCTCGGCGCGCCACGCCTCGCGGGCGGCATCCTTGTCCTGCCGGTTCAGCCAGGCCAGGTAGTCGCGGTAGGAGGCGGTCGGCGGGAGGGCGCTGCCGTCACCGCCCGCCGCGTACGCCGCGGACAGCTCCGCCAGGACGATCGGCATCGACCAGCCGTCCATGAGGATGTGGTGGCTGGTGACGACCATCCGGTGCCGGTCCGCGCCGAGGCGGACGAGCAGGACGCGCAGCAGGGGCGCGGTGGCCAGGTCGAAGCGGCGGGCGCGTTCGGCGTCGGCCAGCCGCGCGGCCTCCGCCCCGGCGTCGTCCGGCGCCAGGTGCGAGAGGTCGGCCTGCTGCCAGGGCAGTTCCACCTCGCGGGCGATGACCTGCACCATGCGGGCCCCGCTGACCCGGCGGAAGCAGGCGCGCAGCGCCGCGTGCCGGGCGACCAGGGTCTCCCACGCCGCGCGCAGCCGGCCCGGGTCCAAGGGACCGTCGACGGCGTGTGCGGACTGCACGGTGTAGACGTCCGGCCCCTCCTCGTCAAAGGTGGCGTGGAAGAGCAGCCCCTCCTGCAGTGGTGACAGCGGCCACACGTCCTCGACCATGGATCGGGTCATCGCTTTCTCCTCACAACGCCTCGTCGTGCTCGGTCGCTAGCGCTCGTCATCGGTGAATCCGGCTTCCAGCTCGTCGATCTGCCCCTGGGCGAGATCGAGGAGGCCGAAGTCGGAGGGGGTGTGGCCGCCCGCCGCCGGGTCGGCGGTGTGCGCGGCCAGGCCGGCCAGCAGGTCCAGCCAGGCCCGGCCGACGTGCTCGGCCGGCGCGTCCGCGGCGGGGGCGGTCCGGCCGAGCGTGAGGGTCAGTTCCGGCTCGTCCGGGGTGCCCCGGAGGACGGCGTGCGCCTCCAGGTCGTACGGGGTCCGCGGGCCCGGCCGGGCCGTGCCGCCGGCCGCCGCGGGGCCGGCCGGCTGCCAGGGCGTGTCCGCGGGCCCGGTGCGGGTCCGGTCCCGGTGGGTGAAGGAGAGGCGGGGTTCCGGCTGGGCGTCCGGGGCCGTGGCGGCCCCGGGGCCGGCACGCAGGTGTTCCTTGACGGCCTTCAACAACGTACCGGCCGCCGGTCCGCCTGCCCAAGCCCCGTCCAAATCGGTGCCGGACAGGTCGAGCCGTACGGGCTGGACGCGGGTGAACCGGCCGACGGTACGGGCCAGTTCACCGCCGTCCGCGTCCGGCGCCGGCTGCCTGCCGTCCGTCTCGACGGCCACCACGACGGGTGTGCCGCTCCCGTGGCGGGCGACCGCGCCCGCCAGGGCCGCGAGCAGCACCTCGTGGAGGTCGCAGTGGTAGAGGGGCAGGGTCCGGTGCAGCAGGGTGGCCGCGGTGTCATGCGGTACGGTCCACGACCGCTGGTGCGCGGGGACGGAAGCGGACGGCCCCGCGGGGGCCCGGCTCTCCTGGGCCGGCCCGCCGTCCAGCTCCGCGGCCCACCGCCGGTACGACGTGCCGACGGGTGCCAGTTCCGGTACGGCACCGGCCGCCACGGCGGCGCAGGCCGCCGCGAGGTCGGCGACCACGGTGCGCCAGGACGGTTCGTCCACGACGAGGTGGTGGGCGGCGAGGGCCAGCCGGCCGGTGCGTCCGGTGCCGGCGTCGAGCCACACGGCGCGGAGCGCGGGGCCGGTGGCGGGGTCCAGCTGTTCCGCCGCCTCGCGGCCCGCCCGGTCCGCGACGGCGTCCAGGTCGCCGTCGGGGATGCGGGTGCCGTCGATACGGAGGACGGCCGAGGCGGCGTCCACCGTGCCGCGTTCACCGGCCACCAGCACCGGCCGGCCGTCCTCGTCCCGTTCCAGGCGGGCCCGGAGCATGTCGTGGGTGTCCAGGACGGCGGCGAGCCCGGCGGTCAGCGTGTGCGTCTCCAGGCCGGCCGGGGCGGTCACGACGGTCCACTCGGCGAGGCCCCGGTCGAAGGCGTGGCCGCCGAGCGCCCGCAGGGCGGGGGTCGGCGCGATCGGGCCCGTGCCGACGTCGCCGGCGGCCCGTGCGCGCTCGGCCGCCTGTGCCGATTCCACGGCCTCCGCGAGGCGTTCGGGGGTCGGCTGCTCGAAGACCTGGCGCGGTGTCAGGGTGAGTCCGGCGCGGCGGGCCCGGGAGGCCAGCTGCATCGACATGACGGAGTCGCCGCCCACGTGGAAGAAGTTGTCGTCGATGCCCACCCGTTCGAGGCCGAGCACCTCGGCGAACAGGGTGCACAGCGTCTCCTCCACCGGGGTGCGCGGTGCGCGTCCGGAGACCTGCCCGGCGAAGTCCGGCGCGGGCAGCGCGGCGCGGTCGGTCTTGCCGTTCGGGGTGAGCGGCAGCCGGTCCAGCGGCACCAGGGCCGCGGGGACCATGTACTCGGGCAGCCGCTCGGCGACGTGGGCGCGCAGGGCGGCCAGCAGTGCTCCGGTGTCGCGGCCGGCGGCCGGCGCGTTGGTCCACGCCGTCAGCGGGGCCTCGGGCCCCGCGGTGCCCCCGGCCGGTACGTAGATGTCCACCGGCGCGGCCCCGGCCACCAGTTCGGCGCGGACGAACGCCAGGTCCAGGGTGTCCGGCGTCCCGGTGGACCAGGTGGCGCCGACCCAGTAGCCCAGGCTCTCCCCCAGCTCGTGGAACGCCTCGACGTCGGGGGCGCCGGCGCCCGGCAGGTCCGGGTGTCCCGTACCGCCGCCGGCCGCCGGCCGCGCCGGATCCCCGCCGTCCTGGACGGTACGGGCGAGCGCCGCCTCGTACGCGACCCGGACGTTGGGCACGCCGGTGACGCGCAGCCGGTCCGGGCGCTCGCCGTCCAGGTGGCGCCGGAGTGCGGCGAGGCCGCCGTCGGGGGCCGTCCAGGACCGCTCGGGTGCGCCGTCGAGGGAGAGCACGGCGGCTCCCCGCTTGTGCAGCGTCACGTCGTAGCGGTACCGGGTCAGCTCGTTGTGGTGGTGTCCGCGCTTGAGGCGGATGTCGACGCCGGCGGTGTCCGGCAGCCGGTCCCGCAGCGCGGTGAAGAACTCCGGGTCGACCAGGAGTTCCTTCTCCAGGACGACGCTGCGCTCCACGGCCCGCCGCAGCGCGGCCGGGTCGCCGTCGTGGGCCGCGCGGCCCACGTGCACGGCGGTGGCCAGGGCGCGCAGGAGACGGACGTTGCGTACGTCGCCGACGAACAGCGCGCCGCCCGGTGCCAGCAGCCGTACGGCCAGCTCCACGACCTCCTGGAGGTATCCGGCGTTGGGGAAGTACTGCGCGACCGAGTTGAGCACGATCGTGTCGAAGTACCCGGCGGGCAGGCCGTCGGCCTCGTGAGCCGCCTGGGTGCGCAGTTCGACCCGTCCGGCCAGCCGCGGGTCGCGGCTGACGTGCCGCCGCAGTTCCTCGATCGCCGGGGCGGAGAAGTCGGTGCCCCAGTACGTCTCGCAGTCGGGAGCGAGCTGCGAGAGGAGCAGGCCGGTGCCCACGCCCAGCTCCAGCACCCGGCGGGGGCGCAGGGCCCGGATGCGGGCGACGGTCCGGGCCCGCCATTCGCGCATCTGCTCCAGCGGGATGGGCTGCCCGTCGTAACTGCTGTTCCACCCGGCGAAGTTCTCGCCGAGCACGTCGGACTCCGGGTGGGCGTGCAGGGTGTCGTACAGGTCCTGCCACTCGCCGACCTGTTCCTGTTCCAGCCGCTCGTCGCGGTCCGCGGTGGCCGTGCCGGCGACCACGTAGCCGACCAGGCGGCGCTCGCCGGGGCGGTCCTCGCGGGCCACCACGACGGCCTGGGCCACGGCCGGGTGGGAGGCCAGCGCGGCCTCCACCTCGCCCGGCTCCACGCGGTACCCGCGGACCTTGACCTGGGCGTCGGCCCGGCCGACGAAGACCAGCTCGCCGTCCGGCGTCCAGCGCGCCACGTCGCCGGTGCGGTACATCCGCTCGCCGGGCGCGAACGGGCAGGCCACGAAGCGTTCCCCGGTCAGGCCGGGGCGGTCGAGGTAGCCGCGGGCGAGGTTGACGCCGGTGACGTACAGCTCCCCGGCGACGTCCGGCGGCACCGGCTGGAGGAAGGCGTCGAGCACGTACGTGCCGGAGTTCGCGATCGGCCGGCCGATCGGCACCGTGCCGGTGTCCGGCGTCAGCGGCGCGCTCATCGCCGCGCACACCGTCGTCTCGGTCGGCCCGTACGCGTTGATCATCCGCCGGGAGCCGGCCCAGCGGGCGGGCAGCGCCGGCGGGCACGCCTCGCCCGCCACGGTCAGCGTCTCCAGCGCCGCGGGCAGTTCCTCGGCCACCGCCAGCACGCTCGGCGGGACGGTGGCGTGGGTGATGTCCCAGCGGCGCAGCGCGGCGCCCAGGGCCACGTGGGGCGGCAGCCCCTCCGGGCCGGGGACGACCGAGGCGGCGCCGGAGAGCAGGGCCATGCACAGTTCGGAGACCGCGGCGTCGAAGCTCAGCGACGCCATCTGCAGGACCCGGGACTCCGGTGTCACCGCGAACCGTTCGATCTGGGCGCGCGCCAGGTTGCCCACGCCCGTGTGCGGGACGACGACGCCCTTGGGCCGTCCGGTGGAGCCGGAGGTGTAGGTGACGTACGCGGCGTGCGCCGGGCGCAGCGGCGCGGTCCGCTCGCCGTCGGTCAGCGGGCCGCCCGGCAGCGCGGCGATGCGGGCCGCCACCGCCGCGTCGTCCAGGACGACGACGTGTCCGGCGTACCCGTCCGGTAGGACGTGCCGGGTCTGCTCGGTGCACAGCACCACCGGCGGTGCGGCGTCGGCGAGGACGTACGCCACGCGCTCGGCGGGGTGGGCCGGGTCCACCGGTACGAAGGCGCCGCCCGCCGTCGACACCGCCAGTACGGCGGTGACCATGGCGGCCGACCGCTGCACGGCCACCGCGACCCGCTGCTCGGGTCCGACGCCGAGCCCGGTCAGGTGGCGGGCCAGGCGGCCGGTCTCCTGGGCGAGTTCGCCGTAGGTCAGCGTGCGGTCGTCGGTGATCAGTGCCGTCGCGTCCGGGGACCGCCCGGCCTGCCGGGCGAACAGTTCCGGCAGCGTGGCGGCCGGGGCGGGCGCCGCCGTGCGGTTCCACCGGGTCTCGACCAGCTCGCGTTCGTCCTCGCCGAGCAGTCGGATCCGGCCCACGGGCGTCGCCGGGTCCGCCACCACTTGTTCCAGGGCGCGGACCAGGGCGGCCTGCATGCGCTCGGCGCGGGCGCGCGGGAAGACGTCCGGGCGGTAGATGAAGTCGCCCTGGGCGCGCTCCCCGGGAGCCACGATCCAGGTGAGGGGGTAGTGGCCGCGGTCCTCGGGGACGCCGGCCGGGCGTACGGCGAGGGAGTCCGGGGCGGCGGGTGTCTCGGGCGGCTGCGGGTAGTTCTCGTAGACCACCAGCGTGTCGAAGGTCGCGCCGGGCCCGGCGAGCTGCTGGATCTCCGGCAGTCCGACGTGCTGGTGGGCCAGCAGCGCGGTACGGCGCCGCTGGAGGTCGGTCAGCAGGTCGGCGACCGGCTGCGCGCCGTCCAGGCGCACCCGTACCGGCAGGGTGTTGATGAACAGGCCGATCATCGACTCGACGCCCGGCAGCTCCGGCGGGCGGCCGGCGACGGTGGTCCCGAAGACCACGTCGTCGCGGCCGGTCAGCCGGGCCAGCAGGAGGGACCACACGCCTTGCAGCACGGTGTTCGCCGTCAGGCCGAGACGGCGGGTCAGCTCCGTCAGCCCCCGGGTGAGGTCGTCGGTCAGCTCGAAGCGGATGCGTTCGGGCACGGCGGGCGCCCGGACCAGTTCGGCCGGTACGACGCTGGTCGGCTCGTCCAGCCCGGCCAGTTCGGCCCGCCAGGCGGCCCGGGCGGCCTCCTTGTCCTGGCGGTCCAGCCAGGTCAGGTACTCCCGGTAGGAGGTGGCCGGCGGCAGCGTACGGTCGTGGCCGCCCGCCGCGTACACGGCGGCCATCTCGTTGATGAGCACCGGCAGCGACCAGCCGTCCTTGACGATGTGGTGGCTGGTCAGCACGAGCATGTGCCGCCGTTCGGCGAGCCGGACCAGCAGCAGCCGCAGCAGCGGTGCCACCGTCAGGTCGAGCCGGTGCTCGCGGTCGCCGTCGGCCAGCGCCTGGAGGGCGGCCGGCACGTCGTCCTCGGGCAGCCCGGACAGGTCCGCCGCACGCCACGGCAGTGGTACGTCCCGGGCGATGACCTGCACGGTCTCGCCCGACGCGGACGGGTGGAAGCTGGCGCGCAGGGACGGGTGCCGGAGCAGCAGTGTCTGCCACGTGGCCCGCAGCCGGTCGACGTCGAGCGGGCCGGCCAGTTCCATCATCCGCTGGCCCTCGTAGATGTCGGGGCCCTCCTCGTCGAAGGCGGCGTGGAACAGCAGCCCTGCCTGGAGGGGGGACAGCGGCCAGATGTCGGCGAGGGACGGTACGGCCGCCTCCAGCTCCGCCACGGTGTCCTGGGTCAGTTCCAGGAGGGTGAAGTCGGAGGGTGTGTGTCCGCCCGCGCCCGGGCTTTCGGTGTGTGTGGCGAGGCCGGTGAGCGCCGCGAGCCAGTCCTGTCCGAGCCGCCGCGCGGCGTTCTCGTCCAGGAGGCCGGCGGGCCAGCTGAGGGTGAGGGTCAGCGCGGGCCCGTCGGGGCCGTCCTGGACCACCGCGCCCGCTTCCAGCGCGTGCCGGGCGGGCATGTCCTGGTCCACGGATCCGCCGAACGCCGCCTCGCCGGCCGGCTGCCAGGGCGCGGCCTTCTCCGGTGCGGCTCCGGCGGTGAACCGGCCGAGGTAGTTGAACGCGATCTGCGGGGCCGGGAGGGCGGCCAGCCCGGGGCCGGTCTCCGGGTTGAGGTGGCGCAGCAGCTCGTACCCGAGCCCGTCGCCGGGCACCGCGCGCGCCTGTTCCTTGACGGACTTCAGCAGCGCGCCGGCCGCCGGGCCGCCTGCCAGGGCCTGGGCCAGGTCGAGGCCGGCCAGGCGCAGCCGCAACGGGTGGGTGCTGGTGAACCAGCCGACCGTACGGGAGAGATCAGCGCCCGCGAGCGGCTCGCGCCCGTGCCCTTCGATGTCCACGAGGACTCCGGTGCCGGTGTCCTGGCCGCGCTCCTCCTGCCGGCGGGTCACGGCGGCGGCCAGCGCGGCCAGCAGCACGTCGTGGACGCCGCAGTGGAAGGCGGCCGGTGTCCGCGCCGCGAGGACGGCGGCCTCCTGGGCGGGCACGGTCCAGGTGAGGCGGCGGACGGTCGCCGCGGTGTCCTGCTCCGGGTCGAGGGCACGCTCGCCCACCAGCGGGTCGGGGCCGTCCAGCAGGGCGGTCCAGTGCTCCAGTTCGGCGGTGCGCGCGGGGTCCGTCGCCTGTGCGGCCAGCAGGGCCGACCACTGCCTGAAGGTCGTCCCGGCCGGGTCGAGGTCCGGTTCCCGGCCCGCCGCCACGGCTTCGCAGGCGGCTTGCAGGTCGGGCACGAGGATGCGCCAGGAGACGCCGTCCACGGCCAGGTGGTGGACGGCGAGGACCAGCCGCCCGGTCCGCGCGGGACCGGCGTCCAGCCACACCGCCCGCACCAGCACACCGTCGGCGGGCGCCAGGCGCCGTACCGCCTCCCGCGCGGCCCCGTCCGCCAGCCCGTCCAGGCCGTCGTCCGGTACGTGCGCGGCGTCGACGCGGCTGACCAGCGCGGCGGCGTCCAACGAGCCGCGCGGGCGGACGTGCAGCGCCGGTTCGGGGCCGTCGGTCACCCGGGCCCGCAGCATGTCGTGCGTGTCCAGTACGGCGGCCAGCCCGGCGGTCAGCACGTCCTGGCCGAGCCCGGCGGGGGCCCCTACGACCGCCCACTGCGCGAACTCGCCGCGCGTCGCGGCCGGGATGCCGAGGGCCCGTACGACCGGGGTCCAGGCGACCTCGCCCGCCCCGGCGTCCGCCGCCGGTCCGGGCCCGGTGTCGTCCCCGGCCGTCTCGGCCACCTCGGCCAGCTTCTCCGGGGTCTTCTCCTCGAAGACCTGCCACGGTGTGACGACCACTCCGGCGCGCCGGGCCCGCGACACCAGCTGCAGCGACATGATCGAGTCGCCGCCCAGCTCGAAGAAGCTGTCCTCGACGCCGACCTGGTCCACGCCCAGCACCTCGGCGAACAGCGCGCACAGGATCTCCTCGGTGCCGGTGCGCGGGGCCCGCTCCGAGGCGCGTGCGGCGAAGTCGGGCGCGGGCAGCGCGGCCCGGTCGACCTTGCCGTTCGCGGTCACCGGAAGCGCTTCGAGCACCACCACGGCGGCCGGGACGAGGTAGTCGGGCAGCAGCCCGGCCACGTGCTCGCGGACCGCCTCGGCGTCCACCGCCGTCCCGTCCGGCACGACGTACCCGATCAGGCGCCGCTCGCCGGGCCGGTCCTCGCGGGCCACCACCACCGCCTGGGCCACCGCCGGGTGCCCGGCGAGCGCGGCCTCGACCTCGCCCGGCTCGACCCGGTAGCCACGCACCTTGACCTGGGTGTCGGCCCGTCCGGCGAAGACCAGCTCACCGTCGTACGTCCAGTGCGCCAGGTCGCCCGTACGGTACATCCGCCCGCCGGGCGGGAACGGGCAGGCCACGAACCGCTCGGCCGTCGCCCCCGGACGGTCGAGATAGCCGCGCGCCAGACCGGTGCCCGCCAGATACAACTCACCGTCCACACCGGGCGGTACGGGCTGGAGGAACGCGTCGAGCACATACGCCCGGCGGCCGTCCAGCGGACGCCCTATCGGCAGCACGTCACCCGGCACGGGCTCGCCCGGCCGCAGCTGCCGCCACGTGGCACACAGGGTGGTCTCGGTCGGCCCGTACAGATGCCGTACGGCCACCTCGGGGCACGCCGCGCGCACGCGGGCGACGGACCCGGCCGGAACCACGTCACCACCGGTCAGCACCTCCCGCAGCCCCGCGAAGCACTCCGGCGCCTCCTCGGCGACCACGCGGAACAGGCCCGCCGTCAGGTGCACCGCCGTCACGCCCGCCGCCACCGCCTCGCGTATCCGCCGGGCGTCGACCGTGCCGGGCCCGGCGACCACTACGCGGCCGCCCGTGACCAGCGGTGCCCAGATCTCGTACAGCGACGCGTCGAAGACGTGCGGGGCGTGCATCAGCACCGCGTCGTCCGGGCCGAGCGCCCAGCCGCGGTCCGCGACCAGCGCGGCCACACTGCCGTGCGGCACACCCACACCCTTCGGCACACCGGTGGAACCGGAGGTGTACATCACGTACGCCAAGTCGTCAGCGCTGAGCGCCGGTTGCGAACCAGTGGCCTCCGCCACCGCCGCCCGCACCTTCGGATCGTCCAGCACGACGACCTGCCCGGCCACGTCCGCCGGCACCGCCGCCCGCGTCGCCTCCGTGCACAGCACGACCGACGGGCCCGAGTCCGCCAGCAGGAACGCCACCCGCTCCGTCGGATACCCGGCGTCCACCGGCACGTACGCCGCACCGGCCTTCCACACCGCCAGCAGCGTCGTGATCAGATCGACGGACCGCTCCATCACCACGGCGACCCGGTCCCCACGCCCCACTCCCAGACCGTCCAAGTACGCGGCGAGGCGGTCCGACGCGGTGTCCAACCCGCCATATTGGACAGTTCGCCGCCCGTCCCCGACGGCCACGGCGTCCGGCGCCGACGCCACGCGCCGGGCGATCAGCTCCGGCACCGACGCGGCGGACGGCTGTCCGGCTGCCGCCGGGTGCCCCGCGGTCACGGCACGGTGGTGTTCCGGTGCGGCCAGGACGCCGATGCGGCCGACGGGCGCCTGCGGGTCGGCCACGACCTGTTCCAGGACGCGGATCACCCGCTCGCCCAGCTGCCGGGCCTCGCGCCGGTCGAACAGGTCCGGGCGGTACGTCACGTAGATCCGCAGCCGGTCGCCGGGGACGACGCCCACGGCCAGCGGGTAGTGGGTGCCCGCCACCAGTTTCGCCTGGGTGATCGTCACCTCGCCGCCCGCCCGCATGGAGGCGGACAGGGTGGCGGTGGTCCGCGGGTAGTTCTCGAACATCAGCATGGTGTCGAAGACCGCGCCGGGGCCGGCCAGGCCCTGCACCTCCGGCAGGCCGAGGTGCTGGTGGGCCAGGAGCGCGGACTGGCGCTCCTGGAGGCCGGTGAGCATCCGCAGGACCGGCTCGGCCCCGTCCAGGCGTACCCGTACCGGCTGGGTGTTGATGAACAGGCCGACCATCGACTCGACGTCGGGCAGCTCCGGCGGCCGGCCGGAGACCGTGCCGCCGAAGACCACGTCGGTCCGGCCGGCCAGGCGCGCCAGCACCATCGCCCAGGCGCCCTGCACCACGGTGTTGACGGTCAGGCCGTGCTGCCGGGCCAGTTCGGTCAGGGCCCGGGTGCCGTCCTCGGAGAGTTCGGCGGCGCCGGTCTCGGGCTCCGCCGGGGCCCGGCCCGGCTCGGAGCGGGCCACCAGCGTGGACTCCTCGGCGCCGGCCAGCTCCGCCTGCCAGGCGGCGCGTGCGGCGTCCTTGTCCTGCTCGCTCAGCCACGCCAGGTAGTCGCGGTACGAGGCGGTGCGCCTGAGGTCCGTGCCGTCGCCGCCCGCAGCGTAGGCCGCGCCCAGCTCGTCCAGGACGATCGGCATGGACCAGCCGTCCAGGAGGATGTGGTGGCTGGTGACGACCAGGAAGTGCCGGTCCGCCGCCACGCGGACGAGCAGCAGCCGCAGCAGCGGGGCCTGGGCGAGGTCGAAGCGCCGGGACCGCTCGTCGGTGGCGAGCCGGTCCAGTGCGGCCTGCCGCTCGGGCTCCGGGAGCGCCGACAGGTCCGCCTCGCCCCAGGGCAGTTCGACGGCCCCAGCGATGACCTGCACGGTGTCGCCGGACTCCCGCTGGTGGAAGCTCGCCCGCAGCGCGTCGTGCCGGGCCAGCAGCGTCTGCCAGGAAGCGCGCAGCCGGGCGGCGTCGAGGGGGCCGGTCAGTTCCAGCAGCCGCTGGGTCTCGTAGACGTCCGGGCCTTCCTCGTCGAAGGCGGCGTGGAACAGCAGCCCTTCCTGGAGGGGCGACAGCGGCCAGATGTCCGTCAGGGACGGCACGGCGGCCTCCAGCGCCGTCACGCTCTCCTGGGTGAGGTCCAGGAGCGGGAAGTCGCCGGGGGTGTGCCCGCCCGCACCGGGGGCGCCGGTGTGGGCGGCCAGGCCGCCGAGGAGGTCCAGCCAGACCTGGCCGAGCCCGGTCACCGCGGTCTCGTCGAGGAGGGCGGCGGGCCAGCTCAGCGCGAGGTCCAGGGCCGGTCCGTCCGGGGTGTCGCGGACGACGGCGCTCGCTTCCAGGGCGTGCTGGACGGGCAGGTCCGGCGCGGCCGTACCGCCGATCGCGGTGGTACCGGCCGTCTGCCACGGGCCGACCGTGCCGCCGTCCGCGCCCGTGGCGAAGCGGCCGAGGTAGTTGAAGCCGAGCTGCGGGGCCGGGAGGGCGGCCAGCGCGGGGGCCGTCTCCGGGTTGAGGTGGCGCAGCAGCTCGTAGCCGAGGCCGTCGCCGGGTACGGCGCGTGCCTGTTCCTTGACGGCCTTGAGCAGCGCGCCGGCCGCGGGGCCGCCGGTGAGTGCCTGCGGCAGGTCGATGCCGGAGAGGTCCAGCCGGACCGGGTGGACGCTGGTGAACCAGCCCACCGTCCGGGACAGGTCGGTGCCGTCGAGCGGTTCCCTGCCGTGTCCTTCGACGTCCACCAGAAGGCCGGTGCCCGGGGCGGGCCGCCAGTGGGCGACGGCGCCTGCCAGGGAGGCCAGGAGGACGTCGTGCGCTCCGCAGTGGAACGCCGCCGGGGCGCGGTCGAGCAGGGCGGCGGCCGCCGCGCCGGTCACCGTCCAGGAGCGGCGGCGCAGGGTGGCCGCGGTGTCGGTGTCCGGGTCGGGCGCGCGGGTGCCCAGCTGCGGGTCCGTGGTGTCGAGCAGGGCGGTCCAGGCGTCGAGTTCGGCCGTGCGGGCCGGGCCGGACGCCTGGGCGGTGAGGAGTTCGGACCAGCGGCGGAACGAGGTGCCGACGGGATCGAGTTCGGGTGCTTCGCCCGCGGTCACGGCCTCGCAGGCGGCCCGCAGGTCAGGCGCGAGGACGCGCCAGGACACGCCGTCCACGGCCAGGTGGTGGACGATCAGGGCCAGCCGCCCGGTCCGGCGCGGACCGGCGTCCACCCACACCGCCTGCACCAGCACGCCCGCGGCCGGGTCCAGCCGCTCGGCGGCCGCGCGGGCCGCGTCCTCGGCGATGCCGTCCAGGGCGTCGTCCGGCGCGTCCGTGGCGTCGGTACGGGTGACCAGCGTGGCGGCGTCGACCGCGCCGCGGCCGGGCACGTGCAGGACGGGCCGTTCACCGGTGACGGCGCGGGCGCGCAGCACGGCGTGGGTGTCCAGTACGGCGGCCAGTCCCGCGGTCAGCGCGTCCGTCCCCAGTCCGGCCGGCGCGCCGAGGATCATCCACTGGGCGAAGCCGGGGCGGGCGGCGCGCTCGCCCAGCGCCCGCATGACGGGCGTCCAGGGGATCTCGCCGTCGCCCGGGTCGGACGCCGCGGGGGCGGCGTCACCGGTACGGGCCGCCACCGCCGCCAGCCGCCCGGCCGTCTTGAGGTCGAAGACCTGGCGCGGTGTCAGGACGAGTCCGGCGCGGCGGGCCCGTGACACCAGCTGCATCGAGCCGATGGAGTCGCCGCCCAGCGCGAAGAAGCTGTCGTCGGCCCCTACCCGGTCCAGGCCGAGCACCTCGGCGAACAGGCCGCACAGGACCTCCTCGGCCGCGGTGCGCGGGGCCCGCCCGGACACCCGCCCGGCGAAGTCGGGGGCGGGCAGCGCCACCCGGTCCACCTTGCCGTTGACCGTCACCGGCAGGGCCGGCAGCACCAGCACGGCCGCCGGGACCATGTAGTCCGGCAGCACCTTGGCGACGTGCTCGCGGATCTCGTCCGCGTCCGCCTGCTGCCCGTCGGGCACCACGTAGCCCACCAGGCGCCGCTCGCCGGGGCCGTCCGCGCGGGCCACGACCACGGCCTGGCCGACGGCCGGGTGCGCGGCCAGCGCCGCCTCCACCTCGCCCAGTTCGACCCGGAAGCCGCGCACCTTGACCTGCGCGTCCGCCCGCCCGGCGAAGACCAGCTCGCCCTCGGGCGTCCAGCGCGCCAGGTCACCGGTCCGGTACATCCGCCCGCCGTCGGCGAACGGGCACGCCACGAAGCGTTCGGCGCTGAGCCCGGCGCGCTGCCAGTACCCCTGCGCCAGGCCGGTGCCGGCCACGTACAGTTCGCCGACCACGTCCGGCGGCACCGGCTGGAGGAACGCGTCCAGGACGTACGCCTGGCGGTTGTCCAGCGGGCGGCCGACCGGCAGTTCCCCGCCCGCTTCGTCGCCGGGCCGCAGGACGTGCCAGGTGGCGCACAGGGTGACCTCGGTGGGTCCGTACAGATGCCGTACGGCCACCTCGGGGCACGCCGCGCGGACGCGGGCGACGGATGCCGCCGGGACCACGTCGCCGCCGGTCAGCACCTCGCGCAGCCCCGCGAAGCACTCCGGGTCCTCCTCCGCGACCACCCGGAACAGGCCCGCCGTGACGTGCACGGCCGTCACCCCGCCCGCCACGGCCTCGCGGATCCGCTGCGCGTCCACCGCGCCCGGCCGCGCCACCTCGACCCGGCCGCCGGCCACCAGCGGCGCCCAGATCTCGAACAGCGACACGTCGAAGGCGTGCGGGGCGTGCATCAGCACCGCGTCGTCCGGGCCGAGCGCCCAGCCGCGGCTCCCCGTCAGCGCCGCCACGCTCCCGTGCGGCACGGACACGCCCTTCGGCACACCGGTCGAGCCGGAGGTGTACATCACGTACGCCATGTCGTGGGCGCCGAGCGGCAGTTGCGGGCCCGGACCGCCGTACACCGCGACCTCCGGCGCGTCCAGCACCACCAGGCGGCCCCCCGCGTCCACCGGGACCGCCGCAGCGGTCGCCGTCGTGCACACGACGGCCGCCGGCTCCGCGTCGGCCAGCAGGAACGCGATCCGTTCCGCCGGGTACCCGGCGTCCACCGGCACGTACGCGGCACCCGCCCGCCACACCGCCAGCAGGGCCACCACCAGGTCGGCGGACCGTTCCATCAGCACCGCGACGCGATCGCCGCGCCGCACCCCGGCGTCCGCCAGGTACGCGGCCACCCGCCCCGCCTCCGCCGCCAGCCCGCCGTACGTCAGCGTCCGCCGCTCGTCCCTGACGGCCACGGCGTCCGGCGCCGACGCCGCGCGCCGCGCGATCAGCTCCGGGACCGACGGCCCCGCCGCCTCGGCCGCCGTCGCGTTCCAGCCCTCGACGACCAGGTCCCGTTCGTCCGCCCGCAGGACGCCGGTCCGGCCCACCGGCGCCGACGGGTCCGCCACCAGCTGCTCCAGCACCCGTACCAGCCGGGCGAACACGGCCTCGGCGGTACGGCGGTCGAAGAGGTCCGGGCGGAAGTCGAGCTTGCAGAGCATCCGCTCACCGGGCAC
The DNA here is from genome assembly GCF_040679095.1 of Streptomyces sp. NPDC052496. Classification (NCBI taxonomy): domain Bacteria; kingdom Bacillati; phylum Actinomycetota; class Actinomycetes; order Kitasatosporales; family Streptomycetaceae; genus Streptomyces; species Streptomyces sp. NPDC052496. The sequence continues at coordinate 59,611 of NZ_JBFAUH010000007.1, forward strand.
GACGACCAGCGTGAAGGGGTAGTGGGAGGTCTCGCGCCCTTCGAGGAAGCGCAGGGTGAAGGCGTCCGGGCCGGTGGCCCCGGCGGGTGCCGCCGGGTAGTTCTCGAACACCACCAGCGTGTCGAAGACCGCCCCGGGCCCGGCCAGCTTCTGGATCTCCCCCAGGCCCAGGTGCTGGTGGGACATGAGCGCGGTCTGCCGCTCCTGGATGCCGCTGAGGAGCCGGTGCAGCGGCTGTCCGCCGTCGAGCCGGACCCGTACCGGCAGGGTGTTGATGAACAGGCCCACCATCGACTCGACGCCGGGCAGTTCGTCGGGGCGGCCGGCCACCGTGGCGCCGAACACCACGTCGTCGCGCCCGGCGAGCCGCGCCAGGAGCAGCGCCCAGGCGCCCTGCACCACGGTGTTGACGGTCAGCCCGTGGGCGCGGGCCAGTCCCACCAGGCCGCGCGTCAGGTCCTCGGGGATCTCGCTGATCAGGCTCTCGGGGACCACCGGCAGCCGGGCCGGGTCGGCCGGTGCCACCAGGGTCGGCTCGTCGTTGCCGGCCAGCTCGGCCCGCCACGCCTGCCGGGCCGCGTCCTTGTCCTGGCGGTTCAGCCAGGCCAGGTAGTCGCGGTAACGGGGCGCCCCGGGCAGGCCGCGGGCGTCACCGCCCGCCGCGTACACCGTGGTCAGCTCGTTGAGCAGGACCGGCATCGACCAGCCGTCCATCAGGACGTGGTGGGAGGTGACGACCAGCCGGTGGCGTTCGGCGCCGAACCGGATCAGCAGCAGGCGCAGCAGCGGCGGCACCGCCGGGTCGAACCGCTCGGCCCGCTCCTCCGCCGCCAGCCGCCCGGCCTCGGCGGCGGCCTCCGCCGCGTCCAGGCCCGACACGTCGGCCTCCCGCCACGGCAGGGTCACCTCGCGCGCGACGACCTGTACCGCGTCACCCGACCTGCGCCGCCGGAAGCCCGCCCGCAGCACCGGGTGCCGGGCGACCAGCGCCTCCCAGGAGGCGCGCAGCCGGTCCGCGTCCAGCGGGCCGTCCAGGGCCAGCGAGCGCTGGCCCTGGTAGACGTCCGGGCCCTCCTCGTCGAAGGCGGCGTGGAACAGCAGCCCTTCCTGCAACGGCGAGAGCGGCCACACGTCCTCGACAAGAGATCGGGTCATCGCTTACTCCTCAAAACGGCATGCGTTCATCGGGCTACGAGGTGCGGCCGGCGGCTCGTGGGGCGCGCTACGGGGCGCCGTCCGCGAAGCCGGCTTCGAACTCCTCGACCTCGTCCTGGCCGAGGTCCAGCAGGGGGAAGTCGGAGGCGGTGTGTCCGCCCGCTGCCGGGTCGCCGGTGTGGGCCGCCAGGCCCGCCAGCAGGTCCAGCCAGCGCCGGCCCAGCCGCTCGACGGCCTCGTGCGGCCACAGTCCGGCGGGCCGGCCGAGCGTGAGGGTCAGTTCCGGCCCGTCCGGGGTGTCCTGGACGTACGCCCCTGCTTCCAGGGCGTGCGGGGCGGGCGTGCGGGGGTCGGCCGAACTGCCGACCACCGAGGTGCCGGCCGGCTGCCAGGCGTCCCCCGGCGCTCCGGCCCGGCCCGCACCCGCGAACCTGCCCAGGTAATTGAACCCGATGTGGGCGTCCGGCAGGGTGTCCAACTCCGGTGCGGTGTGCGGGTTCAGGTGGCGCAGCAGGCCGTGGCCGAGGCCGTCGCCGGGCACCGCCCGCGCCTGCTCCTTGACGCGTTTGAGCAGTTCACCGGCGGCCGGGCCGCCCTGCCGCGCCTCGTCCAGGCCGATCCCGGAGACGTCCAGGCGGACCGGGTGGACGCTGGTGAACCAGCCCACCGTCCGGGACAGGTCCGCCCCGTCGACCGGTTCGCGCCCGTGCCCTTCGACGTCCACGACGAGCGCCGCCGCGGGCCGGTCGTGGGCCGCCGCGCCCGCCAGCGTCGCGAGCAGTACCTCGTGCACGCCGCAGTGGAAGACTCCGGGGGCCTTGCCGACGAGGGTGGCCGCCGTCGCTCCCGCCACCGTCCAGGTGTGCCACTCCAGGCCGGCCAGCGTGTCCACGGCCGGGTCGAGCGCCCGGCCGCCCAGCGGTGGCGCCACGTCCTCGAACAGGGCGGTCCACGCGGGCAGTTCGGCGGCCCGGCGGTCGCCGGTGGCCTGGGCCGCGAGGGCGCCCGCCCACTGCCGGAACGAGGTGCCGACGGGGTCGAGTTCCGGCGTACGCCCGGCCGCCACCGCTTCACAGGCGGCCCGCAGGTCGGGGAGCAGGATGCGCCAGGACACGCCGTCCATCACCAAGTGGTGCACCACCAGCGCCAGCCGGCCGGGCTCGGTGGGCCCGGCGTCCAGCCACACGGCCCGCACCAGCCGGCCCGCCGCGGTGTCCAGCTGTCCGGTCGCCTCCCGGGCCACGCGGTCGGCGAGGTCGTCGAGGGTGCCGGCCGGGGTGTCCGCCGCGTCGACACGGGTGAGCAGCGCGGCCGCGTCGACCGTGCCGCGTCCGGGCACCACCAGGCGCGGTCCGCCCTCCCCGTGCGCCACCCGGGCCCGCAGCATGTCGTGCGTGTCCAGGACGGCGGCCAGCCCGCCGGTGAGGACGTCCGGCCGCAGGCCCGCCGGGGTGGTGACGACCATCCACTGCGCGAACTCGCCGCTCAGCGCGTACTCCCCCAGCGCCGCCATGGCCGGCGTCCAGGCCACCTCGCCCACGCCCGCGTCCGGGGCCGCGCGTACCGCGTCGGCGAGCCGGGCGACGGCGGCCAGCCCGCCCGGCGTCTCCTGCTCGAACACGTCCTGGGCGCTGAACAGCACCCCTTCCCGGCGGGCCCGGGTGGCGAGCTGCATCGACATGATCGAGTCGCCGCCCAGGGCGAAGAAGCCGTCCTCCGCGCCGACCCGTTCCAGGCCCAGCAGTTCGGCGAAGAGCCCGCACAGGATGTCCTCCGCCACCGTGCGCGGTGCGCGTCCGGCCGCCTTCCCGGCGAAGTCGGGGGCGGGCAGGGCTTTGCGGTCCACCTTGCCGTTGGCCGTGACCGGCAGCGCGTCCAGGACGAGGACGGCGGCGGGCACCATGTGGTCCGGCAGGGTGCGGGCGACGTGCTCGCGCAGGGCCTGGCCTTCGAGCGCGGGGCCGTCCGCGTACTCCTTGGCCGCCACGACGTAACCGACCAGCCGCCGCTCGCCGGGCCGGTCCTCGCGGGCGACGACGGCGGCCTGGGCGACTCCCGGCGCCGCGGCGAGCGCGGCCTCGACCTCGCCCGGCTCGACCCGGTAGCCGCGCACCTTGACCTGGGTGTCGGCGCGCCCGGCGAAGACCAGCTCACCGTCGTACGTCCAGTGCGCCAGGTCGCCCGTACGGTACATCCGGCCGCCGGGCGGGAACGGGCAGGCCACGAACCGCTCGGCCGTCGCCCCCGGACGGTCGAGATAGCCGCGCGCCAGACCGGTGCCCGCCAGATACAACTCACCGTCCACACCGGGCGGTACGGGCTGGAGGAACGCGTCGAGCACATACGCCTGCCGGTTGGCCAGCGGACGCCCGACCGGCAGCACGTCCGGAGCGGAACCGCCCGGCGGGAGCCGGTGCCAGGTGGCGCTCAGCGTGGTCTCGGTCGGCCCGTACAGATGCCGTACGGCCACCTCGGGGCACGCCGCGCGTACGCGGGCGACGGACCCGGCCGGAACCACGTCACCACCGGTCAGCACCTCCCGCAGCCCCGCGAAGCACTCCGGGTCCTCCTGCGCGGCCACCCGGAAGGAACCGGCGGTCAGGTGCACCGCCGTGACACCCGCCGCCACCGCCTCCCGCACCCGCTGCGCGTCCACCGCACCGGCCCCGGCCACGACGACCCGGGCACCGGAGACCAGCGGCACCCAGATCTCGAAGAGGGACGCGTCGAAGGCGTGCGGGGCGTGCATCAGCACCGCGTCGTCCGGGCCGAGCGCCCAGCCGCGGTCCGCGACCAGCGCGGCCACACTGCCGTGCGGCACACCCACACCCTTCGGCACACCGGTGGAACCGGAGGTGTACATCACATACGCCAAGTCGTCAGCGCTGAGCGCCGGTTGCGAACCAGTGGCCTCCGCCACCGCCGCCCGCACCTCCGGATCGTCCAGCACGACGACCTGCCCGGCCACATCCGCCGGCACCGCCGCCCGCGTCGCCTCCGTGCACAGCACGACCGACGGGCCCGAGTCCGCCAGCAGGAACGCCACCCGCTCCGCCGGATACCCGGCGTCCACCGGCACATACGCGGCTCCCGCCTTCCACACCGCCAGCAGCGTCGTGATCAGATCGACGGACCGCTCCATCACCACCGCCACCCGGCCCCCACGCCCCACTCCCAGACCGTCCAAGTACGCGGCAAGGCGGTCCGACGCGGTGTCCAACCCGCCATATTGAGCACTTTGACGCCCGTCCGTCACGGCCACGGCGTCCGGCGCGGACGCCACCCGGGCCGCGAACAGCTGCGGCACCGTGGCGGTCACCGCCTCCGCCGCGGTGGCGTTCCACTCCGCCACGGCCCGGTGCCGTTCCGCCGCGTCCAGGACGCCGACACGTCCCACCGGCGCCGCCGGGTCCGCCACCAGCTGCTCCAGTACCCGCACCAGCCGTCCGGTCAGCGCGCGGGCGGGCCCGGCCGGGATCAGGTCGGGCCGGTAGGAGACCTCCACCTCCAGCCGGTCGCCGGGAAGGATGCCGAGGGTCAGCGGATAGTGGGTGGCCTGGCGCAGGCCCAGCGTGGTGAAGGAGAGCGTGCCGGGCCCGGCCGGCTCGTCGGCCGGGCGGGGGTAGTTCTCGTACACCACCAGCGTGTCGAAGCCCGCTTCCGGCCCGGCGTGCTTCTGGATGTCGGCCAGGCCCAGGTGCTGGTGGGGCAGCAGCGCGGACTGGCGGGCCTGTACGTCCTTGAGCATCTCCACCACGGGCTGTCCGGCGTCGAGCCGTACCCGCACCGGCACCGTGTTGATGAAGAGGCCGACCATGGACTCGACGCCGGGGAGTTCCGGCGGCCGGCCGGCCACGGTCGTGCCGTACACCACGTCGTCGCGTCCGGACAGCCGGGCCAGGAGCATCGCCCAGGCGCCCTGCACGACGGTGTTGAGGGTCAGACCGTGCCGCCGGGCCAGGTCGGTCAGGTCCCGGGTGAGGGAGGCGGACAGGTCGGCCTTGATCTGGTCGGGCAGCGCCGGGGTACGGGCCGGGTCGGCGGGGGCGACGAGGGTCGGCTCGCCGTCCCCGGCCAGTTCGGCGCGCCACGCGGCCCGCGCCGCGTCCTTGTCCTGCCGGCCCAGCCAGGCGAGGTAGTCGCGGTACGAGGCGGTGCGCCGCAGCACCGAGGCGTCGCCGCCCGCCGCGTACACCCTGCTCGCCTCGTCGAAGAGGATCGGCATCGACCAGCCGTCAAGCAGGATGTGGTGGGCCGTCAGCACCATGCAGTGCCGGTCGGTGCCGAGGCGGACGAGCAGCACCCGCAGCAGCGGCGCCACCCCGAGGTCGAAGCGTTCCGCGCACGCGTCGGCGGCCAGCCGGCCGGTCTCGGCGAGCGCGTCGGCCTCGGGCAGACCGGACAGGTCGGTCTCCTGCCAGGGCAGTGCGGCCTCGCGGGAGACCAGCTGGACCGCCTCGCCCGACTTGCGGCGGTGGAAGCTGGCGCGCAGCGCCGCGTGCCGCGCCACCAGCGCCTGCCAGGACGCGCGCCAGCGGGCGGTGTCCAGCGGGCCGTCGATCGTCAGGGTGCGCTGGATGACGTAGACGTCCGGCCCCTGCTCGCCGAACCCGGCGTGGAAGAGCATCCCTTCCTGCAACGGGGACAGGGGCCACACCTCGGCGAGTGCCGAGCCCTTGCCGGATGCCGGTCCCGTGGCCGGTGGTGAGGTCTTCACAGCGACAGTCCCCCTTCGAGCCGTGCCGCGATCGCTTCGAACTCCTCGACCTCGTCCTGGCCCAGGTCCAGGAGCGGGAAGTCGGAGGGCGTGTGGCCGCCCGCCTCGGGCGCGGCCGTGTGGGCGGCCAGGCCGCCGAGCAGCTCCCGCCAGCGGTGGCCGAGGCGGGTGACGGCCGCGTCGTCGAGGACGCCGGCCGGTCCGCCGACCGTGAGGGTCAGTTCGGGCCCTTCGGGGCTGTCGCGGATGACCGCGCCTGCCTCCAGGACGTGCGGTGCGGGCATGTCCGGGTCGTCGGAGCCGCCCAGTGCGGTGCCGCCTGCCGCCTCCCAGGGCCCGGCGGTGCCTTCGGGGGCGCCCGCGGGGAACCGGCCGAGGTAGTTGAAGCCGATCTGCGGGGCCGGGAGGGCGGCCAGTACGGGCGCGGTCTCCGGGTTCAGGTGGCGCAGCAGCCCGTGGCCGAAGCCGTCGCCGGGCACCGCGCGCGTCTGTTCCTTGACCGCCTTGAGCAGCGCCCCGGCCGCCGGCCCGCCCGCCGCCACCTGGTCGAGGTCCACGCCGGACAGGTCGAGCCGTACGGGGTGCACGCTGGTGAACCAGCCCACCGTGCGGGACAGATCGGCGCCGGCGACCGGCTCCCGGCCGTGCCCCTCGACGTCCACGAGGACCCCGGCCGCCGCGTCCGCGTCCGGCCGCGTGCCGGCGACCGCCGCGGCCAGCGCCGCGAGCAGCACCTCGTGCACGCCGCAGTGGAAGACCGCGGGGGTCCGGCCCGCCAGGACCGCCGCCTGCTCGCGGGGGACGGGGAAGGCGCGGTGGCGCACGGTCGCCTGGGTGTCCGTGTCCGGGTCGAGGGCGCGGGTGCCGAGCAGCGGGTCGGGCCCGTCGAGTACGGCGGTCCAGTGCGGCAGTTCCGCCACCCGCCACGGCTGGGTCGCCTGCTCGGCCAGCAGCCCGGCCCACTGCCGGAAGGTCGTACCGGCCGGTTCGGGTTCCGGTGTCCGTCCGCCGGCCGCCGCTTCGCAGGCAGCCCGCAGGTCCGGGAGCAGGATGCGCCACGACACGCCGTCGACCGCGAGGTGGTGCACGGCCAGGGCCAGCCGGCCGGTCCGGTGCGGTCCCGCGTCCAGCCAGACCGCCTGGAGGAGGACGCCCGCGGCCGGGTCGAGCCGGCCGACCGCTTCCTGTGCGGCCCGTTCGGCGCGGCCGTCGAGTCCGGCGTCCGGCGTGCGGGCCGCGTCGACCCGGGTGACCAGCGCGCCGGCGTCCACCGAGCCCCGGCCGCCGACGGCCAGCACCGGCCCGCCGGGGCGCGGCACCACCCGGGCCCGCAGCATGGCGTGGGTGTCCAGGACGGCGGCCAGCCCGGCGGCCAGGACGTCCCGGCCGAGCCCGGCCGGTGCGCCCACGGTCATCCACTGCGCGAACCGGCCGCCGGTGATCCGCTCGCCGAGCAGCCGCATCACCGGTGTCCACGGCACCTCGCCGGTGTCCGCGCCGGCGGGGTGCGCGCCGGGTCCGGACGTGGCCGGCCGCGCCACCTCGGCCAGGCGTTCCGGGGTCTGTTCGTCGAAGACCTGGCGGGAGGTCAGCAGCAGTCCGGCCCGGCGGGCCCGAGCCACCAGCTGGAGCGACATGATCGAGTCACCGCCCAGCTCGAAGAAGCTGTCCTCGGCGCCGGCCCGCTCCAGGCCCAGGACTTCGGCGAACAGGCCGCACAGCACCGTCTCGTCCCGGGTGCGCGGCGCCCGCCCGGTGGCGTGCCCGGCGTAGTCCGGCGCGGGCAGTGCCGCGCGGTCCAGTTTCCCGTTCGGCGTCCGCGGCAGTTCGTCCAGGGCCACCACGGCCGCGGGGACCATGTAGTCCGGCAGGGTCGTGGCCACGTGGCTGCGGACGGACCGTTCGTCCAGCCCCGGCCCGGTGGGTACGGCGTAACCGACCAGCCGGCGTTCGCCGGGGCGGTCCTCGCGGACCACCGCGACCGCGTCCGCCACCGCGGGGTGCGCGGCCAGCGCCGCCTCCACCTCGCCCAGTTCGACGCGGAAGCCGCGCACCTTGACCTGGGCGTCCGACCGGCCCGCGAAGACCAGTTCACCGTCGGCGGTCCAGCGCACCAGGTCCCCGGTGCGGTACATCCGCCCGCCCGGCGCGAACGGGTTCGCCACGAACCGGGCCGCGCTCAGCTCCGCGCGCCCCAGGTAGCCGCGCGCCAGGTTGACCCCGGCCAGGTACAGCTCGCCGAGCACGCCCGGCGGCACCGGCTGGAGGAAGGCGTCCAGGACGTACGCCCGGGAGTTGGTGATCGGGCGGCCGATCGCGGGGGCGCTGTCGCCGTCCAGCGGCGCGGTCACGGTGGAGGTGACCGTCGCCTCGGTGACGCCGTACTCGTTGTACAGCTCCCGCCCGGCCGACCAGCGGCGGCGTACCTCGTCGGTCATCGGCTCGCCGCCGGTGACCAGCACCCGCAACCGCGGCAGGTCCTCGGACGGCAGCTGGGGCAGGAAGGCCGCGGGCAGCACCACATGGGTCGCCTGCTCCGCGCGCAGCAGGCCGGCCAGGTCCGCGCCGAAGGACTGCTGTCCGGCCGGGGCCAGGACGAGCCGTCCGCCCGCGCACAGCACCGGCCAGATGTCTCCCATGGACACGTCGAAGCTGGGTGAGACGCGCTGGACGACACGGCTGTCCGCGCCGATCCGGTAGCGCGCGGCGCGGTCCGCGACGAGGTTGGCCAGCCCGCGGTGCGGGACCAGTACGCCCTTGGGCACGCCGGTCGAGCCGGAGGTGTAGATCGCGTACGCCGCGTGGTCCACGCGCAGCGGCGCGCGCCGTTCGGCGTCGGTCAGCGAGCCGCCCGCGAGGCGCCGCACCGCCGCGGCCACCGCCGGGTCGTCCAGGACGACCGTACTGCCGTGCGCGGCGGCCGGGACCGCGGCCCGGGTGCCCGTCGTGCACACCACGACCGCCGGTCCGGCGTCCCGCAGGACGAACGCGACGCGCTCGGCCGGGTATTCGGGGTCGACCGGTACGTACACCCCGCCCGCCATCGCCACGGCCAGCACCGCGACGATCATCTCCACCGACCGCTCGACGACGACCGCCACCCGGCACTCGGGGCCCACGCCGTGGCCGGCCAGGTACCGGGCCAGCTGCCCGGCCTCGTGCTCCAGCCCGGCGTAGGTCAGCGCCCGCCGGCCGTCCTGGACCGCGACGGCGTCCGGTGTCCGCGCGGCCCGGGCCCGGAACAGCTCGGGCATGGCCGCGACGGTCACCGGCGCGTCCGTACGGTTGAAGCCGGCGACGACCAGCGCCCGTTCCTCCGGGCCCAGGACGCCGATCCGGCCCACCGGCGCCGAGCAGTCGTCCATCAGCTGCTCGAAGACCCGCACCAGCCGTCCGACCAGCGTCCGGGCGAGGTCCGCCGGGACCTGGCCGCGGCGGTGGGCCACGTGCACCCGCAGCCGCTCCCCCGGGATGACGCCCAGGGTCAGCGGGTAGTGGGTCGCCTCGCGGGTGCCCAGGACGGCGAAGGTGAGCGCGTCCGGGGAGCCGGGCGCGGCGACCGCGCGCGGGTAGTTCTCGTGGACGACGAGCGTGTCGAAGACCGCGCCGGGACCGGCCAGGCGCTGGATCTCCGGCAGGCCCAGGTGCTGGTGGGCCACCAGCGCGGCCTGCCGCTCCTGGAGGTCGCGCAGCAGCGCGAGCGCCGGCTGCGCGGCGTCGAGGCGTACCCGTACCGGCACGGTGTTGATGAGCAGGCCGACCATGGACTCCATGCCGGGCAGCTCGGGCGGGCGGCCCGCGACGGTGGCGCCGAACACCACGTCCGTACGGCCTGCCAGGCGGGCCAGTGCCAGGGCCCAGGCGCCCTGCAGCAGCGTGTTGACCGTCAGGCCGTGGCGGCGCGCCAGCTCCGTCACGCCGCGGGTGGTCTCCTCGGGGAGGTCGGTGATGAGGTGGCCGGCGTCCACGGGGCCCCGGTCCACGGCGCCCGGGGCGACGAGCGTGGGCTCGTCGGTGCCGGTGAACTCGGCGGCCCAGGCGTCCCGTGCGGCGTCCGTGTCCTGGCGGGCGCGCCAGGCGAGGTAGTCGCCGTAGGACGCGGCCGGGGCGAGGGCCGCGGCGTCGCCGCCCGCCGCGTAGACCTCGGCCAGTTCGGACAGCAGGACCGGCATGGACCAGCCGTCCATCAGGATGTGGTGGCTGATGACGACGAGCCGGTGCCGGTCCGCGCCCAGCCGGATCAGCAGCAGCCGCAGCAGCGGCGCCGCCGTCGGGTCGAAGCGGCGCTCCTGCTCCCGGGTGGCCAGTTCCTCGATGCCGGACAGCGCGTCGGCCTCCGACAGGCCGGAGAGGTCGATCTCGCGCCAGGGCAGGCGTACGTCACGGGCCACGACCTGGACGGCCTCGCCCGACGCGCGCCGGTGGAAGCTCGCGCGGAGCGCGGCGTGCCGGTCCAGCAGCGCCTCCCACGAGGCGCGCAGCCGGGCGGCGTCCAGCGGGCCGGTCAGCTCCAGCATCCACTGGGTCTCGTAGACGTCCGGGCCCTCCTCCTCGAAGGCGGACTGGAACAGCAGCCCTTCCTGGAGGGACGACAGCGGCCAGATGTCCGCCGGCCGCGGCACGGCGGCCTCCAGCTCCGCGACGCCGTCCTGGGTGAGGGTGAGCAGCGGGAAGTCGGAGGGGGTGTGGCCGCCCGCTCCCGGCCGGGCGGCGTGCGCGGCCAGGCCGCCCAGCATCTCCACCCAGTGGCGGCCGAGCCGCTGCACCGCCGCCTCGGTCCGCCCGTCCCCCTCCCGGTGCTGCCAGGTGAGCGTGAGCGTCAGGGTGGGTCCGCCGGCGGTCCCGCCGACGGCCGCCCCGGCCTCCAGGGCGTACGGGGACGGTTCGGCGCGGCCGGCCGCCGCTGCTCCGGCCGAGAGGTACGGGCCGCCCTGTTCCGGGCGTCCCGAGCAGCTGAACGCGATCCGGGGCGCCGGGAGGGCGGCGAGCGCGGGGCCCGTCCGCGGGTTGCGGTGCCGCAGCAGGCCGTGGCCGAAGCCGTCCCCGGGGACCGAACGCACCTGTTCCTTGACCGACTTCAGCAGCGTCCCGGCCGCCGGGCCGCCTGCCAGGACCTCGCCGAGGGCGGTGCCGGACAGGTCCAGCCGTACGGGGTGCACGCCGGTGAACCGGCCCACCGTACGGGACAGGTCGAGCCCGTCCGGGCCCCGGCGCCGGCCGTCCGTCTCGATGTCCAGCAGGACACCGGCCGGACGGTCTGCCTGGCGGCCTGCCGGAGCACCGGCCCGGACGTCCTCGCGCCCGTACGCCACGGCGGCGGCCAGCGCGGTCAGCAGCACGTCGTCGGCGGTGCAGTGGAACGCGGCGGGTGCCCGGTCCACCAGCACGGCCGCCTGCTGCGGCGGCACCGTCCAGACCATGCGGCGCGCCGTTCCGGCGGGGGCCGTTTCCGTGTCCGTACCCGCCGGTCCGAAGCCGTCCGGGAGGGCACCGGCCCCGGCGTCACCGTCCAGCACGGCGCGCCAGGCGTCCAGTTCCGCGGCCCGGTCCTCCTGCGTGGCCTGTCCGGCCAGCAGGTCCGCCCAGCGCCTGAACGAGGTGCCCACCGGGCCGGGCGCGGGTGTGCGGCCGGCGGCGACGGCTGCGCAGCAGGCCGCGAAGTCCGCCACCAGGACGCGCCAGGACGCCGCGTCCGCCACCGCGTGGTGGACGGCGAGCACCAGGCGGCCGGGCCGCGCGGGGCCCGGGTCGAGCCACACCACCTGGAGGTTCGCGCCGGCTGTCGGATCGAGCCGTGCCACCGCTTCGCGGGCCGCTCGCTCGGCGGCGTGATCGAGGTCGGCCGCGGCCACGGACTCGCGGGTGGTCAGGGCCGCCGCGTCGACCGTGCCGCGGCCGGGGATCACCAGGCGCGGGGCGGAGCCCTCGGGGGACGTCCGGGCGCGCAGCACGGCGTGGGTGTCCAGGAGGGCGGTGACGGCGGGCGGCAGGGTGTCCGCCCGCAGGCCGTCCGGGGCCGCCAGCACCGCCCAGCGCGCGTAGCCCGGAGCGGCGTCCGCCGGTGTCCAGGGCACCTCGCCGGTCTCGGTGTCCGTGCCCGGCCGTGCGTCCGCCGGGGAGGCCGCCACCCGGGCCAGCCGTTCCGGGGTCTGCTCGTCGAAGACCTGCGTCGTGGTCAGCACCAGCCCGGCGCGGCGGGCCCGCGCGGCGAGCTGCACCGCCATGATCGAGTCGCCGCCCCGCTCGAAGAAGCTGTCCTCGGGCCCCACCCGTCCGAGGCCGAGCACCTGCGCGAACAGTGCGCACAGGGCTTCCTCGGCGGGTCCGCGCGGCTCCCGCGCCGCCCCGCTCCCGGTGAAGTCGGGGGCGGGCAGAGCCTGGTGGTCCACCTTGCCGTTCACGGTCAGCGGCAGCCCGTCCAGCGGCACGAACGCCGACGGCACCATGTACTCGGGCAGCCGGCCGCCGACGAACTCGCGCAGCGCGGCGAGCAGCGCGCCGGTGTCCCGGCCCGCGGCGGCGCTGCCGCCGGACTCGCCGGTGAGCAGGGCGTCCGGGGCGCTGCCCGCGCCCGCCGCGGCCCGTTCGCCGCCCGGTTCGTCGCGGAACGGGCCGTCCCGGGACGGCTCGTCGCGGAACGGCTGCCCGTCGCGCGGCGGCTTGCCCTCGCGCGGCCCGCCGGCCGCCGGCTCGCCGGGAGCCGGCTCCGGCGTCTGCGCGACGACGTACGCGACCAGGCGGCGTTCGCCCGGCCGGTCCTCCCGGGCCACCACCACCGCCTCGCCGACCGCCGGGTGGGCCGCCAGCGCCGCTTCGATCTCCCCCGGCTCGATACGGAACCCGCGCACCTTGACCTGCGCGTCCGCCCGCCCGACGAAGACCAGTTCGCCGTCGTCGGTCCAGCGGACCATGTCGCCGGTGCGGTACATCCGCTCACCGGGGACGAACGGGCTGGCGGTGAAACGCTCCGCCGTCAGCCCGGGGCGGGAGAGGTAGCCGCGCGCCAGCCCGGTCCCGGCGATGCACAGTTCACCCGTCACACCCGGCGGTACGGGCTGGAGGAACGCGTCCAGGACGTACACCTGCCGGTTGTCCAGCGGGCGGCCGACCGGCAGTACGGACGGCACCGGGTCGCCGGGCCGCAGCCGGTGCCAGGTGGCGCACAACGCGGCCTCGGTCGGCCCGTACAGGTGCCGTACGGCCACCTCGGGGCACGCCTCGCGCACGCGCGCCACGGCGGCGGGCGGCACCACGTCACCGCCGGTCAGCACCTCGCGCAGCCCGGCGAAGCACTCCGGCGACTCCTCGGCCACCACCCGGAAGGACCCCGCGGTCAGATGGAGCGCCGTGACCCCCGCCGCCACGGCCGCACGGATCCGCGGCCCGTCCACCACGCCCTGCCCGTCCACCACCACCCGCGCGCCGGAGACCAGCGGCACCCACACCTCGAACAGCGACGCGTCGAAGGCGTGCGGTGCGTGCATCAGCACCGCGTCGTCCGCGCCGACGGACCAGTCCCGCTGCCCGACGAGCCCGGCGACGCTGCCGTGCGGCATCGACACGCCCTTGGGCACCCCGGTCGAGCCGGAGGTGTACATCACGTACGCCAGGTCCTCGGGCCCCACCCGGACCGCCGGGGCGGGTGCCGGGCCGGTGGCCACCGCCGCCCGTACCCGCGGGTCGTCCAGGACCACCAGCTCACCCGGCACGCCCGGCGGCACCGCGGCCCGGGTGCTCCCGGTGCACAGCACGACCGCCGGCGCGGAGTCGGCCAGCATGACCGCCACCCGTCCCGCCGGGTACGCCGCGTCCACCGGTACGTACGCCGCGCCCGCCTTCCAGACGCCGAGCAGCGCCACCAGCAGCCCGGCCGACCGCTCCATCAGCACGGCGACCCGGCTGCCGCGCGTCACCCCCAGCCCGGTCAGGTACGCGGCCAGCCGGCCCGCTTCCGCGTCCAGCTCCGCGTAGGTCAGCGAGCGTCCGTCGTCGGACACCGCGACGGAACCGGGCCGCCGCGCGGCCTGGCGGGCGACCAGCTCCGGCACCGAAGTGCCCGGCCGCTCGGCGCCGGTCGCGTTCCAGCCCTCCACGACCAGCCCGTGCTCCGGCGCGCCCAGCACGCCGAACCGGCCGACGGGCGCCTCGGGTTCGGCCGCCGTCTGCTCCAGCAGCCGCACGAAGGCCCGGTGGCCGGCCCCGGCCCACTCCTGGTCGTACAGCGCGGGGTCGGCTTCGAGGGCGACGCTCGCCCCGGCGTCGTCCGGCAGCTCACGCACCACCACGGAGAACGCCTCGACGGGCCCGCCCGGCAGGTCGTGGAGGACGCCCCGGACGTCGCCGAACCGCAGGCCCGTGCCGCTCGCCGGGACGGCGACCGAGGGCCCGAAGTCGCGGCGCCCGCCCGGCCGTCCCAGTTCGGCGTGCAGGTGCTCACCGCGGTACCGCCGGTGCTCCAGCAGCCCGTCGATCTCCCGCTGTGCCGCGCGGGCCAGTCCGGACAGGCTGTCGCCGGGCGACGCGGGCAGCCGCAGCGGCAGCACGTTGGCCGTCGCGCAGGGCGTCCGCCGGGCCGCGGGGCCCGTACGGCCGTCGACCGGGAAGCTCAGCAGCGCCTCGTCCGCGCCCGTCGTGCGGCACACGAAGATGGCGACCGCGGCGACGACGAGCGCGCCCCGGCTGACTCCCGTACGGTCCGCGGCCGTCCGCAGCGCTTCCCGGCCCGCGGCCGACAGACGGCCGGTCGCGCGGGGGCGGGCGTCGCGGGCGGCCGACCGGTGGCCCGGCACGGTGACCGGCTCCGGGCGGTCCGCGAAGTGCTCGTGCCAGTACCGGCGGTCGGCCTCGCGGTCCGGCGACTCCCGGTAGGCGGCCTCCTGCTCCCACAGCTCCCGCAGCGGGGCGTGCCCGGGGGCCCGGTACGGCTCACCGCGCAGGACCGCGCTGTACAGGGCGGCGACGCGACGGGCCAGCAGCGTGCTCCCGAAGTGGTCGAGCAGCAGCTGGTGGTGGCGCTGGTACCAGACGTACCGGTCGGGGGCCAGCTTGAAGAGGATGTGCGCACCGAGGTCCCCCTCGGTGGGGTCCGCCGGGTGCCGGCCGTCGGCGCGCATCAGCGCCTGCGCCGCTTCCCACGGCGCGTTCTCGGCGGTGAGGTCGACGTACCGCAGCGCGGTGCGCTCCCCGGCCGCCCCGATCACCTGCGCCGGGGCCCCGCCGTCCTGCGTGAACCGCAGCCGGAGCGCCTCCGTCTCGGCGACGGCCTGCCGCAGCGCCCGCTGGAAGACACCCGTGTCGAGCGGGCCCGGAACATCGGCGTACTGCCTGATGTCGTACTGCCGGGGCGGGTTCTCCGCGCGCTGGGCCAGCCACGTCCCCTCCTGGCAGTCGGTCAGGGGCGCAGTGAACTGTGCCTGGCCTTCCATGTCTCCCCCTTCGACGGACAACCCGTTACTCGCTCCTGCCTGCTGCGCCACCGCGGCGGTCGCCCGTCGCGGTGGCGCGTCGTTCCCCGTGTACGCGGCCGCCGCGGGCGGCCGTCGGTCAGCGGCCGCCGGGGCCCTGACCGGTGGTGTGCCACACACCGCCGCCCGGACCGCCCGGGCCGTCCCCCTCGTCGGGTCCGGACCCGTCGAAGAAGACCATGCCGCCCGGCATCATCTGCGCGGCCGCCTCCTGCGGCCTGCGGTCCTCCTCGGCGCCGTGGGCGTCCGGCTCGGGACCGCTGCCGTTGGCCGCCTGCCGGGCGAACTGCGTGCGGTACAGCTCCGCGTAGAGCCCGCCGGCCGCCAGCAGCTCCTCGTGCGTGCCCCGCTCGCGGATGCCGCCCTCGTCGAAGACCAGGATCTGGTCGGCCTCGCGGATGGTGGACAGCCGGTGCGCGATGACGAGGGACGTCCGGCCGTGCAGCGCCGTCCGCAGGGCCTGCTGGACGGCCGCCTCGGACTCCGAGTCCAGGTGCGCGGTCGCCTCGTCCAGGACGACGATCGAGGGCGCCTTCAGCAGCAGCCGGGCCAGGGCCAGGCGCTGCTTCTCACCACCCGAGAGGCGGTAGCCGCGGTCGCCCGCCACCGTGTCCAGACCGCTGGGCAGGGAACTGATCGTGTCCCAGATCTGCGCGGCCCGGCACGCCTCGATCAGCTCCTCCTCGGTGGCGCCGGGCCGGGCGTACGTCAGGTTGTTGCGGATGGTGTCGTGGAAGAGGTGGGCGTCCTGGGACACCACACCGACGGTGCGGCGCAGCGAGTCGAGGGTGACGTCGCGCAGGTCCTGCCCGGCGATGCGGACGCTGCCCGCCGAAGGGTCGTACAGCCGCGACACCAGGTGCGTGGCGGTCGTCTTGCCCACACCGGAGGGGCCCACCAGCGCGGTGAGCTTGCCGGACGGCGCCGTGAAACTCAGGTCGCGCAGCACCTCGGGCGGCTCCTGGGCCCGCTCGCCGGCCGGCAGCGCGCGGGACTCCAGGGACGCCAGCGAGACCTCGCTGGCCCGCGGGTAGCGGAAGGACACCTGGTCGAAGGTGACCTCGGGGGCCGCGCCGTCGTTCGGCGCGGTCAGTTCGGTGGCGTCCGGGCGCTCGGTGATCAGCGGCTTCAGGTCGAGCAGTTCGAAGATCCGGTCGAAGCTGACCATCGCGGTGTGCGCGTCGCCCTGGACGCTGGAGAGCTGGGTGATCGGGCCGTACAGACGGGCCAGCAGGGCGGCCAGGGCCACCAGCGTGCCGACCTGGAAGGTGCCGTTGACCACCATGGCGCCGCCGAGGCCGTACACGAGAGCCGTGATGACGGCGGCGAGCAGCGTCATGATGATGACCGTCAGGCGGCTCAGCACCGTCCAGGTGACGCCCACCTTGCGCACCTTCTCCGCGCGCTCGGCGAACAGTTTCGCCTCCTCGCGCGGGCGGCCGAAGAGCTTGGAGAGCATCGCGCCCGCCACGTTGAAGCGCTCGCCGATGGTCGCGCCCATCTCGGCGTTCATCTGCATCTGTTCGCGGGAGTAGCGCGTCAGCCGCCGCCCGACCAGCGCGCCGGGCACCATGAACACCGGCAGGATCACCAGCGCCACCAGGCTGACCAGCCACGACAGGTAGAACATGCTGGCCAGGACCAGGACCAGCGTGAACACGCTGGACAGTGAACCCAGCAGGGTGCCCAGCGCGTGCTGCGCGCCGACCACGTCCGTGTTGAGCCGGCTGACCAGGGATCCGGTCTGGGTCCGGGTGAAGAAGGCCAGCGGCTGGCGCTGTACGTGGGTGAACGCCTGCACCCGCAGGTCGTAGCTGACGCCCTGGCTGATCCGGCCCGCGTAGTAGCTCTGGGCGAGCTGCAGTGCCGCGTCGAGGACGGCGAGGCCCGCGACGACGAGGGAGACCACCGTCAGCACCGAGGTGTCCCGCTGCAGGATGCCGACGTCGATGATCTCCTTGAGGAGCAGCGGCGTGGACACGATGATGAGCGAGTCCACCAGGGTCAGCAGCAACAGCAGGACGGTCTCGCGGGAATGCGGTTTCGCATAGGCGAGAATCCGGCGGAGCGTTCCCGGCCGGAGCCGCTGCGCAGCCGTGGAATTACCCGGGTCGTCGTACGTCGCCAGCATGATGCCCGAGCCTTGTCCGGCAAACATATCAGCGGAAACCTCCTGGGTCGGGATTCCTGGCCATGCGGTCGACCGCATGGAAAAGGCGGCACCCCGAGGGCGCCCGTGCCGTCGAGTTCGGCGGGTTCTGGTGAAATCCGGGCCACCGGCCGCGGAGCCCGGCATATTGCCCTGGTGCGGTGCGCCGTTGCGACGATACCCATATCGATCCCCGCCAGCCAGGCCGATGGGCCAGGGGCGGCTCCAGGGATTTCTCGCCGGCCCGCGGAAAAGGTGAAGGTGAATCACCGGTCCACGGCACGCCGGTGCACCGGAGAATTCACGGTGCCGGGTGCCGGACGGCCCGGCGGGCGGCCGTGGTTTCGCCGTCCGCCGGTACCGACCGTATCGCGCATTTCCACCAGGTGCGGCTGGACGGACCGGAGTCCGTCCAACCGGTCGATTTCCTCACTTGGACATGGTCCGGCCGCCTGTCACACGGCCTCGGCGACATTCCGCTCGGCCCGCTGGGCGAAGTCCGCCCAGATGTCCGCGCATTCCCGGGCCAGCTGGGCGATGATGCCGCTGCAGTGCGGGGGAATGTTTGCCATGATGTCGTCCCACTCCTCCGCACTGATCGTGTGAATGCTCAGCAGCCGCAGCAGCGTGCGCCCGGTCTCGCTGAACCGCAGGGCCGGGTCGACCTTGAGGCGGCGGACGACCCCCGTCCGGTCCTGCACGGGCATCCGGGCGGGTGCCGGAGCCGCGGCGCCGTCCCCCGCACCGGCGGACGCGGCGGCCACCGGCTCCTGCGGTGCCCGCTGCTGCCGGCCCCGCGCCTTCAGCAGCGGCTCCTCGCCGCGGCGCAGCCGGTTGCGCACATCGCGCGCCGTCTCCGGCGAGATGCCGGACGCCCGGGCGATCTGCCGCAGCGACAGGCCGGGGTTCTCGGCGATGAGGTTGCCGGCGAGCCGGCGGCCCTCGGCGCCGTTGAGCGGCCGGAAGCGGCCGTCCTGGCCGATCCTGCCGCGCCCCGCCGCCGCGCCCGAGACCCGCCGGCGGATCTCCGCGACGGTGCCCGGTGCGATGCCGGTGACCGAGGCGATCATCCGGTCCGACCACAACGGGTGGGTGCGGATGATGCGTTCGGCCGCGTTCTTGCGGTCCGCCATGGACAGCGGAAGGCCGTGCGTGATGTTGGATTCGACGGCGAGGACGAAGGCGTCGGCCTCGTCCCCGTCGAAGAACCGGACCGCGATCTTGTCGTCGCCGCGCCGCTCCGCGGCTCGTAGCCGGTGGACGCCGTCGATGACCCGCATCGTCGCGCGGTGCGCGATGATGGGCGGCAGCGGTGCCTGTGCCACCGTCAGCATTTCCACGTGTTCTGCGTCTTCCCCGGATATGCGCGGAGAACCGGCCACCGAAAGTGAATCGATCTCCACTTCGACGACCGTCTGCATATCCAGGTGTGCCTGCCCAGGTTCCACTCCAGGCTCCTCGCGTTGTGATTCCCCCGTGCGCAAGCTCGCGCCGACGCACCCTAACGACGTACGGCAGGCCCGTGCTTCGGCGATGCCGGCCTGAGGAGGACATCGCCGGGCCGTTCAGGTGTGTAGAACCCACCCCCGCTTCTCGACCGGTGACAACTCCCGGCGGGGGAGGAAGGTTCCCGAACCGCAGAATTCGCCCCATGCGAAGCGGAACACATATGCAAACAAACCATCTTCCCCCATTCAGATACATACTCTAACAGTGCCTTTATCTACGGGGCACCCCTACCTGACGCGCCTGAACCCGCGATGTCGCATTCCGCGGGCCTCCGGAATGGCGTTCTTCACGGCCGGCCCCCGCCCGCGGAACGACGGCTTCCGCACATTGACGATCATTTGGCCCGCGGCTCACGCGACGCGGCCCCGCCGCGCCCCTCCTCCCGCCGCGTCCAGCCACCGGCGCCCCCGCCGGCCGCCGGTGCCACGTACGTCCAGCCGTGCCGGCGCATCAGCTTGCGTACGCCCTGCACCGTGTAGGTGACGTGGAACCGCCGCACGATGACGGTCTGGATGCGCTCCAGCGTCCAGCGGTCCTCCGCCCAGCCGTAGGCCGCCGGCCCCCTGGCCAGCTCCGCCTCCAGCCGGCGGAACTGGGCCGGGCTCAGCCGCGGCCGGGACGCCGGCCCCTTCGAGCCGAGCGCCCGCTCCCCCTCCTGCTGCCAGGATCTGCGCCACCGCTGCACCGACCGCACGCTCACCCGCAGATCCCTGGCGATCACCGCGTTGGTCTCGCCCCGCGCGAACCGCTCGACCGCCTTCAGCCGCAGCCGTGCGCGGAACTCCCGCCGCTCGGCGGTCAGTCCGCCGCCCTGTGCGTATCGCATCCCTTGGACATACCGCAGGGCGCGCGCCGCGTCAGCCTCCGGCGACATCACGGGTTCAGCACCGGTACCCCTATCGCGGTGGGCGCCGTGCACCGGGGAACACCGGTTCCCGGACGCCACACGCGTCCGGCCGCCCGCGCGGAAAATGGCCTGTACCAAGCGGCCGGACGGTGGGTCGTGTGCGCTTTCGTCCGGCCGCCCGTCGGGGTACCCCTACCGGCGGTGCGCACCCCGCCGGCCGGGGCCGGGGACCTCGGGAGCCGCAGGCGCCTCAGGAGACGGCCGCGGCCCGCGGCACCGGCTGCGTGAGCGAGCGGCCCATCAGCGGTGACAGGATCGTGGCCGTACTGGCGATCTCCCGCATGTCGGCCTCCAGCAGCGCCTGGTCGCCGTCGCACCGCGCGGTCTCCGGCGCCGGGTGCACATCGATCATCACACCGTCCGCGCCGACCGCCAGCGCCGCCCGCATCAGCGGCAGTACCAGTTCCCGGCGGCCGCCCGAGTGCGACGGGTCCACGATCACCGGCAGGTGCGACAGCCGCTGGACCACCGGCACCGCGCTGATGTCCAGCGTGTTGCGGGTCGCGGTCTCGAACGTGCGGATGCCGCGCTCGCACAGCACGATGTCCAGGTTGCCGCGCTGTGCGATGTACTCGGCGGCCATCAGCCACTCGTCGATCGTCGCACCGAACCCGCGCTTGAGCAGGACGGGTTTGCCCGCGGACCCCACCGCCTGCAGCAGCGCGAAGTTCTGCATGTTGCGGGTGCCGATCTGGAGCATGTCCGCGTAGGAGGCGACCAGTTCGACGCTGCCGGGGTCGATGACCTCGGTCACCACCGGCAGCCCGGTCTCGGCCCGTACGTCGGCGAGGATGCGCAGCCCGGCCTCGCCCAGCCCCTGGTAGGCGTACGGCGAGGTGCGCGGCTTGAACGCGCCGCCGCGCAGCAACGACGCCCCGGCGGTCTGCGCCATCCGCGCCGCGGTGAGGGTCTGCTCGGCGGACTCCACCGCGCACGGCCCCGCGATGACGGACAGGGTGTCGGGCCCGATCGGCACACCGCCGACCCGCACGACCGACCGCGCGGGGTGGTGCTCCCGGCTGACCAGCTTGTGCGGCACGGAGATCCGTACGACGTCGAGGACGCCTCTGCGGCTGCGCAGGTTGAGCGCCTCGAACTCGTCCACGTCACCGACGAGTCCGACGATCGTCCGGGTCACCCCCCGGCTGACGAAGGCGTCACCGCCCGCCGCGCGCACCAGGCCGACGACGGCGTCGACATCCTCCTGCGTGGCCCCTGGGGCCATCACCACCACCATGAGGGGTTCCTCCCGTTGATCGGCCGGCAACGGCCGGCCGGATGTGGTTGGTCGGGAAACCGGCGCACGCCCGCACCGCCGTACGCCGAAACGGCCGCCGGGGCTCGTGAAGGCGGTACGGCCACCGCGCCGCCGGCGCCGAGCGGCCGCGCGCCGCGGCACCGTCCGTGCGGTCCCACGGGCCCGGACACCTCCGGGCCACGGCCCTGCGCACCCCCACCCGCCAACCCCTGCGGAGCCGGGTTCAGCCCCAACTCCCTTACTGAGCAATGGAGTTCACGGAACGTGGTGGTAGCGTCGTCAATCATTCCACACCCGCTCGCCGGAGTGTCCAACCGCGCAACGTCCACCGCGGCCCGCCGGCGCCTCGCGCCCGCCCCGCCTACCCGGCACGCAGGCAGTCCCGCGCGGCCCCGTCACCGCACCCGTCGAGCCCGGTGTCCGCCACGGCGTCCTGCTCCAGCCGCGTCGCCAGGTCGGTACGGCGCTGCACCCCCAGCTTCCGGTAGGCCCGCGTCAGGTGCTGCTCCACCGTACTGATCGTGATGAACAGCGCCCCGGCGATCTGCCGGTTGGTGTGCCCCCGGGCGGCGAGCGTCGCGACGCGCAGCTCAGCGCCGCTCAGCTCGGCGGGCGGCCGGCCCGCACCGCCCGTACCGGACCGCTCGGGCGGGCCCGCGCTCGCCGCGCCGACCGGCCAGGCCTTCAGGACGGGCGCCTTGATGCCGCACTCCCGCATCAGCTGCTGCGCCTTGCGCGCCGCCATCCGCGCCCGGCTGTCGTCGTTCCTGTCCCAGTAGCTGTACGACAGTTCCGCCATCGCGTACGCCAGCTCCAGCCGGTGCCCGCCGCGCTGGAGGATGTCCATCGCCTCCCCCAGGAGCCGCGGGCGGTCCGCGCGCTCGGCCAGCGCCGCCAGCACCCGCAGCGCCACGCCGCGCGTCCACAGCGTGCGGGGCCCGGTACGGGCCAGCTCCTCGTCCAGCAGGGCCCGGGCGCGGCGGTCGTCCCCCAGCGAGACGTGCACCTGCGCGGCGTCGGTCCGCCACGGCACCAGCCCGGACAGGTCCAGGCGCCACCGGGCCATCAGGTCCCCGCAGCGGTGGAAGTCCTCCAGCGCGGCGTACGGGCGGCCTGCGGCGAGCTGGTAGTGGCCGCGCGCCCAGAGGTACAGCAGCCCGCCGGGCGTCCGGAACGCCGCGTCGGGCACGGGCACCTTCAGGTGCGCCGCCGCCTCGTCCAGCCGCCCCGTGGCGGCCTTCGTGTACAGCAGCGCGGCGACCGGGGCGGCGACGGCGGCCCCCCATCCCTCCGGCGGTACGACGGTGAGCGCGGTGTGCGCCGACTCCTCCGCCGCGGCCAGCTCGCCGAGTCTGATCTCGATGAACGCCTTGGCCGAGGCGAACAGCGACTGCCACATCGGCGTCCGGTGCTCCCGTGCCTCGGCGAGGAGGATGTCGCACCAGCGGGCGGCCTCCCGCAGCCCGTCCGCGACGATGAGCGCGACCAGCGCCGCCAGGCCCGCCTCCGGGGCACGGTCCTCCGGCCGGGTCTCCTGGAGGATGCGCTCCGCGCGGCCGATCACGTCCCCGGTCACCCGCTGGTCCAGTACGGAGGCCATCAGGGCGAGCGCACGCTGCTGGGTGTCCTGCTCGGCCGCCGGGCCTGCGTCGCGGGCCCCCGCCGCCCCGGCGCGGTACGGACCTGCGGCCACCTCGGCGCGGTACCGCCCCGCCGACTCCGGATACCCGTAAGCGACCCAGACGCGCACCGACTCCAGCCCTCCTCCCCCTCCCCCGTCCTGCCCCTCGCCTTCCTCCCCTGCCTCCTCCGCGACCCGGAGGACTTCCAGGGCGTCGTCCGCCCGGCCGGCCCACAGCAGCTGCCCGGCCAGCGCCTTCACGTCGCGCGCCGGGAGCCGCCCGGCCAGCGCCGCGTCGGTGAGCGCCGGCAGGTGCGGTACGGCGGCGGACGGGTCGACCCGCCACCCGGCCCGCACCAGCGCGGCCCTGACCGCGAGCGCCTGCTCCTCGTCCGCGCAGCTGGCCCTGGCCACCCGCAGGCAGTCCAGCGCGGTGCCCGCCTCGTCGCGGGCCAGCGCGGCCTCGGCCGCCTCCAGCAGTACGGGCAGCGCCCACGGCGCGTCCACGGTCTCCGCGGCGACCAGGTGGGGGGCCAGCACGGCCGCCGGGGCACCGTGCTCGTACAGCACCTGGGCGACGCGGGCCTCCAGGCGCGCGCTGCGCGGCGGTTCCGCCCGGCGCAGCACCGCCGTCCGGCCCGCCTCGTGGCGGAACCGGCCATGGGCGAGCAGCCCCATGTCGTGCAAGGCCCGCAGCGCGCGCTCACCGGCCTGCCGGGAGACGCCCAGCAACTCGGCGGGCCCCACGCGCATGGCCCGCTCCCCGAGCACCGCCAGCAGCCATGCCGTACGGCGGATGAGAAGGTCACCGCGGCTCAGGCACTGCGCCACAGCACGCTCGTACGCCTCACCGGGCACCAGCTCGGCGCTCCCGGCCGGCTCCGCGTCCGCGTAATCGTCCAGCAGCGCCCGCATCAGCAGCGGACTGCCGCCGCTCAGCCGGTGGAATTCCGCCACCGGCGGCGCCGACCGCCGCCCTTTCTGCCCGTCGGCCAGCATGGCGACGACACCGTCCCGCGGCAACGGACCGACGTGCAGGAATCGGCACGCCGGACGCCGCAGCAATTCCCGCCGCGCCGCACTGTCCTCCCACTCCGTACCCGTACTTTCCCCGAGAACCACCAGAATCCTGCTGACATCCAGCCGCCGCACCACGTACAACACGCATTCCAGCGAATAGGCGTCGATCTGCTGCACATCGTCAACACACACCACGACCGGCCGCTTCCTGGCCTGGGCGAACAGAATGCCGCACACCCGTGGAAAGACGTTCACGGCGATTTCCGCGGGAATGGTCCCCGCGGCCGCCCGGGCCGGCGCGTCACCGCCGCCGGCCGGCGGCGGCAGCCACACCACCGGTTCCCCGCCGGCACCGGCCGGCTCCGCGGTACGCAGCAGCTGCCCGGCCACCCGCAGCGGCACGTCCTTCTCCGCCGCGGTCGCCGTGGCCTGCAACCACAGCGCGCCCGTGGGCGCCGCCCGCTCCCGGAAGGCGCGCAACAGGGCCGTCTTGCCGCCGGCCACCGCGCCGCTGACCACCACCACGCCCCCGCGCCCGGCCGCGCAGGCGTCGAGCAGGCCCTCCAGGACGGAGAGCTCCGTGTCCCGCTCCACCAACTTCATGAGCCGGTTCACCCCCGTATCCGGACTCGTGTTGTTCAGTTGGACGGATATCCAGCCGCAACCGACCCTTCGGCTCCAACGGTCACAGGAAATCCACACAGGCCGGCATTCCCGGCCCCAGGAACAGTCACCGCCCGCGTCCGCACCCCGGCGCCGACCGCCCCACCCGACATGTTCCGCATTACCTCAACATTACCCCGCCCGAGCCCCCCGACCAGGCCGCCCCGGAAAGTATTTCAGGAGTCCACCATTCCCCTCCGGCCGACTCTCCGCGAGCTTTGACGAAGCCCTCACCGGGCGTAGCGGAAATCACCGGAGGGCACACAGAAAAACACCCCAGGAAAACCCACAGGGAACCAATCACCCCGGGCGCCCCGGCTGCCCTGATCGCCACCACTGCCCCGCGCACCCCGACTGCCGCGACCGCATCGGCCGACCCGATCGCCTCGGGCGTATCGGAGGCGCCGGCCGTACCGAACGACAAGAACCCCGTGGTCCCTGAGGACCGCGGGGTTCTTCGTGTGTGTCCGAGGGGGGACTTGAACCCCCACGCCCGATAAAGGGCACTAGCACCTCAAGCTAGCGCGTCTGCCATTCCGCCACCCGGACCAGGTGTGGTCTTCGCGGGGCGTTCCCCGCGGCGACATGGACAACAATACCAAGGTTTTGGAGTGGGTTTCACCTGCGTATCCCCTGCGGGCATAAGCGCAGGTTATGGGGGTGAACCGTCGGCCAGTACGGCGTCGAGGCCGTCGCTCCCTCGCCCCCGCTGCCGCTCACCTCTTCACTGCGCCCCGTTTTGCGGTTTCCGCAAAGAACTTTGTCGGTTCGGCGGGAGAGGGCGCAGGTTGGGGAGCGGAGGTGGTCACGATGACCCGAGAGACTTCAGACATCCGGCCGCGGGAGCGGCACGACGGCGACCGGTACGACGTGGTGATCGTCGGAGGCGGTCCGGCGGGGCTGAGCGCGGCGCTCATGCTGGGTCGTGCCCGGCGGTCCGTCTTGGTGATCGACGCCGGTGAGCCCCGCAACGCGCCGGCGGCGCACCTGCACGGCTTCCTCTCCCAGGACGGCACTCCGCCCGGAGAGCTGCTGGCGGCGGGGCGGCGGGAAGCGGCCGCCTACGGGGTCGGGGTGCGCGCCGGCCGGGTGCGGTCGGCGGTGCGGGACGGCGGCCTGTTCGCGGTCACCGACGACGCGGGGCGCACCGTACGGGCCCGGCGGCTGCTGGTGACCACCGGGTTCACCGACGAGCTGCCCGACGTCCCCGGCCTGGCCGCGCGGTGGGGGCGCGACGTGCTGCACTGCCCGTACTGCCACGGCTGGGAAGTCCGTGACCAGCCGATCGGTGTCCTGGCCACCGGCCCGATGAGCGTGCACCAGGCCCTGCTGTTCCGCCAGTGGACCGACCGGCTCACCCTCCTGCTGCACACCGGTCCCCGTCCCACGGACGAGGAGTACGAGCAGCTGGCCGCGCGCGGCATCGCGGTCGTACCCGGCGAAGTGACCGGCCTGGAGATCAGCGACGACCGCCTCACCGGGGTCCGCCTGCGCGGCGGCGGGCCGGTCCCGCTCCAGGCGCTGACCGTGGCGCCCCGTGCCGTCCCGCGCGCCGCGTTCCTGGACACCCTGGGGCTGGTCCCCACCGCGCACCCGAGCGGCCTGGGCTCGTACATCGCCGCCGACCGGACCGGCCTGACGCCCGTACCGGGCGTGTGGGTCGCGGGCAACGTCGCCGACCTCACCGCGAACGTCCTCGCCTCCGCCGCCTCCGGCTCGGCCGCCGCGGGGGCGATCAACGCCGACCTCGTCACCGAGGACACCCACCGCGCGGTACGGGCCCGTAAGGACCCCTTCTCGGCCGAGGCGGAAGCCCGCGTCTGCGCGCTGGTGGCAGGCGACCGGCGCCACGGACTGTGACCACCCGCCCATCCCCCTCCCCGCACCCCTACAGGAGTCAGACATGGACGCCCAGTTCTGGGACGACAGGTACGGCAGCCGCGACCAGCTCTTCAGCGGCGCGCCCAACGGAGTGCTCGTCACCGAGATCACCGGCTGCCCGCCGGGGCAGGCGCTCGACGTGGGCTGCGGCGAGGGCGCCGACGCGCTGTGGCTCGCCCGGCACGGCTGGCACGTCACCGGGGTCGACATCTCCGCGGTCGCCCTGCGGCGCGCCGCCGAGGCGGCCGCGGACGTCGCCGACCGCGTCGCCTGGGCGCGGGCCGACCTGAACGTCACACCGCCGCCGGCCGCCGCGTTCGACCTGGTGTCCGTCCAGTACTTCCCGCTTCCGCACCAGCCGGGCCATGCTGCCCTGCGCGGCCTGCTGAACGCCGTCGCCCCCGGCGGCACCCTGCTCTTCGTCGGTCACGACATCGCCGGCCCGACCGCGCGGCCGGTACCCGACGTCGATCCGCGCGCCTTTTACCAGCCCGCCGACATCGCCCGGCTCCTCGACCCCGGCTGGACCGTACAGATCAACGAAACCCGTCCCCGGACGGTTCCCGCCCCCGCCGGCACGCACCACACCCACGACACCGTCCTACGGGCCCGCCGCCCGCGCTGACCACACGGCCCTACGGGCCGCCGTCACCGAACCCCGCTAACACCCCTCCTGGAACTTCACCGCTTCCAGCGTCACCGGCCGTCCGTCCACCTTCGTGCCCGCGGCCGGGCTCTGCCGGCACACCTTCCAGTGGGACTCCACGAGCACCATCCGGCCGCGCCCCGACGCGTCCTCGACCGTGATGCTGGTCCCGGCGTCGAGAGCCCGCCGGGCGGCCTTCACCGATGTGTCGCGGAAGTCGGGCATGGCGGAGCCGGCCGTGGCGGACCCGTCCGCCACGGCCCCGGCACCGGCGTCGGTCCCGGGGCAGGACTCGTCCAGCTTCACCGCGCCGAAGTCCACCGTCTTGGTGGTGTCGGCCTGCCCGGGCCGGGGCGTCTGCGAGCAGACCTTCCAGTTCCGGTCGAACGCCTGCATCCGCCCGCGCCCCAGGGCGTCATGGCTCCGCAGCAGCCGGAACCCGGCCGCCTGCGCGGCGTCCTGCGCGCTCTGCAGCCCCTTCCCCACCATGTCGGGCAACGCGGCCTGACGCGCCGGGGCGGGCCCCGGCGTGGTCTCCGCGGCGACACTGGGCTCCGCCGCCTTCGTGGCCGTACCCCCGCCTCCAGCAGCGCTCCCCGCGGGCCGGCAGGCGACGAGCCCGAGGCAGAGCACCCCGAGGGCGGCGGCGGAAACGGTGGTGCGGTACATGGTTCCCCCAGAACGGGAAGACGCCTTACGGGAGTGGCGTCATGACAGGCCGTGACGGAGACGGAGACCGGCGACCGCTGGGGAGGGTTGTACGGGCCGGGCGGGGAAATCCTGTTCGGGTGGGCGTCCGGCCGGCATCGCGGCAGGCCGTGGCGGGGGCACCGGCCTCGACGGCACCGCCCCGGCGCACCTGCTGGATGTCAGGTCAGCTCTTCACGGGCTCGTCGCGTCGTCCCGGCGCGTCGTCCCGGCCGGTCCCCTGGTCCGCGATGGCCTTGTGGTGGCGAACGACCTCGCCGATGATGAAATTCAGGAATTTCTCGGCGAACGCCGGATCCAGTTTGGCGTCCTCCGCCAGTTTGCGCAGGCGGGCGATCTGGGTGGCCTCGCGGGCCGGATCCGCGGGCGGCAGGTTGTGCCGGGCCTTGAGTTCGCCGACCTGCTGGGTGCACTTGAAGCGCTCGGCGAGCAGGTGGACCAGTGCGGCGTCCAGATTGTCGATGCTGCCGCGCAGGTAGATCAGGCGCTCCCGCGCCTCCTCGTCGGCCACGGAGGTCGCGTCGCCCGCCAGTGGTGCGGTCCCCTCGCTCATGTACGTCTCGCCAATCTGGTCGTACCGGTCGCCCCGGTCGGGCAGTGCTGATCCTGTGCACACTACCCGGCCACGGGCGGCGGGCTTAACCGCGCGGAGCGCGCAGGCCCCGCAGATGGCGGGCGGAGCGGCGGGCGGTGGACAGGGAGCCCGCCGGGTTGGCGGCCGGGTCCACGGCGTCGTCGCGTTCGACGATCCAGTGGGCGGAGCGGCGGCCGCGGCGGCGTTCCACCGCCGAGATGAAGCGGCGGTGATCGATGTCGCCGTCGCCGACGTCGACCATGCGGTAGCCGTCCCGGGTGGCGGTGTCGTGCTCGCCGTCCTTGACGTGGAAGAGGGGGTAGCGGGTGGGGGCCGCCAGGACGTACGCGAGGGGGTCGAAGGGGGCGGGGGTGCCGTCCGGGCGCCGGGAGAAACGGTACTGCGCGACGTAGGCCCAGAAGATGTCCATCTCGAAGAAGACGAGACGGGGGTCGGTCTCCGCGAGCAGGACGTCGTACAGGCGGACGCGTGGGTCGTCGGTGGCGAAGGCGAATTCCCCGGCGTGGTTGTGGTGGTAGAAACGCATGCCGCGGGCGCGGGCGGCAGCGCCGTACGCGTTGAAGTCGGCGGCGGCGCGTTTCCAGGCGTCGACGGTGTTGCCGTACCGGTCGGGGCTGGACGGGGTGCCGATGTACGGCAGGCCGAGGGCCTCGGCGTCGTCGAGGACCTGGGTCAGGCGGGTGGCGAACGTGTACGCGGTGGGGTCGGCCGAGGCGTACCCGACGTGGCTGCCGATGCCGCGCAGCCCGTTGTCGCTGAGCAGCCGCCTGAGCCGGCGCAGGGTGATCGTCCCGGCGGAGCCCTGGGTGTAACCGGCGAACTCGACCTCGTCGTAGCCGTAGCACGCGAGGTCCTCGAAGACGCGGGCGAAGCCGAGGGACGAGGTCTGGTCGCGGAGGGTGTAGAGCTGGATGCCGAGGCGGCCGGGCGGGAGGACGGGGCGGTGGTGGGGGTGCCGGGCGGGGGCGGCCGGTGCGGCGGACCGGTGCGTTCCGTGCTGGGCGGCGTGCGCGGGGCCGGTCCCGGGGCCGAGGAGGGCGGCTGCCGACGCGCCGGCGGCCACGCCGAGGAAGCCGCGGCGGTGGAGGGTGCGTCTGAGGGCGGCTCGGCGGGGGTCGTCGTGGTCGTGGGGATTCCGGTGAGCGGGCATGGCGGGTGGGCTCCTTGATCGGTGGGCGGTGTCCGGTGGGCGGTGGGCGGTCGGGTGGGCCGGCCGGGCGGTGGACCGGCGTAGCGGTCGGCCGGAGGGGGCGCGTTGTCAGTGGGTGCGGGCAAGATGAAGGAGCAGTGACTTCACGTCGGTGGCGGCGAAGGGGGTGGGCAGGGGTGCGTCGGATGCGGAGCAGATGAGGAGCGGGCCGTCGGCCGGGTCGGCGCCGGGTGCGGGGAGCAGTCCGTGGCTGCCGCGTACGGGCTCGGGGTCGAGCGGGACGACCGCCATGCGGTAGCGCAGGCCGGCCTTCTTGCGGGCCAGGGCGGTCGCCGCGCGGAGCCGTACGTACGGGTCGCGGGGGTCCATGAAGAGTTCGGCCGGGTCGTAGCCGGGTTTGCGGTGGATGTCGACGAGGCGCGCGAAGTCGGGCGCGCGGGCGTCGTCGAGCCAGTAGTAGTACGTGAACCAGGCGTCGGGTTCGGCGAGGGCGACGAGTTCGCCGGAGCGGGGGTGGTCGAGGCCGTACGCCTTCTTGCCCTCGTCGTCGAGCAGCCGGTCCAGACCGGGCAGTCCGGCCAGGGCCGCGCGGGTCGCGTCGAGGTCTTCGGGACGGCGGACGTACACGTGCGCGATCTGGTGGTCGGCGACGGCGAACGCGCGGGAAGCGGTGGGGTCCAGGTATTCCATCCCGTCCTGCGTGTGCACGTCCAGCAGGCCGGCGCGGCGCAGGGCGCGGTTGACGTCCACGGGGCGGCGGACGGGCCTGATGCCGTATTCGGACAGGGCGACGACTGTGATGTCCGCGGTGCGCGCGTCGGCCAGGAGGGGGCCGATGACGGTGTCGAGCGCGGCGGCGGCCGTGGCGGCGCGGGGGTCGTCGGGGCCGTAGCGCTGCAGGTCGTAATCGAGGTGCGGGAGGTAGCAGAGGGTGAGGTCGGGACGGCGGGTGTGCAGCAGGTGCCGGGTCGCGTCGGCGATCCACTGTGAGGAGGGGAGGGATGCGGTGGGGCCCCAGTAGGTGAAGAGGGGGAAGGTGCCGAAGCGGCTGGTGAGTTCGTCGTGGAGGGACGGCGGCCGGGTGTAGCAGTCGGGTTCCTTGCGGCCGTCGGCGTAGTAGACGGGGCGCGGGGTGACGGTCCAGTCGGTGCCGGCGCCCATGGCGTACCACCAGCAGACGTTGGCGACCGTGTAGCCCGGGTGTTCGCGGCGGGCGGCGTCCCAGACCTTGTCGCCTGCGACGAGGGCGTTGTGCTGACGCCAGAGGTGGACTTCGCCGACGTCCCGGAAGTACCAGCCGTTGCCGACGATGCCGTGCTGGGCGGGTGGCGTGCCGGTGAGGAACGTGGACTGGACCGTACAGGTCACGGCGGGCAGCACGGTGTCCAGCGGCGTGTACGCGCCGGTGTCCGCGAGCGCTTGGAGGTGCGGCATGTGGGTGAGGAGGCGGGGGGTGAGGCCGACGACGTCCAGGACGAGCAGACGGTTCGGTGCTGCGCTCATGGGAGTTCCTTGAGTCCGAGGTCGGCCAGCAGGTCGCGGACGAGGGCGAGTTCGGACGCGATGCCGTCGGCGAGGCGGCTCCTGCTGCGGGGGCGCAGGCCCGGTGGGAGGGCTTGCCAGGTGTAGGTCTCGACTTCGAGGTGGTGGGTGCGCGGTACGGGTCCGCCTACGAGGAGGGCGAGCGTGTCCCGGAGGACGGGCAGCGTGGAGGTGAGCGGCGGCTCGGGCGGGGTGTGCAGCGGTACGTGGAAGTGCGTGCGCCACGGCGCCGTGCACGGCAGGCCGCCGGCGGCTTCCCCGGCCAGGGCTTCGTCGAGGTCGTCCGTGGCGTGCAGCCGCCCGTCGGGGGTGCGGGTGCGTGCCTGGTGGAGGAAGCGGGGTTCGGCGAAGGCGCGCAGGGCGGCGCGTACGTCCGGGCGGTCGGGGTGTTCGGCGTGCAGCGCGGCCGACAACTGGGCCTTGACGACCGGGATGTGCGCCCGGCGGAGGGCTTCGAGGGCCGTGTGCGGGTCCTCGAAGGAGGTGGCGAGGTGGCAGGTGTCGACGCAGACGCCGATGCGGTGGGCCGGGGGCGCGGCGGGTCCGGACGGCTCGCCCCGCCCGGGTCCGAGGGCGTCGACGGCGTCGGCGGTGGTCTCGATCAGGCAGCCGGGTTCGGGCTCCAGGCCGATGCGTACGGAGCGGCCGGTGAGTTCTTCGAGGGCGTCGAGCCGGCCGGCGAGGGTGTGCAGCGCGCCGAGTGCGGCGGCCCGGCGGCCGGCAGCGTCGCGTACGGCGTCGAAGTCGGTGCGCCACGCGAGCGGCAGCGTGGAGACGGTGCCCTCGGCCACGTCGTCGGGGAGCAGCGCGGCGAGCAGCCGGGCGAGGTCGGCGGTGTGGTCCAGGCGCGCGGGCTCGGTCCAGTCGGGCCGGTAGACGCGGTACTTGACGCGGCTGTCGCCGAACCCCCGGTACGGGAACCCGTTCAGGGTGACGACTTCGAGGCCGCGGGCGCCGAGTTCGCGGCGCAGCCCGCGCAGCGCGGCGGGGTCGCGGACGAGCGTGCGGGCGGCGTCGCGGGCGAGCCACAGGCCGATGCCGAGACGGTCCCGGCCGAGGCGTCTGCGTACGGGTTCGCAGTGGTCGCGGAGTTGGGCGAGTACCCCGTGCAGGGTTTCGGCGGGGTGGACGTTGGTGCAGTACGCCAGGTGGACGGTCGACCCGTCGGGGTGCCGGAACCGCATGTGCCCTCGCCCTCCTCATTCCCCGCCGCGGAGGACGGAGTTGCCCTCGTGCAGGGCACCCGGGGGCTGGGCGGTGAGGTCCAGCCGGCCGCTGAGGCCGTAGAACGCGACGGGGTTGCGCCACAGGACCTGGTCCACGTCGTCCTCGGAGAAACCGGCGGCCAGCATCGCCTCGCCGACGTGCCGGGTCTTCAGCGGGTCGCTGCGGCCCCAGTCGGCGGCGGAGTTGACCAGCACGCGGTCGGTGCCGTGCAGGCGCAGGAAGCGCACCATGCGGTCGGGGTCCATCTTGGTGTCCGGATAGAGGGAAAAGCCCAGCCAGCAGCCACTGTCAGTGGCCTGCCCTACCGTTGTCTCATTGAGATGGTCCAGGACGACGTGATCGGGGGGCAGGTCGGATTCACGCAGGACGTCGAGGGTGCGCCTGAGGCCCGCCGCCTTGTCGCGGTGGGGGGTGTGGACGAGGGCCGGCAGGCCGTGGTCCACGGCGAGCTGGAGCTGGGCGGCGAGGGCGGTGTCCTCGGCGGGCGTCATCGAGTCGTAGCCGATCTCGCCGACGGCGACGACCGGGTCTTTTACGAGGTAGCGGGGCAGGGCTTCGAGGACGGGGGTACAGCGGGGGTCGTTCGCCTCCTTGGGATTGAGGGCGAGCGTGCAGTGGTGGGCGATGCCGTACTGCGCGGCACGGAAGGGTTCCCAGCCCAGGAGGGAGTCGAAGTAGTCGAAGAAACTGGCGGGTGAGGTGCGGGGCTGCCCCAGCCAGAAGGAGGGCTCGACGACGGCGCGGACACCCGCGGCGTACATGGCTTCGTAGTCGTCCGTGGTGCGGGAGGTCATGTGGATGTGCGGGTCGAAGATGCGCATCGGTCTCCTCGCGTGCCGGGGCACGGTGCCGGCGGCCCGGCGGCCCGGCGGCCGGGCTCGGCACCGGTGGGGGTCAGGTTCCGGCCGGGTCGGATACCTGAGGTACCTCGGGTATCGGGAAGCGGTCGGTGTCGGTGGGTGACGGGAAGGGGGATGCTGAGGGAGCGGTGGATACGGGCGGTGCGGTAGGTACGGGCGGTGCGGTGAGGTCCAGGACGCGCTGGACGTCGGCGGGTACGGAGCGGTACGCGGCGGTGCGCTCACGGGCGTATGCGGCGAGCATGTGGGCCAGCTCCGTGTCTCCGCGGGCGCGTTCTGCCAGGCCGGCCACGGCGGTCACCGGGACGCCGGTGAACAGGCACTTCAGTACGGCGTGCCGCCAGGTGTGCGCGTCGAGGTGACGGGCGGCGTACGGGCCCACGGCGGCGGCGACCAGCCGGGTGTCGTCGGTGCGCAGCGCGTCCTCGACGAGCGGCCGGGCGCTCGGGCCCAGGTCCAGGTGGGGCAGCGCCATCAGCACGGCGCGGCGTTCGGCGGCGGTGCCGTGCCGGTAGAGCCGGGTGACGGTCCGGGCGTCGGCACGGGCCGTGTGCAGGAGCAGGATGCGGGCCGCCTCGGCCGCCTCCCGGTCCCGCGCGTGCGGCGGCTCACGGCGGGTGCAGTGCCGGCCCGCCGAGACGAACCGCATCTCCCACACGGGCGGGGCGTACGCGGTGTAGGAGAGCGCGCCGTCGCCGTCCGCCGTGCCCTGGGCGCCTGGAGCCGCGGCTGTGGCTGAGGCCGCTGCTGCCGCAGCCACGGCTTGCGCTTCGGCGTGCGCCTCGTCCAGTGCCTCGTCGAGCCAGGCGCGCGCAGCGCCGCCGAGCCGGTCGCGCAGGGCCGTGTGGAGCTGGGCCATCCAGTCCTCCGGCGTCAGCATCGTGATCCTCCTGAGGGCCGGGCGGACGGGTGCGACGGGGCGGGAGCACGTAACGGCTCGGCGGACCGGGCCAGTTCGGCGGATCGGGCCGGGTCGGCGGACCGGGCCGGCTCGGCGGGCCGGGCCAGTTCGGCGGGTCGGACCGGGTCGGCAGGTCGGACCGGGTCGGCGGACCGGACCGGGTCGGCGGACCGGGCCAGTTCGGCAGGCCGGGCCGGGTCGGCGGACCGGACCGGGTCGGCGGACCGGGCCAGTTCGGCAGGCCGGGCCAGTTCGGCAGGCCGGACCGGCTCGGCGGGCCGGACCGGCTCGGCGGACCGGGCCAGTTCGGAGGGCCGGGCCAGTTCGGAGGGCCGGACCGGGTCGGCGGCCCGGGCCAGTTCGGCGGTGCGGAGGAAGGAGAGGGAGGTGCGGGCCAGGTCCGGGCCCGCGTGGGAGTGGCGGGGCAGCTCGACGCTGACCAGGCCCTGGTAACCGGTGTCCCGGAGCGCTGCCAGGACCGGCGGGAAGTCGATCTCGCCCGCGCCGAACGGCAGGTGCTCGTGCACGCCGCGCCGCATGTCCTCGATCTGGACGTGCCGCAGCCAGGGCGCGGCGGCGCGGACGCACGCGGCCGGCGGGTCGGGTTCCAGACACTGGCAGTGGCCGATGTCCAGGGTCAGGCCGAGGACGTCGGCGGGCGGTGCGTCGAGTGTGGTGCGCAGGCGGTGGAAACCGGCGAGGTCGGAGAGGAGGTGGCCCGGTTCGGGTTCGACGGCCAGCGGGATGCGGGCGGTGGTGGCCGTGTCGAGTACGGGGGTGAGTGCGCCGGCGAGGCGTTGCCAGGCGGCGGGTTCCGGCGTGCCGGGAGGGCGGGGCCCGCTGAAGCAGTGCACTGCCGTGGCGCCGAGGTCCGCGCCGACGCGGACGGCGGTGCGGAGCAGGTCGGCGCGGGCCGTGCGGGCGTCCGGGTCGGGGTCGAGGAGAGTGGGGTGGTGTTTGCGCCGGGGGTCGAGGACGTACCGGGCGCCGGTTTCGACGGCGATGGACAGGTCCAGCGCGTCGAGTCGGTGCGCCAGCCGGGTCGTTCGCGCTGCGAGGCCCGGGGCGACGGGGTCCAGGTGCATGTGGTCGAGGGTGAGGGCGACGCCGTCGTAACCGAGGTCGGCGAGGAGGGCGAGCGCGTCGGTCAGCCGGAGGTCGGTCAGGCCGTTGGTGCCGTAGGCGAGACGGAGCGGACGCGTGGTGGTCATGTCGGGCTGACCTTCCGGGACAGCCGCCGGGCGGCGGGCATCAGAGCCAGCAGCGCGGCGCCTGTCCGGGGCGCGCCGGCGCGTGCGGTGAGGGCTGCCTGGAGCGGGATCAGCGCGCGGATCCCGCTGCCGACGGCGCGCTGGAGGAGGTAGGGCGAAGGGTTGAGGGCCGCGTGGAAGAAGGGGCGCGCGACGGCCCCGGCGTAGAGGGCGGCGGCGGCCTTGGGGGTGGCGTCCGCGAGTCGGGCCGTGGCCACTGCGGCTTTGGTTCCGGCTCCGCCGGCCACCCCGCTCACCACCGCCATGACGCCCCATGCGGCCAGTGGCAAGGCCGGTGAGCTGCCCTGGGCTTCGCGGCGCGAGACGGTGGTGACCGCGAGGGTGTGGGTGCCGACCAGCGCCGCCGACGGCAACGCCTTGGCCAGCGCCCGGCCCACCCCCCGCCCCTCTCCCTGTCCCTGCCCCGGCCCCGGCCCCCGCCCAGACCTCCGCGCCGGGACCGCCGACGCGGCGCCTTGCAGTACGTCGAGGGTGCGGGCGCAGGCCATGGCGAGCGGGCCCGCCGGGGTGTTCTTGAGGCGGAGGTCGTAGGCCCAGACGGTGGCGGCCAGCGCGGTGGCGGTGACCAGGGACGGGCGCCCGGCGGCTCGCGCCAGGGTCAGGCCCGCCGCCGTCAGCCCGGCAGCCGCGCCGAGGGCGGCCGCCGGGGTGATGCGACCGGACGGGAGGGGCCGCTCGGGGCGCTCGACGGCGTCGGTGTCGCGGTCGGCCCAGTCGTTGAGCGCCATGCCCGCCTCGTAGAGGCAGAGGGACGAGCCGGCGGCGAGGAGGGTGCGCGGACCGGGCCCGTACCCGGCGGCCGCAGCCCCCGCCAGCAGAT
This sequence comes from Streptomyces sp. NPDC052496, assembly GCF_040679095.1. Classification (NCBI taxonomy): domain Bacteria; kingdom Bacillati; phylum Actinomycetota; class Actinomycetes; order Kitasatosporales; family Streptomycetaceae; genus Streptomyces; species Streptomyces sp. NPDC052496. Next base: position 95,675 of record NZ_JBFAUH010000007.1, read on the forward strand.
CCCCCGGCACGCTGAACAGCGCGGATACACGCAGCAGTGCCAGCCAGGCAGAGCCGGCAGGAGAAGGGGCGAGCGCTCCCGCCCCGGAAGAGGCAGCCGCAATCCCAGCCCCAGCCCCAGCCCCAGCGGCACGAGACGCACCCGCCCTCACACCCATACCCACTCCCCCACCCGCCCCCGGTACCACTCTCATCGCCGCCCCCCGAGCCCTCGCGCGAACGCGAGCAGTTCGGCGTACTGGTCGGCCAGTGCGGCGGGGCCGCCGTCCGGGTCCTTGAAGTAGAAGCCCAGCGGGGTGAGGGGCCCGGAGAGTCCGGCCGCGTGCGCGGCGGCGGCCAGGCGTACGAGGTCGAGGACCAGCGGGGCGGCCAGCGCCGAGTCGCAGCCCTGCCAGACGGTCTGGAGGATCATGCGGTTGCCGAGGAAGCCCTCGAAGGCGACGTGGTCCCAGGCGGTCTTCCAGTCGCCGAGCGCCGGAACGTTGTCGATGTGCACCTCGCCGGGCGGCGCCGCGCCGAGGTTGTCCGCGAGGACGCGTGCCTTGCCCGCGTTCTTGGCGGCGGCGGCCGCCGGGTCGGTCAGGGTGGCGCCGTCGCCGCCGCCGAGCAGGTTGGTGCCGGACCAGGCGCGTACGGGAAGGGCCCGCTGGGCGAACATCGGGGCGAGGACGGATCGCAGCAGGGTCTGGCCGGTCTTGCCGTCGCGGCCCGCGTACGGCAGCCCGCTGCACACGGCCATCTGCTGGAGCAGCGGGTGGTGCATGCCGGTGGACGGCGTGAAGTTGACGTACGGGCAGCCCGCGCGCAGCGCCGCGTGGGCGTAGAGGGAGCTGGGCGGGAGACGGTCGCCTCCGCCTCCGCTGCCGGACGCCGATTCTGTGCCGGCCGATTCTGTGCCGGCCGGTTCCGTACCGACCGGCTCCGTGGCGGCCGGCTCCGTCGAGGCGACGTTGACGACGACCGCGCGGTCCAGGCCGTGGGTGCGTACGAAGGCCCGCAGGTCGGCGGTGAAGGCCGTGACCAGTTCCGCGTCCCCGCGGGTGTCGCCGGGGAGCGGGCCGCCGGGCCGTACCGCGTCGTCCGCCACCGTCAGTTCGGCGTGCACGGCGCGCGGCAGGTCGTGCGGGAGCACGCCGCCCGCCGCCAGTTCCTCGGCCCGTTTGGGCAGCGGGTACGTCGCGGTGTCGTGGCCGCCGAAGACGAGGGAGGCCAGGGGCGGCAGCGGTACCCCGTCGAACGGCGCGGTCTCGGTGACCATGCCGGTCGGCGGGTGCAGTCCGGCGGCGACCGCGGCACACCCGGCGATCACGGTGGTCGCGACCGAACCACGCGCCCCGACCAGCCACACCCCCGTACGCCCCCCGTCCCCCCATCCCGACCCCGCCACCCCCGCCTTCCCCGCCAACCCCACGTTCCCCGTCACCCCCGCCTTCCCTGCCTTCCCCGTCACCCCCGCCTTCCCTGCCTTCCCCGTCATCCCCGTCATCCCCGTCATCCCCGACCACCCTTCCCCGCCGCCTCGAACTCCTTCACCCGGATGTTGCGGAAGGAGACCCGGTCCTCGGCACCGTGGTTCTGGATGCCGATGTGGCCCTGGCGCAGGCTGCGCGCCGGGTCCGTGTTCGTGAAGTCGTTGATCTGGTGTCCGTTGAGGTAGATGCGCAGCCGTTCGCCCTCGACGCGCAGTTCGTAGGTGTTCCACTCCCCCGGCGGGTTGAGCGCGGCGTCGCGTGCCGGGGCGTCCGCGGCCTGGAAGCCGTACACGGACCCGGTGGTGCGGTCGGGTGCGTCGGTGGCGTCGATCTGGATCTCGTAGCCGTTGTTCACGGCCGACCAGGGGTCGTCGGAGGGCGGGAAGCCGAGGAAGACCCCGGAGTTGTCGTCGCCGTCGGCGCCGGACATCCGCCAGTCGAGTTTGAGGGAGTACGAGCCGAACTCCCGGGCCGCGTACCAGAGCAGGCCCATGCCACCGTCCGAGGTGAGCGTGGCGTCCTCCAGGGTGAAGGAGCCTGGGCCCGCCTGCTGCCAGCCACGGGTGGAGGTGCCGTCGAACAGGGCCCGGTAGCCGGTCTCCGGGCGGCAGTCGGCCCGTGCGGCGCCGGTGGCCCAGCGGATGCCGCCCAGCAGGTGCGTACGGAAGGCGGGGTCGGCGAAGGACTGCGCGGTGTGCCCGCCGCCGGTGTAGAAGGCCCGGCCGCCGCGGTACTCCTGGCACCAGGCGATGGGGTGGTCGCCGCGCATCGTGCCGCCGCTGTACGTGGACTCGTCGAGGGCGGCCAGGACGTGGGCGCGGGCGCGCGGGTTGCTGCGGTAGTTGTACCACTCGTCGGTGCGGTTCCAGGCTGCGGCGAGGTGGGCGGTGGCCGGGTGGGCGCGGTCCTCGACGCGTACGGTGGCGGGCTGCACGGCGGGGTGGGACTGGAAGTAGGCGCCGGCCAGGCCGCCGTAGAACGGCCAGTCGTACTCGGTGTCGGCGGCGGCGTGCACACCGACGTATCCGCCGCCGCGCGCGATGTAGCGTTCGAAGGCCCGCTGCTGGGCGGGCCCCAGCACGTCGCCGGTGGTGGAGAGGAAGACGACGGCGGCGTACCGGGCGAGGCGCTTGTCGTCGAAAGCCGCGGCGTCCTCGGTGGCGTCCACGGTGAAGCCGTGCCGCTCGCCGAGCTCCCTGACGGCGGCGATGCCGTCGGGGATCGAGTCGTGCCGGAACCCGGCGGTCTTGGCGAAGACCAGGACGCGGTCCTCGGGTGCGCGGTCGGGGCCGCCGGGCAGGGTCATGGTCGCCAGCAGGGTGGCGGCGGCCGCCGCGGTGGTGGCCAGCCGGGCACAGGGATACATGTCGGTTCTCCTTCCGCCGGCCACGGGGCGGGCGTCCGGCGCTCGTGCGTCCGGTCGCCCCGGGCGCCGTCCGCCCGCCCCGGTGGCCACCTCGGGTCAGCCGGTGGTGAAGGTGAAGTCGTCCACGTCGAAGAGGGCGCCCGTGCCGCTGCCCTTGAAGACGAGGTAGAGGGTGGTGGTACCGGCCGGCGGTTTGCCGCCGAGGGTGGCCGAGACGTCGGTGAAGGTCTCCCAGCCGCCGGTCACCGGGACCTTGACGCTGCCGAGCAGCCGCCCGTCCGCCCGTCCCGCGCGGATCTCCAGCGTGCCGCCGGCGCCGGCGGAGGAGACCCGGGCGGTGAACGTCCTGGCGTTCTTGACGAGGTACGGCTTGAACGCGATCCAGTCGCCGTGGTGGATGTCGCCGACGGTCCGGCCGCCGTGCGCCGGTGCGTGGGTGACGATCCGTACGCCCTGGGAGGTGCCGAAGTGTTCGGCCTGGCGGTGCCGGGGCTGGGTGACGGCCTGGTCGTGGGTGGTCAGGGGCGGCTGGCCGTTCGCGCCCTGGTCGGTGTACTCGGCGTCGAAGACCCCGAAGATGTTGGCGTTGGGGTCGTGTTCGCCGTCCGCCCTGGTCTGGAGGGTGCCGGAGCAGCCGGTGGCGGAGGTGACGGGGTGGCCGTGGCTGTCGTGGCCGAGGATGTGGGTGACCTTGACCCGGGCGCAGTCGACGGCGCGGTCCTCGGGGTCGGTGACCTGGACCCTGAACGGGACCTTGTCGCCGAAGGTGAACAGCTGTCCGTCGCCGGGGAGCTGGAGCGTGACCTTGGGCGCGGTGTTGCCGACGGTCAGGTGGACGCTCGCCGTGCCGGTCCGGCCGCCGGGGTCCTCGGCGGTCACGGTCGCGGTGTAGGTGCCGTTCCTGCGGTAGGTGTGGGCGGGGTTCTGCTGCGCCGAGGTGGTGCCGTCGCCGAAGTTCCAGGTGTACGTGAGTGCGTCGCCGTCCGCGTCGGTGGCCGAGGCGCCGAACCGCACCGTCAGCGGCGCCTGGCCGGACGTACGGTCGGCCTTGGCCTCGGCGACCGGTGAGTGGCCGCCGGTGGCGTTCTCGATGCGGTAGAGGGCGGAGTTCTCGTCGCCGTTGAAGTAGCCGGTCCCGTAGTCCAGGACGTACAGGGCGCCGTCCGGGCCGAAGGCCATGTCCATGACCTGGGTGCCCTTCCAGGGGAAGGCGTTGATGGTGCGGCCCGTGCCGTCGGCGGCCGGTTCGATGCGTTTGATCCAGCGGCGCCCGAACTCGCCGGCGAAGAAGTTCCCGTCGTACGCCTGCGGGAACTTGACCTGCGAGGTGGAGGCGGCGTCGTAGCGGTAGACCGGCCCGGCCATCGGGGACTCGGAGCCGGTGCCGAACTCGGGCACCGACCCGCCGTCGTACGGGATCCACGCGGGCTGGGCGGCCGGCAGGCCGGTCAGGCCGGTGTTGCGCGGCGAGGAGTTCCTGGGTGCGGCGCAGTCGAAGGCGGTGCCCGGGGTCTCGGTGGCGAAGTCGTAATCGACGTAGGCGTCGTTGTCGCCGGTGCAGTACGGCCAGCCGTAGTTGCCGGGCTTGGTGACGCGGGTGAACTCGACCTGGCCGGCGGGGCCCCGCTTCGGGTCGGCGGTGCCCGCGTCCGGGCCGTAGTCCCCGACGTAGACGGTGCCGGTGGGCTTGTCGACGCTCATCCGGAAGGGGTTGCGGAAGCCCATCGCGTAGATCTCGGGCCGGGTCTTCGCGGTGCCGGCCGGGAAGAGGTTGCCGTCGGGAACGGTGTACGTGCCGTCCGCGTGCACCTTGATGCGCAGGATCTTGCCGCGCAGATCGTCGGTGTTCCCCGCGCTGCGCTGGGCGTCGTAGGCGGGGTTGCGGATCGCGCGTTCGTCGATGGGCGTGTAGCCGTCGGAGGCGAACGGGTTGGAGTCGTCGCCGGTGGAGAGGTAGAGGTTGCCCTGGGCGTCGAAGTCGATGTCGCCGCCGACGTGGCAGCAGATGCCGCGGGACGCGGGCACGTCCAGGATCTTCTTTTCGCTCGCCGTGTCCAGGGTGCCGTCGGCCTTGAGCACGAAGCGGGAGAGGCGGTTGACGCCGTCGAACTTCGCGAAGTCCGCGGCGGTGCCCTCGTCGGGGGCGTCACCGGGCGGGGTGCCGAGCTGCGGCGCGTAGTAGAGGTAGACGAAGCGGTTGGCGGCGAAGCCGGGGTCGATGCCGACGCCCTGGAGGCCTTCCTCGTCGTGGCTGTAGACGGGGAGTCTGCCCGCGATCTTCGTGGTGCCGCCCGCGTCGGTCAGGCGAACCGTTCCGTCCCGCGAGGTGTGCAGGACGGACCGGTCCGGCAGTACGGCGAGCGTCATCGGCTCGCCCATCTCGGGCTCGCCCTTGGCGAGGGTGACCTGCTGGTAGTCCTCGGCGGCGGCAGCGCCCGGTGCGGCGGCAGACGCGGCGGTGGCGGCCGGGACGCCGGCCAGGGACAGGGACGTGGCGGCCAGCAGCGCGCTCGCGCACAGCGCGAGTGCCGGGCGCAGGGTGCCTCGGCGTGGTCTTCGGTGCACGGTGCCTCCCTTACGGGTGGTGGGCAGCGGGATGTCACTCGGTCTGGCGGCCGTCGGCCTGTCGGCCTGCCGGCCCGGCGGACGGTCCCGTCTTCAGGCGCCGGACGGATCCCCGACATCGGACGGCCCCGCCCCGAACGCCGCGTCGAACGCGGCGGCGGGCGGCTCGTAGTCGTACGACTTGAGGTGCAGCAGCGCCTCGGGGGCGCCCTGGAGGCGGTCCATGCCCGGGTCCTCCCACTCGACCGACACCGGCCCCTCGTAACCGATCGAGCGCAGCATCCGGAACACGTCCTCCCAGGGCACCTCACCGTGCCCGGCCGAGACGAAGTCCCAGCCGCGGCGCGGGTCGCCCCAGGGCAGGTGGGAGCCGAGGCGGCCGTTGCGGCCGTCCAGGCGGCGCCGCGCCTCCTTGCAGTCCACGTGGTAGATCCGGTCCCGGAAGTCGTAGAGGAAGCCGACCGGGTCCAGGTCCTGCCAGACGAAGTGGCTGGGGTCGAAGTTGAGGCCGAAGGCGGGGCGGTGGCCGACCGCCTCCAGGGCGCGGCGGGTGGTCCAGTAGTCGTACGCGATCTCGCCGGGGTGCACCTCGTGGGCGAAGCGCACGCCTTCCGCGTCGAAGACGTCCAGGACCGGCCCCCAGCGCTCGGCGAAGTCCGTGTATCCGGCCTCGACCATCGAGGGCGGTACGGGCGGGAACATCGCGACCAGGTGCCAGATCGCGGAGCCGGTGAAGCCGACGACGGTCCGTACGCCGAAGGCCGCGGCGGCGCGCGCGGTGTCCGCCATCTCGGCCGCGGCCCGGCGCCGTACGCCCTCCGGTGCGCCGTCGCCCCAGACGCGGCCGGGCAGGATGGCACGGTGCCGCTCGTCGATGATCGCGTCGCAGACGGCCTGTCCCACCAGGTGGTTGGAGACGGCCCAGCACTTCAGGCCGTACGTGTCGAGCAACTGGCCCCGGGTGGCGAGATAGCCGGGTTCGGACAGCGCCCGGTCCACCTCGAAGTGGTCGCCCCAGCAGGCGAGTTCGAGCCCGTCGTAGCCGAAGTCGCGGGCGAGCCGGCAGACCTCCTCCAGGGGCAGGTCCGCCCACTGACCGGTGAAGAGCGTGAACGGTCTGGCCATACGGGTCTCCTCGGAACGGGCGGGGCGGACGGTACGGCGGCGGCGCAGCGGGCGGATGGTGGGGAGAGGGACACGATCGGGCGCCGGGCCGCGGCTGACAAGAGGGGCCGCGGCGTCAGGTGGGGAAGTCAGCCACGGCCGGGGACACGGGCGTGTACGCGCAGTTCCCGGCGGCGCTGGCCTCGACGGCCGCCAGCACCCGCTGCACCTGCAGCCCGTCCGCGAAGGACGGTGCGGGCTCGGTGCCGGCGGCGACGGCGTGCACGAGGTCGCGTGCCTGGTGGACGAAGGTGTGCTCGTAGCCGAGGCCGTGGCCGGGCGGCCACCAGGCCTTCAGGTACGGATGGCCGGGTTCGGTGACCAGGATGCGGCGGAATCCGGCCGCGACGGCCGGTTCGGTCTGGTCGTGGAAGGACAGTTCGTTGAGCCGCTCCAGGTCGAAGGCGAGCGAGCCGCGCTCCCCGTTCAGCTCGATGCGCAGCGCGTTCTTGCGGCCGGCGGCGACCCGGCTGGCCTCGAAGGAGGCGAGCGCGCCGGAGGCGAAGCGGCCGGTGAACAGCGCGGCGTCGTCGACCGTGACGGTGCCGCGGCCGCCCGACGGCAGCGGCCGTTCCCGTACGAAGGTGCCGGTGACCGCGGAGACGCCGGTGAGCCGTTCCCCCGCCAGGTACTGGGCCAGGTCCACGATGTGCGCGCCCAGGTCGCCGAGCGCGCCGGAGCCGGCCTGGTCCCGGCGCAGCCGCCAGGTCAGCGGCGCCTCGGGGTCGACCAGCCAGTCCTGGAGGTAGCTGGCGCGTACGTGCCGCAGGGTGCCGATCCGGCCGTCGCGGATCATCCGGCGGGCGAGCGCGACGGCGGGGGTGCGGCGGTAGTTGAAGCCGACCATCGCGACCCGGCCGCCGGCGCGGGCGGTCCCTGCGGCGGCCGCCATCGCTTCCGCCTCGGCCACGGAGTTGGCCAGCGGCTTCTCGCACAGCACGTGCTTGCCCGCCTCCAGCGCGGCGACAGCGATCTCGGCGTGGCTGTCGCCCGGCGTGCAGATGTCGACGAGCTGCACGTCGTCGCGGTCGAGCAGGCGCCGCCAGTCGGTCTCGGCGGCGGCCCAGCCGTGCCGGGCCGCGGCGGCCGCGACGGCGTCCCGGTTCCGGCCGCACACCGCGTTCATCGCGGGGCGCAGCGGCAGGTCGAAGACGCGGCCCACGGTGCGCCAGCCCTGGGAGTGGGCGGCGCCCATGAACGCGTAACCGACCATGCCGATGCCCAGTTCCGCCTGCGGGCCGCCGGGCGGCGGGGGCTGCCGGCGCGGCGGGGTCACCCGCGTAACCGGGCGTGCGGGGTGCGGTGCCGGTTCCCGCAGGCGGTCGTCGTGATCCTCGCGGTCCTCATGATTGTTGTGATCGTCGTGGCCCTCATGTTCGTCGTGGCCCTCATGTTCGTCATGGCCCTCGTGCTCATCCATGCATCACCTCGTCGGTCGGCCGTGGTCGGCGGTCTTCCGGGGAACTTTTGGGTGGCGGGGGTCAGTTGAAGCCGGTGGGGAGGTAAGCGTCGACGTTGTCCCGGGTGACGACGGCGGAGTAGAGGGTCACCGAAGCGGGGATCTCCAGTTCGGCGGTGCCGGAGATGCCCCGGCCCTGGGCGAGGGCGCGGGCCAGGTCGATGGCGGACGCCGACATGGTCGGCGGGTAGAGCACGGTCGCCCGCAGGACGGAACGGCCGGCCTTGATGGTCTCCATGACGCGGCGGGAGCCGGCGCCGCCGACCATCAGGAAGCCGTCCCGCCCGGCCTGCTCGATGGCGCGTTCGGCGCCCACGCCCTGGTCGTCGTCGTGGTTCCACAGCGCGTCGAAGGAGGGGTGCGCCTGGAGCAGCCCGGCCATCTTGGCCTGCCCGGACTCCACGGTGAACTCGGCGGCCTGGCGGCCCACCTTGCGGACGGTGGGGTAGTTCTTCAGGGCGTCGTCGAAGCCCCTGGTGCGCTCCCGGGTCAGTTCGAGGGTGTCGATACCGGCCAGTTCGACGACCGTCGCGTTCGGCTTGTCCTTGAGCTGTTCGCCGATGTAGCGGCCGGCGTTCAGGCCCATCCCGTAATTGTCGCCGCCGATCCAGCAGCGGTACGCCTGCGGGGAGGCGAAGATCCGGTCGAGGTTGACGACGGGGATGCCGGCCCGCATGGCCTTCAGCCCGACCTGGGTGAGGGCCTTGCCGTCGGCGGGGAGGATCACCAGGACGTCGACCTTCTTGTTGATGAGGGTCTCGATCTGCCCGATCTGCTGGGCGGTGTCGTTGGAGCCTTCGGTGATGTCGAGGGTGACGTCCTGGTAGCGCTCCGCGCGGCTCTTGGCGTTCTGGTTGATGGCGTTGAGCCAGCCGTGGTCGGCCTGCGGCCCGGCGAAGCCGATGGTGACCTTCTTGCCGGGCTTGTCGTCCGCGCCGGCCGCCTGCTGCTGCGTGGCGCCCGCGGGCGCGTCGCCGCGCTGGTTGCTCGTGCAGGCGCTGAGCAGCGCACCTGCGGAGACGGCCGCCGCGCCGAAGAGCACGCCCCGGCGGCTGCTGCTCCGGCCGGCCCCGGCGTCCGCCGCCCTGCCGTACGGGCCCGGTACGCCGTCCGCGGCCGGTGTGCCGTACGGGCCCGGACCCGGTGTGCTGTCGGTCATGACGTGTGTCCCTTCTGGACCAGTACGGCGATGACGATGATGGCGCCCTTGGCGATCTGCTGGACGGCGGTCTCCAGGTTGTTCAGGGCGAACAGGTTGGTGATCGTGGTGAAGACGAGGACGCCGAGCACCGAGCCGGTGACGGTGCCGCGGCCGCCGCTGAGCAGGGTGCCGCCGATGATCGCGGCGGCGATGGCGTCGAGTTCGTAGAGGTTGCCGTTGGTGTTCTGGCCCGATCCGGTCAGCACGATCAGCAGGAAGGCGGCGATGCCGCAGCACAGCCCGGACAGCAGGTAGAGCAGCAGCCGCTGCCGCCGTACGTCGATGCCCGCCAGCCGCGCCGCCTCCGGGTTGCCGCCGACGGCCACGGTGCGCCGCCCGAAAGTCGTACGGTTCAGCAGCAGCCAGCCGGTGACGGTGACGGCCGCGAAGACCAGCACGATGGGCGGGACGCCGAGGACGTAGGCGTCCCGCCGGCCCAGGTCCAGCACGGACGGGACCGACACGATCTGGGTGCCGCCCTGGCTGATCTGGAGGGCGAGGCCGCGGGCGGCGGCGAGCATGGCGAGCGTGGCGATGAACGGCACCATGCCGCCGAAGGAGACCAGCAGCCCGTTGACCAGCCCGCAGCCGAGGCCGACGAGCAGCGCGCAGAGCAGGATGCCGCCGAGGCCGTACTCCTGCGTGGCCACCGTCGTCGCCCAGACCGTCGCGAGCGCGACCATCGCGCCGACGGACAGGTCGATGCCGCCCCCGATGATCACGAAGGTGACGCCGACCGTCACCACACCGATCACCGACGCCTGGGTGAGGACGAGTTGCAGGTTCTGCACGCTCAGGAACTGTCCGGGGCGGGTGAGGGCGCCGACGGCCACGAGCGCCGCGAGCACACCGAGCAGGGAGAGGTTGCGTACGTCGGCACGGACGCGCAGCCGGCCGGGGGCGCCGGGTGCACGGGCCGGGGGCCCGTCGTACGGTCCCGGTACGGGGTCGGGCGCCGGGGTGCGGCCGGTGCCGGCCGGGGCCGGGTGGCGGGGCCGGCGGGGTACTCGCTCGTCGGAAGTGTTCACGGTCGGTCTCCTCGCGCTCGTCCGGCACTCTCGGCGCTTCCGGCAGGCTCTGCGGCGCCGCCCGCCATGACCAGGTCGAGCACCCGGTGCTCGTCCAGCGCGGCCGCGCGGTCCTCGTGGACGACCCGGCCCTCGCGCAGCACCAGCACCCGGTCGGAAAGGCCCAGGACTTCGGGGATCTCGCTGGACACCAGCAGCACCGCCACACCGTCGTCGGCGAGCCGCCGCACCAGCGCGTACAGCTCGGCGCGGGCGCCGACGTCCACCCCTCGGGTGGGCTCGTCGAGCAGCAGCACCCGGCAGCCGCGCAGCAACCAGCGGGCCAGGACGGCTTTCTGCTGGTTGCCGCCCGACAGGGTCCGTACCGGCCGGTCCGGGTCGTCGGGCCGCAGGGAGAGGCCGCGGGCGGCGGCGCGGGCGGCGGAACGTTCCGCCGCGCGGTCCAGCCACCCGGCGCGGGAGAAGCGCGGCAGCGAGGAGACCGAGACGTTGCGGCTGACGGACTCCAGGAGCAGCAGGGCCTGGGACTTGCGCTCCTCGGGGGCGAGGCCGAGTCCCGCGCGTACGGCGGCGGGGACGCTGCCGGGGCGCAGCGGGCGCCCGCCGGCCAGGACGCGGCCCGCGGTGGGGCGGCGGGCGCCGAAGACGGTCTCCAGGATCTCCGAGCGCCCGGACCCGACGAGCCCGGCGAGCCCGAGGATCTCGCCCGGGTACAGGTCGAAGTCCAGCGGCGCGAACTCGCCGCGGCGGGTGAGCCCTCGCACCGTGAGGGCGGGGGTGGGGGTGGGAGCGGGGTCCGTGACGGGAGCGGGGTCCGTGACGGGAGCGGGATCGGTGGTGGGAGCGGGATCGGTGGTGGGAGCGGGGCCGGGTGCCGCGTCGGTGGGGCCGGGGCCGGTGCCGCCGCGCCGTACGGGAAAGGCGTGCTCGACGGCGCGGCCCGTCATCAGCGTCACGATGTCCTGGGTACGGGTCGTCCGCGCGTCCAGTCCGCGCGCCGCCGCTCGGCCGTCCTTGAGGACGGTGACCCGGTCGCCGATCCGGCGGATCTCCTCCAGCCGGTGCGAGATGTACACGACCGCGACACCCGCGCCGGTCAGGCCGGTGACGATACGGAAGAGGTTGCCGACCTCGTCGGGGTCGAGGGCGGCGGACGGCTCGTCCATGACGATCAGCCGGACGTCGTGGGAGAGGGCGCGCGCCATGGAGGCGATCTGCTGTCCGGCGGCGGACAGTGAGCCGGCCGGCGCGTCCGGGTCGATCTCGGGATGGCCGAGGCGGCCGAGGAGCGCGGCGGTGGCGGTCCGCGCCGCGCGGGAGCGGACGAAGCCGGCGGTGGCGCGCTCGTGCCCGAGGAAGACGTTCTCGGCCACCGACAGGTGTTCCACCAGGTCGAGTTCCTGGTAGATGGTGGCGATGCCGAGCCGCATGGCGGCGGCCGGGGACTTCGGCGCGACCGGCGTGCCCTGCCAGCGGATCTCGCCCGCGTCGGGCTGGTGGACGCCGGCCAGCACCTTGATCAGGGTGGACTTGCCGGCGCCGTTCTGGCCGAGCAGACAGTGCGTCTCACCGGCCGTCACGTCGAGGTCGACGCCGTCCAGGGCCCGTACGCCGGGGAAGGACTTGGTGACGCCGTGCATGGTCAGCAGGGGGCCGGCGGGTTCCGGCGGCGGGCCGGGCGGGCTCCCCGCGCCGGCCGGGACCGGCGGACCGGGGTGGCGCTCTGGTGCCATGGCGGGCAGCCTCCTCGACGGGCGTCGGCGGGCGGGCGGCGTGGCAGGCGTCGGCGCGGGGGCGCTGGCGCGCGAAGGCGTGCGGTACGGAGGTACGGAGGCGCTGCGGTACGAGTGCGGAAGCGCTGCGGTACGACGTGCGGAAGCGCTGCGGTGCGACGTGCGGAGGCGCTCAGGCGGGCACGTGAGGTGGTGCGGCGGAGGGTGGTGCGGCAGGCGGTGGTGCGGCGGACGGTGCGTCAGGCGGGTGAGAACAGGTGGTCGCTGATGAGGCGGGCGGCGCCGGTGACGCCGGCCACCTGGCCCAGCTCCCCCAGCACGATGGGCAGGTTGTTCGTCGCCAGCGGCAGTGACTGGCGGTAGACCTGGGTGCGGATCGCGGCGAGGAGGGTGTGGCCGAGGCCGGTCACGCCGCCCCCGATCACCACCAGCCCCGGGTTGAAGAAGCTGACGAGCCCGGCGATGACCTGGCCGGTGCGGGTGCCGCCGGACCGGATCAGGTCCAGCGCGACGGGGTCGCCGGAGGCGGCAGCGGCGGCCACCTCGGGCGCGCCGAGCGTACCGGCCGCCGCCAGCCGCGCCGCCAGCTCCGGTGAGGTCCCCTCGCGCGCCGCGGCCGCCGCGTCCCGGGCGAGGGAGGCGCCGCCGAAGTACGCCTCAAGGCAGCCGCGGTTGCCGCAGGCGCACGGGCGGCCGTCCGGTTCGACCTGGATGTGGCCGATGTCGCCGGCGCTGCCCGTCGTACCGCGGTAGACCTCGCCGCCCACGACGATGCCGCAGCCGATGCCCGTACCGATCTTGACGAAGAGGAAGTCCTGTACGGTGCGGGCGACGCCCGCGTGCTGCTCCCCCACCGCCATCAGGTTGACGTCGTTGTCGACCATGACGGGGCAGCCCAGTTCCTGGCTGAGCGCCTCCCGTACGGGAAAGCCGTCCCAGCCCGGCATGATCGGCGGCGCCACCGGCACGCCCTCGGGGAAGCGGACCGGCCCCGGCACGCCGATGCCCGCGCCGTCGAACCCCTCGGCCACCCCGCTCGCCTTCAGCTTGCCCGCCAGGGCGAGGGCCTGCTCGAAGACGGCGACCGGCCCCTCGCGGACGTCCATGGGCTGGGTCAGGTGGCCCAGCACCTCCAGTTCGGCGTTGGTGACGGCCACGTCGACGGAGGTGGCGCCGATGTCGATGCCCAGGAAGCGCAGCGAGGGCGCGAGCCGGACGTTGTGCGAGCGGCGGCCGCCGCGGGAGGCGGCCAGGCCGTCGGCGACGACCAGCCCGGTCTCCAGCAGCCGGTCCACCTCCACGGCCAGTTTCGAACGCGAGAGGTCGACCTGGTCGCCCAGCTGGGCGCGGGAGTTGGGGCCGTGGTCGCGGAGCAGGCGGAGGAGCCGCGCCTGGTGCGCGTTGGCGGGCCTCGCCGTCATGCGCCTCACGCCACCCCTCCAGCCGTCGTCGGCCGTACGTGGTCCGGCACCGAGCGACGCCGGAGCGAGCTTTCGAGGGGAACGTAGCAGCGCTTGTCCGGGCGGGGAAGAAGTATGGACAGGATCCGTACCAGCTTTCTCCTCTCCGAGGACAAAGCCGTGCCGCACCTCACGCCGCGCCCGTGTCGCGCCCGTGGCGCACCAGGCTCCCGGACCCGCCCGGAGCCGGTGTCGGCCCGTCTCCCCCCGGAGTCGGTGTCGGCCCGTCTCCCCCCGGAGTCGGTGTCGGGCCGTGTGCCGGAGTCTGTGGAGAATGGGCCGGTGAACTACCGCTACCACGTGCTCGGCACCGTTCAGGCGCGCCGCACCGACGGCACCGAGGTACCCCTGAAGGGGGCGCGGCTGCGTGCGCTGCTGGTGGCGCTCGCGGCGGGCGGCGGGCGGGCGGTACCGGCGGCTCAGCTGATCGCCCAGGTGTGGGGCGAGGACGAGGAGCCGCCCGCGGACACCTCGGCGGCGCTCCAGGCCCTGGTCGGCCGCCTGCGCCGAGCCCTCGGCGGACCGGCGGTCACCTCGTCCCCCGGCGGGTACGGGCTGGCGGCCGGACCGGACGACATCGACCTCTTCCGCTTCGAGCGGCTGACGGCGGAGGGGACGGCCGCGCTGCGCGCAGGCGACCCCGCGGAGGCGGCCGGTCTGCTGGACGAGGCTCTGGCACTGTGGCAGGGCCCCGCGCTGGCGGAGCTGCCGGGCCGCGTCGGCGACCCGCTCGCCGTACGGGCCGAGCGGCGGCACGGCGAGGCCCGCCGCGCCCGGCTGGCGGCCGAGGTGGCGCTGGGCCGGGCGGCGGACGCGGTGGCCGAGCTGGCGTCGCTGGCCGCGGCGGAGCCGCTGGACGAGCCCTTGCAGGCGCTGCACATCCGGGCGCTGTGGGCGGCGGGGCGGCAGGCCGAGGCCTTGCAGGCGTACGAGGAGGTACGCACCGGACTCGCCGAACGGCTGGGCACGGACCCCGGCGCCGAACTGCGCGCCCTGCACGCACGGTTGCTGGCCGGAACCGCGGCTCCGGAAGCACCCCCGGCTCCGGAAGCACCCCTGGCACCGGAAGCATCCCTGGCACCGGAAGCACCCCCGGCACCGGAACCATCCACGGCGCCACCCCTCACCCCTCCCCCGCCCCTCGGGAACCTCCGCGCCCGCCTCACCTCCTTCGTGGGCCGCGACGAAGAACTGGCCACGCTCACACGCGAGGTGGCGGGCCGACGCCTGGTGACGCTGCTGGGAGCGGGCGGTGTCGGAAAGACCCGCCTGGCCCTGGAGGCCGCGGACGCCTCCGCCGCGCACCCCGCCCAGTGGCCCGACGGCGTACGGGTCGCCGAGCTGGCCTCCGTACGGGACGCGGAGAGCGTGCCCGAAGCCGTACTGTCCGCACTCGGCGGGCACCCCACGCAGGTGCGGGGGCCCGGCGCCGACGAGCTGCGCGCGGCCGGCGGCCCCCCGACGGCGCTCGACCAGGTGGTGGAGCACTGCCGGCAGCGGCGGTTGCTGCTCGTACTGGACAACTGCGAGCACGTGATCGACGCGGCGGCCGGGCTGGCGCACGCCGTACTGGCCGGCTGCCCGGGTGTGACGGTGCTGGCCACCAGCCGCGAACCGCTCACCGTCCCCGGCGAGTCCATTCACCCCGTCGAGCCGCTGCCGCCGCGGGCCGCGCTCCGGCTGCTGGCCGAGCGGGGCGCCGCCGCGCGCCCCGGGTTCCGTACGGAGGACGATCCGGCCGCGTGCGCGGAGATCTGCCGCAGGCTCGACGGGCTGCCGCTCGCCATCGAACTGGCGGCGGCCCGGCTGCGGGCGCTGACACCGCGGCAGATCGCGGAGCGGCTGGACGACCGGTTCCGGCTGCTGGGCGGCGGCAGCCGGACGGCGCTGCCCCGGCAGCAGACGCTGCGCGCGGTGGTGGACTGGTCGTGGGACCTGCTCACGGCGGACGAGCGCGCGGTGCTGCGCCGGCTGTCGGTCTTCTCCGGGGGCTGTGAAGCGGCGCAGGCGGAGGACGTGTGTGCCGTGCCCGCCCCGGCCGACGGCCCGCGCCACCCCGTCGACGTCCTGCCCGTCCTCACCTCTCTTGTCGACAAGTCGCTCGTCGCCGCCGCGCCGGAGAGCCCGCGCGGGATGCGCTACCGGCTGCTGGAAACGGTCGCCGAGTACGCCGGGGAGCGGCTGGCGGAGTCCGGGGAGCGGGCGGGCGTGGAGCTGCGGCACCTGACGGCGTACCGGGAGCTGGCCCGTACCGGCGATCCCGGGCTGCGCGGGCCGGAGCAGGCGTCGTGGCTGGAGCGACTGGAGACCGAGCACGACAACGTGCGGACCGCGCTGCGCACGGCGGTCGGCCGGGGCGAGGAGCAGGAAGCGCTGTGCCTGGCGCTGTCCATGAGCTGGTTCTGGCAGCTGCGCAACCACCAGGCGGACGCCCGGCACTGGGCCGCCGCCGTCGCGGAACTGGGCCCGGATCCGTTCGCCGGTCCCGATCCGTCCGCCGGTCACGATTCGCCCGCCGGACGCGATCCATCCGCGAGGCGCGATCCGTCCGCCGCCCCCGGCCCGCCCGCCGGTTCCGTACGGTCCGCCGAGCCGCTGGCGGACCGGTGTACGGCAGTACCGCCGCCGTGGGCCGGGGAGCGGCTGTGGGAGGCCCGGCGCGGGGTGCGGCTGCTGGTGCTGGCGAGCAGCGGTGACCAGGCCGGGCCGGCGGGCCGGGTGCGCCCTGAGGCGGTCGCCGCCGCGTACCGTCCGGGGCTGCCGCAGACCGCGCGGCAGCCGGGTGTCATGTGGTTCTTCGCCCGGCTGATGGCCGGGGAGTTCACGGGACTCGACGAGGCCGTCGACGCGGTCGTGCGGCACTGCCGGGACGTGGGCGACGGCTGGGACGTGGGACTGGCGCTGCTGCTGCGCACGAAACTGCTCGGCGGCCGGCCCGCCGGGCTGGACCGGTCGGCGCGCGACGCGGAGGAAGCGCTGGCGCTCTTCGAGGCGGCCGGGGACCTGTGGGGCATCGCCGAGTCCCTGTCCGCGCGCGGCGACTCCTACGAGCGGCGCGGGCAGTACGCACTGGCGGACGCGGACTTCGCGCGTGCCATGGAGTCTTCAGCCCGGATCGGGGCGCACGCGCAGGTGCCGGAGTTCAAGGCGAGGCTGGCGGCCGTACGGCTGGAAGGGACGTACGACGGGTACGAGGGGAACGAGGGGAACGAAGGGAGCGAAGGGAACGGAGGCGGCGGCGAGAGCACAGCGGCCGGCTCGCCCCTCTCTCTCCGGGTGCAGGAGGCCGAGCGGCTGCTGCTGGAGGCCGTGGCCGAGTCCCGTGCGTCCGCCGGCGAAACGCTCAGCACGGCGCGGCTGCTGCTGGCCCGGCACTACGGACGGACCGGGCGCACCGCTCTCGCCCGGGAGCAGCTGCACGAGGCACAGCAGGCGTTCACCACCGGGACGCCGGACCTCTTCACCGGCATGGTGACGGGGCTGCACGGCTGGCTGGACTGTCTGGACGGGAACTTCGCGGGCGCCCGGGAGCACCTCCGGCGGGCCGTCCGGCAGCTCGCCGGTCTCGCTCCGCTGGTGGCGCCCCGCCTGATCACCCACCAGTTCCTCGCGGCGGCCTGGGCCATGGCTCATCTGGGTGCGGCCGAGGACGGGGCGCGCCTGCTGGGCGCGTACGACCGGCACGCGCCCGCGTCCGAGGGCTTCGGCCTCCAGCCCCTGCCGCCCTCGGCCGAGGAGCGGGTACGGCGGCAGGCGGAGGCGGCACTGCGGGCGGTGCTTCCGGCGGACGCGTACGAGCGCGCCCGGGCCGCGGGCGGCGGCCTCTCCGTACGGGAGGCCGCCGCACGCATCTGACCGGCGCTCTCCGGGCTGCGCGCTCCCCCGACCATCGGCCTCAGCCGACCGGCACCCGCATCACGGGGCGTCGGCCAGCCGTTCCCGTGCCTCCGCCAGGTCCTCCTCCGTCGGCGCGTCGTCCTGGGTCAGCGCGCGCCGCCAGTATCCGGTGAAGTCGATGTCCCGCTTGTCCAGGCCGCGGTCCTCGACGAGGTGCCTGCGCAGCGCGCGGACCGCGCCCGCCTCCCCGGCGAGCCAGGCGAACACCGACCCCGCCGGGAACCGGGCCCTCCGCACCGCCTCGGCCAGCAGCTCGCCGGGCCCGGCCGGACCCGTACCGCGGTGCACCCAGTGCACGGTCAGGTCCCCGCGGGTGTCGAAGGACTGTTCGTCCGCCGCCTCCGCGACCTCGATGTACGCCACCGCGCGGGCGCCTTCGGGCAGCCACTCGGCCAGAGTGCCGATGGCGGGCAGCGCGGTCTCGTCCCCGGCGAGCAGCGTCCAGTCGGCCGTACCGAGGGGGACGGGCCGGGCGAAGTACGCCGACGGGCCGAACATGCCGAGCAGGTCGCCCGGCGCGGCGGCGCCCGCCCAGCGGGTCGCCGGACCGCTCACAGGGCCACCCGCCGGACCGCTCACCGGGCCACCCGCCGGACTGCCCGTCGTGTCCGTACCGTGCAGGACGAAGTCGATGTCGATCGTGCCGTCCCCAGGGTGGTGCGCCCGGATCGTGTAGCTGCGCATCCACGGCCGCTCGTCCTCGGGTATCGCCTGGAACGCCTGGTACCACCGCATCAGGTCGCCGTCGCCGGACGGCTCCGGCAGCCGCGGGGTGTCCTGCCCGTGCCGGGGGAAGTACAGCTTCACCTGCTGGTCCGGTCCGTCGAGACGGAAACCGGCTAGGTCGGGGCCGCCGAAGGTGATGCGCATCAGGTGCGGTGAGAGGCGCCGGACCGCGGTGACCCGGATGTAACGGACGGGCAAGGGCGAAGGCCGGGAATTCTGCTGCTGCAACACGTCTCCTTGGGGCGGGCCACCGAGTGGTTACGTATGACGGCGGTAACGGTGGCGCGGGACAGTGACACGACCGTCGCAGCCGCCGCCTACACGCCACCTACAGCTCGCCTGCACGGACGCGCACGGGCAACCGGCTCCCCTGTCGCACGCGCTGCCCAGCTATCCGGGTGATTCGCCCGCACGCCCGTCACTACGGGCCCCCCACCGTCAATACGTCTGCTGACAGGAAGAGCCCGCGCGAGAACGGATCACCCCACCATGCCCTTGCCCACGGACCGCCCCCGCCTGCTCCCCATCGCCTCGGCGAGCGCCTTGGCCCTCGCCGCCACTCTGGGCGCCGGAGCCGCCCTCGTCGCCTCCCCCGCGACCGCCTCCGGACCCGCGTACGCCGCGCCACAGACCCCCCGGGAAGCGACGGTGCGGGTGGGCACCGGCACCGCCGCCTTCTGTCTCACCCCCGAGGCCGGCCGCGCGCTCGCCAAGTCCGGGATCCGCCTCGCCGCGGTCGCCCCGGCGAAGCTCACCGGACCGGCCGGACGCCGGTGCGTGTCCGCGCCGATCTCGGGCGGCGAGTTCAACACCGGCTTCACCGCCGGGCACCTCGACTTCGGGGGCGGCTTCGACTTCGTACGCCAGGACCGGCGCCACCTGAGGGTCGACTCGCTGCGGGGCGACCTCGCCACCTCGCGTCTCACCGCGCGCGTGGGCGGCTCCAAGGCGCGCCGGACGGACTTCCTGGCGTTCCGCGTGGATCCGAACCGGATCAAGGTGGGCGGCGGACAGGTACGGGCCCAGATGGCGTTCACCCTGACCGATCGTGGTGTCGGCGCCTTCCGCGACGCCTTCCACGGGCGTTCGCCGCTCGGCGCGGGCCGGCGGATGTTCGACGGGGACGGTACGGCACGGCTCGCCACCCAGGCGGCGGGCAGCACCTCACCCGGAAGCACCGGCGCGCAGCAGCAAGCCCCCAAGAAGCAGACGCCCGCAACCGGAACCCCGAAGCAGCAGACCTCCGGAACCCCGAAGAAGCAAACTCCCGGCACAGCCCGGAAGCAGACGCCCAACACCCCCCACAAGCAGACGCCCAACACCCCCCACAAGCAGGCCCCCAGCACCACCCACAAGCAGTCTCCCGGACAAACCCCCAAGCAGGCCCCCAAGCAGCCCGTCAGGCAAGCCCCCGCCACCCCCCACCAGTCCCCCGCCGACGACACGGCCGTCGACCCGGTGAACGACGTGGCGATGGGCCCGCTGCACCAGATCGCGAACGGCTGAGTCCTCGGTCCGCACGAGCGCGGCCGTCAGTCCCGGCCGCGCTCGTGGTACCCCCGCGGCCAACTCCTGCGAGACTACGACCGCTCGCACAGCCTCGAACCACCTCGGTTCCCCGCGGAGCCGCCGAGAGAAGCAGGTTGCCGATGCGCGGAGGCAAGGTCGTCGTCGTGGGCGGGAGCATCGCCGGATGCGCCGCCGCACTCGCCGTGCACCGGGGCGGCGCGGCGGAGGTCACGGTCCTCGAACGCGCCACCGGCGGGCTGGCGGACCGCGGCGCCGGACTGGCGGTGCACAACACCCGGTACACGGAACTCGCGTCGGCGGGCTACCTGGACGCCGGCATCCCGTCGCTACAGCTCCGCCGGCGCCGCTGGTACACACGTGACGGCGCGCGGCCGCTCGGCCGGGCGGTGGGGGAACTGCCCTTCCCGTTCCGTACGTACAACTGGGGGCCGCTCTGGCGCGGGCTGCGCGACCGGATGCCCGGGGCCGCCGTGTTCCAGGGGCACAGCCCGGTCCGTACGGTCGAGACCTCACCCGGCGGCGCGGCGGTGCACCTCGCCGACGGCACCGTCCACCACGCCGATCTGGTCATCGGCGCGGACGGGTACCGCTCCGTGGTCCGCGGCGCTGCCTTCCCCGACGTACGGCCCGCGTACGCCGGGTATCTCGCCTGGCGCGGCGCGTTCCCCGCCGAGCGGCTGGCCACGCTCGGGTCCGACCCGGACGACGCGTGGCCGGTCGAGGACTGCGTCTTCGCCGTGTTCACCGGCGGCCACGCCGTCATCTACCGCATCCCGGACGGCGTCGGCGGCCACCGCGCCAACTGGGTGCTGTACGCCGTCCCCCCGCCGGAACTCGACCTCGGTCTGGACATCCCCACCAGCCTGCCGCCCGGCACCCTCGGCGCGGCGCTGCACGCCTGCTTCGCGCAGGTCACCGGCACCCTCCTGCCGCCGTACTGGGGCAGCCTGCTCCAGCTCACCCAGCCCGAGGAGCTGTTCATCCAGCCGATGTACGACGTCACGGCGCCCCACTACGCCGTGGACCGCCTGCTGCTCACCGGCGACGCGGCGACGGTCGCCCGCCCGCACACCGGCAGCGGTGCGGTCAAGGCGCTCCAGGACGCCACCGCCCTGGAGGCGGCGTGCTCCGCCGCGAACACCTGGTCCGAGGTGTCCGCCGCGTACGATGCCGCGCGCGGGCCCGTCGGGGTGTCGATGATGGAACTCGGCCGCCGCCTCGGCGATGCCCTCGTGCTGCGGAGTCCGGACTGGCGGCCGGTCGGCCAGGCGCAGCTGGACGCCCTGTGGGCCGGGGCGGGCGCGGCCGCGTTCGGCGGGCGCGAACTGCCGGGCGCGCGCGACGCGGCCCCGCGCGTCACGGAGCGGTAGCGGCCGCGTTTCCGGGGCACCCGTCCCGCACGTCCGGGGACCGGACGCACTCGCGCAACCGGGGACCGGACGCTCCCGCACATCCGGGTACCGGGCACTCCCGCCCATCCGGGTACCGGACAATGGAACCGCCAGACCGGCCCGCTGCCACGGGCCGGCGCACCAGGACGGACGGGACTGATCAGACATGGGACGGGTCACCGAGCGACGCCGCGTCATCCGCATCCGCGACGGAGCCGTGAGCACGCGCCCGGACACCCTCGTCGGCGAGGAGCCGCTGGAGATCCGCCTCGGCGGCAGGCCGCTCGCCGTCACGATGCGCACGCCGGGCGACGACTTCGCACTGGCCGCGGGCTTCCTCGTCAGCGAGGGTGTGCTGGGCAGCGCCGGGGAGCTGGCGAACGTCGTGTACTGCGCGGGCGCCACCGAGGACGGGTCGAACACCTACAACGTGGTGGACGTCCAGCTCGCCCCCGGCGTCCCCGTCCCTGACGTCTCCCTGGAACGCAACGTCTACACGTCGTCGTCCTGCGGCGTGTGCGGCAAGGCGAGCCTGGACGCGGTCCGCACGACCACCCGCTGGCCCCTGGACCCGCCCGCCGACGCGGCGGCCCGTATCACGCCCGGTACGCTGGCCGACCTCCCCGGCCGGCTGCGGGCCGCGCAACGCGTGTTCGACCGGACCGGCGGGCTGCACGCCGCCGCGCTCTTCGACTCCGACGGTGAACTCCTCGACGTACGCGAGGACGTGGGCCGCCACAACGCCGTCGACAAGGTCGTCGGCCGCGCTCTCCAGGAGGGCAGGCTGCCGTTGCGCGACACCGTGCTGATGGTGTCGGGCCGGGCGTCGTTCGAGCTGGTCCAGAAGGCGGTCATGGCGGGCATCCCCGCTCTCGCCGCCGTCTCGGCGCCGTCCTCCCTGGCCGTCGACCTGGCCGTCGAGAGCGGCCTGACGCTGGTGGGGTTCCTGCGGGGCACGTCGATGAACGTGTACGCGGGCGAGGAGCGGATCGCGCTGGGCGCGGCGGCGGGGCGGGGCTGAGAGCGGCCGGCAGACGGGCCGCGCGCCGAGCAGGCGGACGCGGACCGCGCGCCCACTCCGTCCGGCCCCGGCCACTTCCGTCCGCTTCCAGCTACTTCCGGCTACTTCCGTCCGCTTCCAGCTACTTCCGGCTACTTCCGGCTACTTCCGGCTACTTCCGGCTACTTCCGGCTACCGGCGTCCAACTCCGCCACCCGGGCCAGCAGTTCCATCAGCTGCTCGCGTTCGGCCGGGGTGAGGCGTGCGGTCAGCTCCGCGTTGGCCCGGTCGCCCAGCGCCTCCGTACGGCGCAGCCTGCGCTCCCCCGCCGCGGAGATCTCGATGGCGTTCTTGCGCCGGTCCCTGGGGTCGGGTGTGCGGGTCACCAGCCCGTCGGCCTGCAAGTCGTTGACGACCGCGACCATGTCCTTCGGGTCGATGCCCACACTGCGGCCCAGCTCCGCCTGGGAGACGGGCCCCAGCTCACCGACGGCCGAGAGCACCGCGTGGTGCATCATCCGCATCCCCTCCTCGGCGAGCGCTTCCGCGACGAGACGGTGGCCGCGTGCGGCCGCCCGGCCGAGCAGCCAGCTGGGGAGGGCGCGGATACGGGAAGGGGCGTACGGGGTCTCTGCCATGGAACCACCTTACGAGAAAACCATTGGGCACCCCAACGAACCCTGTATCGTTGGGCCACCCAATGGTTCCCCGGCGCGTTCACGTGCGTCATGTACATCCATGTACATCCATGTACGTCACGTACGTCACGTACGTCACGTACGTCACGTACGTAATGTGCGTCCACGTGCCTCATGTGCGTCCGCATACGTCCGGGAACCCGTCCCCGCGCGAGCATCCCGCCGCGCCCGCTTCCCCGGAGGTACCCATGCGGCGAGTCCGTTTCCATGCGTACGGCGGTCCCGAAGTCCTGCGCGTCGAGGAGGCCGAGGCCCCCGTTCCGGGCCCCGGCGAACTGCTCGTCCGTACGGAGGCCGTCGGCGTGAGCCTGCCGTCCGTGCGCCGGACGCACGGCGACGGCCAGGGCGGCGGGGTGCCGCTGCCCGCCGTGCTCGGCGGTGAGGTGGCCGGCGAGGTCGCCGCCCTGGGCCCGGACGTCACCGGATTCGCGGTCGGCGACCGGGTCACCGGGCTCTCCTTCACCGGTTCGTACGCCGACCTGACCACCGTGCCCGCGGCGCTCGCCGCGCGGATACCGGACGGGGCGACCGGCGTGGACGCCGTCGCGCTGGTCCGCGGCGGCCAGGTCGCCCTCGCCGTGCTGGCCACCGCGGCCCCCACCGGCACCGAGTCGGTCCTGATCACCGGCGCCGCCAGTGCCACCGGACATCTCGCGGTGCAGCTGGCCAGGTTGCGGGGGGTGCCGCGGGTGGTGGCGGCCGTCGGCTCCGCCGCCAAGGCGGACTTCCTGTACGGGCTGGGCGCCGACGAGGTGGTGACGTACGAGGACGAGTCCTGGGGCGCGCCCGTCGACATCGTCCTGGACGGCGTCGGCGGGGATCTGCTGCCGCGCGCGGTGGCGGCGCTCGCGCCGGGCGGGCGGCTGGTGTTCTTCAACTCGGGCGGCGGCACGGTCCCGGCCTACGACCTCCTCGCGGGCTCGAAGACGATCACCGGGCTCACCATGGCGCGCTTCGCCGCCACCCGGCCGGAGCTGTACGAACGGCACGGCACCGAGCTGTGGGAGCACTTCTTCGCCGGCCGCCTGCGGGCCGCCGTGCACGCGCGGATCCCGCTGGCGGAGGCCGCCCGCGCGCACGAGATCATCGAGGCCCGCGCCAACCTCGGCAAGGTCGTCCTGCTGCCCTGACCGCTGCTCCGCCCGTGGAGCGAAGGCCCGTACGGATCTGCCCGGCGCCCCGGTGTGCTCCGGACGGGGGAAATCCGGCCGGGTGCGAAGAAGCGCCGCGCGTGGCTTGTGGCGGTAGCGGGGGGCCAGTAGCTTCCTGCGCACCGGAGCACGGACGCGAGAGCACGGGCGTGGAACCCGGGACATCCCACGTGGGACCTGGGACATCCCACGTAGGACCTGGGACATCCCACGTAGGACGTGGAATGTCCCCTGACATGCCCTGTTCTCGACCTCCTCTCCTCCCCCCACGCCTCCTTGAAGCCGCCTCGACGCCTCCTCGACGCCCCGAAGGGCAGGTCGGACCATGACGTCACCATTCCGCCGTACCCTGGCCGCGCTCGCCATGGCCGCCGCCGCCCTGGCCCCGGTGGCCACCGCCCAGGCCCGTCCCGCACCCCCCGGCGCCGCCCCCGCCCCGGGCTTCGAACAGCAGGTGCTGTTCAAAGGAGCCCAGGAGCACGGTTACGCGTGCTTCCGTATCCCGGCGATTGTCCGGTCCACCGCCGGCACGCTGCTGGCCTTCGCCGAGGGCCGGGTACGCGACTGCGGTGACGCCGGCGACATAGACCTCGTACTGAAACGCTCCACCGACGGCGGCCGTACGTGGGGTCCGCTCCAGGTCGTCAACGAGGGCGGCGGGGACACCCACGGCAACCCGGCCCCGGTCGTCGACCGCGCGACCGGCCGCGTCCTGCTCGCGGAGACCTACAACAAGGGCCGCCCCGACGCCGGGGCCTGTGACGTGCCCTGCGACCGCACCCCGCACCTCCAGTACAGCGACGACGACGGCGCCACCTGGTCCGCGCCGCGCGACCTGACCGCCGAACTGCGCCCCGCCGGCTGGAACTCCTGGTACGCCACCGGCCCCGTGCACGGCATCCAGCTCGCCCGCGGGCGGCACGCCGGACGGCTGGTCTTCACCGTCAACGCCGAGAGTTACGCGGGCGGCCGGATAACGGCCAACCACGCGGCGCTGATGCTCAGCGACGACGGCGGTGACAACTGGCGGGTCGGCGCCGTGGACAGTTACCCGACCGCCGCCGACGGCACCTTCCGCCAGAAGCCGTCCGAGATGAGCCTGCTGGAACGCTCCGACGGCTCGGTGTACGTCAACGGGCGCGAGCAGGACGGCACCGACCTCGGCCACCGCACCGCGGCCGTCAGCCACGACGGCGGTGAGTCCTTCGCCCGCCCCTTCCGCGCGCTGCCCGACCTGTACGCGCCCATGGTGCAGGGCTCGGTGCTGCGGCTGCCTCGGCGGAGCCCCGGCAGTCCCGTCCGTACGCTGTTCGCCGCGCCCGCCGACCCCGACCGCCGCCGCACCATGACCCTCCGCTCCTCCTACGACGAAGGCCGCACCTGGGAAGGCGTGGACCGGGGCGCCCGGGTCACCACCGACTGGTCCGGCTACTCGGACCTGGTGTCCGTCGCCCCGGGCCTGACCGGTCTGCTGTACGAGGGCGGCGCGGTCGACGCCCGTGACGAGATCCGCTTCGCGCGCTTCACCGACGGCTGGCTCGGCCCGCGCCGCGCCCCCGACCCGACGACCCCCGACCGCGCACGGCACGCCCGGCCCGCCCTGGTCCTGGGCGGCGCCCGTACGGTCCCGGGCCGCTTCGGCGACGGGCTCGCCTTCGACGGCCGGGACGACGCCGTACGGCTGCCCTTCCGCCGCTCGCTGCCCCTGGGCGACGGCGACTTCACGTGCAGCCTCTGGTTCCGCCACCGCGCCACCACCGGTGAGCAGCCCTTCCTGTGGATGGGCGGGGTGGGCAGCCGCAGCCCGCAGGTGGCGCTGCGCGGCGACCCCGCCCGCAACCGGGTCAGCGCCTCGGTCACCGCGGTCGACGGCGCCCGGCCGCCCGCCACCGCCGAGGCCGCCACCACGACCGCGTACAACGACGGCGCCTGGCACCACCTGGCCCTGCGGCGCGCGGACGGCCGGCTGACGCTCACCGTCGACGGCGCCGAGACCCGTACGGTCCCCGACGTGCCCGGTTCGGTGAGCCGGAACTCGGTCTTCGGTGTCCACGCGGGGCAGAAGGTGGACAGCCGCTCCCAGCTCTCCGGCGACCTGGACGAGGTACGGGTCTACGGGCGCGCGTTGAGCGACGGGGAACTGGACCGCGTACGCGAGGACAACGCGCGCGTCCCGGGGCCCGTCGTGCTGCGGCTGCCGCTGGACCGCGTGGACGACGGCACCTGACGGCGCCCGCCGCCCGGCCCCGGCCCGGCCCCCGGCTCGCCGGGGGCCTGTGCCGCGTACCGCTTCGCGAGGACCGCGCAGACCATCAGCTGCATCTGGTGGAAGAGCATCAGCGGCAGCACGGCCAGCCCGGCCTGGGCGCCGAACAGGACACTGGCCATGGGCAGCCCGGCGGCCAGGCTCTTCTTCGAGCCCGCGAAGGTGATGGCGATCCGGTCGCCGCGGGCGAAACCGGCCTTCCTGGAGCCGTAGGACGTGATCGTCAGCATCAGGGCCAGCAGGACGGCTTCGACGGCCAGTAGGCTCAGCAGGCGCCACGGCGAGACCTGGTGCCAGATGCCCTCGACCATGCCCGTGCTGAAGGCGGTGTAGACGACGAGGAGTATCGAGCCGCGGTCGACCAGGCCGAGGATCTTCTTGTGGCGGGTGATGAAGCCGACGGTCCAGCGGCGCAGCAGCTGGCCGGCGAGGAACGGCGCGAGCAGCTGGAGCACGATCGAGACCAGCGAGTGCGCCGAGAAGCCGCCGCCGTCGCCGCCCAGGAGGAGCGCCGCCAGCAGCGGCGTCACGACGATGCCGACGAGGCTGGAGAAGGAGCCCGCGCAGATCGCCGCCGCGACGTTGCCGCGCGCGATGGAGGTGAAGGCGATCGACGACTGGACGGTGGAGGGCACCAGGCACAGGAAGAGCAGGCCGGTGTGGAGGGGCTGGGTCAGGACGTACGGGACGAGGCCGCGGGCGGCCAGCCCGAGCACCGGGAAGACCACGAACGTGCAGGCCAGCACCGTCAGGTGCAGCCGCCACTGACGCATTCCGTCCAGTGCCTCGCGAGTGGAGAGCCGGGCGCCGTAGAGGAAGAAGAGCAGCGCGACGGCGCCGGTCGACGCGTCACCGGCGACGGTGGCGGCCGCGCCCCGGGCGGGGAGCAGCGCCGCGAGGCCGACGGTGCCGACGAGGGCCAGGATGAATCCGTCCACGGGGAGCCAGGAGGGGATTCGGAGCTGAGGGCGGCGCATGGTCTCTCTTCGCGGGTCGGTACGGGGCGGGCGGACGGCGCTGTGCCGGGCGCCGCGGACGGCGCCCTCCAGCCTGCCTGGCTCCGCACCCATCGGGAAACCCTCTTACCGTGGTGACTGTCATCATGGAACGTGATGGGCGGCTAGGGTGGGGCGATGTTCGATCCCGTGCAGTTGCGCACGTTCCTCGCGGTGGCGCAGACGCTGAGCTTCACGCAGGCCGCGCACCGGCTCGGCCTGCGCCAGTCCACCGTCAGCCAGCACGTACGCAAGCTGGAGGACGCGGCCGGGCGGCGGCTGTTCGCCCGGGACACCCACGCCGTGGACCTCACCGAGGACGGCGAGGCGATGCTCGGCTTCGCCCGCACCATCCTGGAGGCCAACGAGCGGGCCGCGGGGTTCTTCACGGGCACCCGGCTGCGCGGCCGGCTGCGGTTCGGGGCCTCGGAGGACTTCGTCCTGACCCGGATGCCGGAGGTGCTGGAGGAGTTCCGGCGCGACCACCCCGAGGTGGACCTGGAGCTGACGGTCGAACTCTCCGGCACGCTGCACGAACTCCTGGCAGCCGGCCGGCTCGACCTCGTCCTGGCCAAGCGCCGCCCGGGCCCGGCGCGCGGCCGGGCCGAGGCACCCACCGGCCGGCTCGTCTGGCGGGACCGGCTGGTGTGGATCGGCACGGACCGGCTGCGGCTGGACGCCCGGCGGCCGGTCCCGCTGGTGGTGTTCCCGCCGCCCGCGGTGACCCGGGCCCGCGCACTGGAGGCGCTGGAGCGGCAGGGCCGCGACTGGCGCATCGCCTGTACGAGCGGCAGCCTCAACGGCCTGATCGCGGCGACCCGGGCGGGCCTGGGCGTGATGGCGCACAGTCTCGGCATGATCCCGCCCGGCCTGGTCCGCGTGCCGTCCCGGGCCGGGCTGCCGGACCTGGGCGGGGTGGATTTCGTCCTGCTGCACGGCGCCGAGCGGGACGGCGCGGCCCGCGGCCCGGCCGACGCCCTGGCCGACGCGATACTGGCGGGCGGCGACCGGTTGCAGCTGCCGTAGGGGCAGGCGTTGAGCTGCCGTAGGGAAACGCGTGGCAACTGCCGCAGGCACACGCGGGACACCCGTAGCCCCGCGCGACGACAGCCGTTCCTGCTGCTCGGGCGCGCTCGGCCGCGCTCAGCCGCGTTCGGAGAGATTTGGTGCAGATCCGGTCCCGGCCTCGTGATCGTCGTGCGCGTGCCGCCACCGGCGATGTCCCGCCTTCTCCGGAGTAGCCCGTTTTCGCCGCATGACCAGCGACTACGCCATCGGTCCGCCGGACCGGACGCCCCTCCCGCGGGCCGTCCTGTTGGGGTACGGTCTCGGCCCTGTGAGAAGCAGCACGAGGAGCTGGGTCATTGCGCGAGTTCACCGTCCCACCTTTGGCGACGGCGCCCCGCGTCGGCGGGTTGGCGGACGCTGTCTTCGACCATGCCGACTCGGATCCCGGCCGGGCCGCGCTGGCGCGTAAGGACGCCGCCGGCCAGTGGCGGGACGTGAGCTCCGCGCGGTTCCGCGACGAGGTGCTGGCGCTGGCCAAGGGGCTGCTCGCGCAGGGCGTCCGCTTCGGCGACCGGGTCGGGATCATGTCCCGTACCCGCTACGAGTGGACGCTGTTCGACTTCGCCCTGTGGTCCGTGGGCGCCCAGTCCGTGCCGCTGTACCCGACCTCGTCCGCCGAGCAGGTCTACTGGATGCTGCACGACGCGGGCGTCACCGCCTGCATGGTCGAGCACGAGGACCACGCGATGACCATCGGCTCGGTCATCGACCGGCTGCCGCAGCTGCGCCGGCTGTGGCAGCTGGACGCCGACCCGGTGGCCGAGCTGACGGCGGCGGGCGCGCACCTGGAGGACGACGTGGTGCACCGCCACCGTATGGCGGTGACCCCGGACGCGACCGCGACCGTCATCTACACCTCCGGCACCACCGGCCGCCCCAAGGGCTGCGTCATCAGCCACGCGAACTTCATGGCGGAGGCCGACAACGTCGTCCAGCGCTACGAGACGGTCTTCCACTCCAAGCCCGGTGACGAGGCGTCCACCCTGCTGTTCCTGCCGCTCGCGCATGTCTTCGGGCGGATGGTGCAGGTCGCTGCGGTACGCGGCCGGGTCAAGCTGGGCCACCAGCCCGACCTGTCCGCCACCGCGCTGCTGCCGGACCTCCAGTCGTTCCGGCCCAGCTTCGTCCTCGCCGTGCCGTACATCTTCGAGAAGGTCTTCGCGGCGGCCCGGCGCAAGGCCGAGGCGGAAGGCCGGCTCGGCCCGTTCGAAAAGGCCGTCGACGTGGCGGTCCACTACGCCGAGGCACTGGAGCACAAGGCGTTCGGCACCGCCTCCGGGCCCGGCGCCCCGCTGCGCGTGCAGCACCAGCTCTTCGACAAGCTGGTGTACAGCAAGGTGCGGGAGGCGCTGGGCGGGCGGGTGCGGCACGCGATGTCGGGCGGCTCCGCGATGGAGCGCCGGCTGGGGCTGTTCTTCGCCGGCGCCGGGGTGACGATCTACGAGGGGTACGGCCTGACGGAGTCCACCGCGGCCGCCACCGCCAACCCGCCCGAGCGCACCCGCTTCGGCACGGTCGGCTCCCCGGTGCCCGGCACGACCGTGCACATCGCCGAGGACGGCGAGATCTGGCTGCACGGCGGCCAGATCTTCCAGGGCTACCTGAACGACGCCCGGGCCACCGACGCCGTCCTGCGCGACGGCTGGCTGGCCACCGGCGACCTCGGCGCGCTCGACGAGGACGGCTATCTGACGATCACCGGCCGGAAGAAGGAGATCCTGGTCACCTCCGGTGGCAAGACCCTCTCCCCGGTCGTCCTGGAGGAGCGGGTACGGGCCCATCCCCTGGTCGCCCAGTGCATCGTCGTCGGCAACGACCGCCCGTTCGTGGCCGCGCTGGTGACGCTCGATCCGGAGGCGGTCGCGCACTGGCTCAGGATGCGCGGCAAGCCGGAGCTGCCGCCGACGGACCTGGTGCACGACCCCGACCTGGAGACCGAGATCCGGCGGGCCGTCGTCGCCGCTAACACGCTGGTCTCGCAGGCCGAGTCGATCCGGACGTTCCGGATACTGGCGCACCAGTTCAGCGAGGAGCACGGCCTGCTGACGCCGTCGCTCAAGCTGAAGCGCAAGGCCGTCGAGGCGGCGTACGCGACGGAGGTGGAGGCGCTGTACCGGTCGTGAGACGGCGGCCCGCCCGGAGGGGTGCTCCCCCGCGCGGCGGAGGCGGTTCATCCCGTGGCCGGAGGTGCCGGGCCCGGGCCGCCGGGAGGCTCGTATCTCATGAACACCGTCAAGCGCACGGGCCGCCCGGTCCTCCTCGGCCGGATCGCCGTCGCGGCCTGCGCCCCGTACCTCCTGCTCAAACTGGTGTGGATCCTGGGCTACGACATCGGCGTGGTGGACCTCCACGGCATCGGCCGGGGCACCTGGATCGCGGCCAACGTGGTCACCTTCCTGATGGACGCGGTCGCCGCCGCCGTCGCGTACACGCTCACCCGCCCGTCCGGCCTCCGCGCACCCGCCTGGCTGCTCGCCCTGCCCCTGTGGATGGCGACCGGGCTGCTCACTCCCCTGATGCTCGCGGTGCCCGCCGGTTCCGCCGTCGCCACCGTCACCGGAACCGCGAACCCGGTCACGTCCGGCGACTTCCTCCAGCCCTGGGTCTTCGTCCTCGTCTACGGCGCCTTCATCGTCGAGGGGGTCAGCCTCATGGCCGCCTTCGCGGTGTACGCGCACCGGCGCTGGGGCGCGCTGCTGCGCCGGCGGCTGGAGTCCGTGCCCGTACCCGCGCCTGAGGTACGGGCGGTCCGCCGGCTGCTCGGCGTGCCCGCGGCGCTGCTCCTGGCCGTCATCGGTGTCGTCGACGTGCTGTGGGGCCTGGGCATGCCGACGGGCGGCGGGGCGGCGGCCCTGCCCGCGCGGACCGCCGTCACGGCCGCGTCCGACATCGTCCAGGGGCTGCTGTCACTGGCCGGCGCGGCCGGGCTGGCCGCCCTGCTCTTCCCCCGCCGGGGCGTCTGGCGGCGGCTGCGTACGCGGGTGCCGCTCGCGCTGGCCTGGCTGGGGTCCGCCGCGGTGTTCGCGTGGGGCGCGACGGTGTGGCTGGCGTGGCTCGCGGCCGATGCCCTGACCGGCGGCGCCTCGCCCGCCCGCGGCCTGCCCGGCCTGTTGGGCGCCCTGGAGCTGGCCGCGGGGCTGGTCGTGCTCTGTCTCGGCGCGCTCACGCTCGCCGCGGAGGCGGCCCGCGTCCGTCCCGGCCCGCATCCGTCCTGAAGGTGCGCGGGAATGCTCCGTACCGGATGATCGTTGACGTTGGAGAACATGTACGCCGACCTAAGGATCGAATCGCTCGTGAGCAAGGTCCCCCACATCACCCTCAACAACGGCGTCGCCATGCCGCAGCTCGGCTACGGCGTCTGGCAGGTGCCGGACGACGAGGCCGCCACGGCCGTCGGCACCGCCCTGGAAGCCGGGTACCGCAGCATCGACACCGCCGCGATCTACGGCAACGAAGAGGGCACGGGGAAGGCGCTCGCCGCCTCCGGCATCGCTCGTGACGAACTCTTCGTGACGACGAAGCTCTGGAACAGCGAGCAGGGTTACGACTCGACCCTGCGCGCCTTCGACACGTCCCTCGCCAAGCTGGGCCTGGAGTACGTGGATCTGTACCTGATCCACTGGCCGATGCCCGCCAAGGACACGTACGTGGACACGTACCGGGCGTTCGAGAAGATCTACGCGGACGGCCGGGCCAAGGCCATCGGCGTCTCCAACTTCCAGCCCGCCCACCTGGAGCGGCTGCTGGGCGAGACCTCGGTCGTGCCCGCCGTCAACCAGATCGAGCTGCACCCGCAGTTCCAGCAGGCCGAGGCCCGCGGCTTCCACCGCGGGCACGGCATCGCGACCGAGGCCTGGTCGCCGCTGGGCCAGGGCAAGGACCTCCTGAAGGACGCGACCGTCACCGAGCTGGCCGGGAAGTACGAGCGCACCCCCGCGCAGATCGTGCTCCGCTGGCACCTCCAGCTCGGCAACGTCGTCATCCCGAAGTCCGTGACCCCGTCCCGGATCAAGGAGAACATCGACGTCTTCGGCTTCGAGCTGGACGACGCCGACATGGCGGCCCTCGCGGCCCTGGACTCGGGCAAGCGCCTGGGCCCGGACCCGGACACCATGAACAGCTGACGCCGCGCCCGGACCCCGGTCCGGTGCACCACCGTCCGGCGCCGCCGTCCCGTCCCGGGGCGGCGGCGCCGTCATGCTCCGGACCGGCCTCCCTCTTCTCCCCCACCCCCTCTCTCTCCTCCCAGTTCACCCCCGGTTTCCCGGTTTCCCGCGGTCCGCGGGGGACGGGAAACCCCTTGGCCCGCCGCACGGCGCGGGACGAAGGTCAGGGGTGCCGGGTCCGGGCAGTCGACGGCCCCGGGGCACCGAGAAACACAACGGAGGAGACTCACATGATCCGCTTCCCTCGCGCCGCCGCTCTCGCGGCCACCGCGGCCGCGTTCGCCCTCGCCGGCAGCGCGGCGGCCACCGCCGCCACCGCCGCGGCCCCCGCCCGGCAGTCCGCCGCCGCACCCGCGGTCCAGGCCGTCGTGTGCACGGTCAACGACAACGGCGTCAACTACCGCGGCGGCCCGGGCACCGGCTATCCGGTCCTCGGCCAGGTGAACAAGGGCCAGAAGATGAACGCGAAGGGCCGCGAAGGCTCCTGGGTCATGGGTGACCTGTGGGGCGGCCGTACCGGCGTGTGGATCCACACCGCCTACCTGGACTGCTGAGACTCAGCTCGCCGGCCCGACCACACGCCCGCACGCCGGGCCGGCGAGCTGACCACACGGCGGGACGGTGGGGGGTCTTCCCGGCCCGGGAGGGCCACCGTCCCGCCCGGTACCGGCCGGCCGCCGCTCGACCACGGCCCGCCCACCGCGCACGGGCACGCCGACGGGGGCGTGCGCGGAGGGCACGGACGTGGCCTTACGGGGGGCGGCGGCCGGCCGGTGCCGTCGCGCGTCCCGTCCCTCCCAGGGCGGGACGCTCAGGCGACGAAGACGCAGAAGGGGTGGCCCGCGGGGTCGGCGTAGACCCGGAAGGGCTCGTCGGGCCCCTGTTCGTTGTCGGACAGCAGGCGGCCGCCGAGGCTCAGGACCCGCTCGTGCTGCGCCCGCAACTCCTGGACCGACGGGACGCTCAGGTCCAGGTGGAGCTGTTGCGGCACCGGCCCTTCGGGCCACGTCGGCCGCGTCAGCCGGTCGACGTGCTGGAAGGCGAGCAGGGGCGTGGCGTCGGCGCTACGGAGCACCAGCCAGTCCCGGCCCCGCTCGTCGGGCTCGCCTGCCTCGGGCGGCTCGTCTCCCGGGGCGTACTCCAGGCCGAGCAGGGCCCGGTAGAACTCCGCGAGCCCCCGGGCGTCGGTGCTGTCCAGTACCACCTGATGCATCTTCAGCGAGTCCGCTCCAGACCATGCGATCACCTCCCGCACCAGGTGTCCCCGATGGGCCGGTCGGAAACGCCGGCGGTGCCGGCCCCGGGCCGGTACGCGCGCCGCCGGCCGTGCGGTCAGGCCGCGCGTGCCGTGTGGCAGGTCTGGGCGGAGAGCCAGAAGAGGTCCGGGCGGCGGGCGATGCCGGCCGGGTCGTCCGGGTCGAGGAGGCGGGTGAGGGTGGTGCGGTCCTCCTCGTCCAGGCCGTCGCCGTGGATCTCGGCGAAGCGGGAGAGCTGCCGGGTGATCTGGGCCCGGCCTTCGGGGGCCAGCGGGGCGGGCAGGTCGAGCAGGAAGCTGCGGCTGAGCGGGGACCGCAGGCCCGTGGCGGTCAGCATGGCGGGCCAGTCCTCGACGACGGCCCGGGCGCCGGGCAGTGCGGCGCGCATCTCGGCGAACCAGCCGTCCTGCAGCGCGTCGAGCCGGGCCTGGAAGCCGGGGCGGCCGATGCCGAAGTCACGGGGCAGGAAGCGGGGCGTGAGGCCGCCTTCGCAGACGGCGAGCAGTCCGCCCGGGCGCAGCCGGCGGGCCAGGGCGGCCACGGCGGCCTCCTGGTCGCCGACGTGGTGCAGGGCCTTGCTGGACCAGATGAGGTCCGCTTCCCCGATGCCGTCGATGTGGTCGGGCAGTTCGGCGGTCTGGGTACGGAACCGGTCGCCGAGGCCCAGCCGGGCGGCGCGGTCCCGGGCCCGTTCGAGGAGCGCCTCGGTCGGGTCCACCGCCACGATCTCGGCCTGCGGGAAGGCCTGGGCGAGCAGGCAGCTGGTGACGCCGGGGCCGCTGCCGATGTCCAGCACCCGGGCGATCTCGTCGGGGCCGGGGCCGGGCGACCGGGTCAGCAGGTCCCGCAGCCAGGTGGTGGCCTGTTCGAGGAGCGGTGTCTGGAGTTCGGCCTCGCCTTCGAGGTGGGTGGCGAGGGCTTCCCAGTCCATGTGCGCGTTGTCGTGGTGGTGTCCGTGTCCGTGGCCCTGGCCGTGGTCGTGGCCGCGGGCCGGGGCGGTGGTGTCGTGGTGGTGGTCCGTCATGGTGCGAGCGTCCGGCAGGGCGCGTCGTAAGGCAAACATCCTTGCCGGTCCGGCAAAGGACCCCGGCTCCCGGCCCGCCGGGCCGCCCACCGTAAGGTTCTGCTCCGTGGGAACTCCAGGATGGATACCGCCGACCGAGACGGAACGGCGGCTGTGTGAGGCCGGTGCGCGGGGCGACTGGGAAGGCCAGGTCGCGGCGGTGGCCGGGGAAGACCTGTATCTGCTGGTGCCCCAGCAGGGCCAGGACCCGCTGCCGGTCTACGAGGACCCGGCCGGCGGCGGTACGTGCATCCCCGTCACGACCCGCGGCATGCTGCCGCCGTGGCACCCCCAGCAGCTCTTCGACCGGGTCTCGGTGGAAGAACTGGCGCAGGACTGGCCGAACGACAAGTGGAAGCTGGCGGTCAACCCGGGTACGCCGTGCGCCGCGTACCTGCCGGCTTCCCCCGCGCACCGCGCCGCCTGGACGCGCATCCGCGCCCAGTACGGCGTCCGGCCCGGCGGGCTGCTCACCACCCACCTCGGCGGCCCGCTGCACGGGCCGCTCGCCCAGGCGCTCGCCTGCGGCGCCCCGGTCGCCGTGCACCACAGCGTGCCGTGGAACGAGCTGGGCACCGCCTTCCTCGACTACGCGGCCGACGCCCAGCAGCTGCACGAGCAGTGGTCGGTCACCGACCCGGCGTCCTGGCAGCAGCGCCTCGACCAGCTGCTCGGCGCCGGGTTCGTGCCGGCCGGGACGGAAGCGGCGCTGCGCGCCCGCGACGCGGACGGGGAGGACGGAGAGGACGGGGCCGGCGACG
This sequence comes from Streptomyces sp. NPDC052496, assembly GCF_040679095.1. NCBI lineage: Bacteria > Bacillati > Actinomycetota > Actinomycetes > Kitasatosporales > Streptomycetaceae > Streptomyces > Streptomyces sp. NPDC052496. Next base: position 131,090 of record NZ_JBFAUH010000007.1, read on the forward strand.
TGCCGGAGCTGGTGGAGAAGTACGAGGAGCGCTTCCGTACGGAGGGGCTGCTGCCCGCGGACGGGCGGGTGAAGTCGCTCGTCGCCCTGGACTACGCGCACGCCGTGGCGCTCGTCCGCCAGGGCCTCGGAGCCCGTTTCTGCGCGCCGCCCGAGGCCGAGCAGGCCGTGCTGCGCGTCGGTGAGCTGGCGCGCGCGGCGTACGGCTCCTGGCCGGAGTTCTCGGCGGGGTACGCGCTGGGCCGGGTGCTGGCCTTCGACAACGGCTGGTTCGGTACGGCGTACCAGGAGGCGGTGCACATCCACCGGGTGCTCGGGCAGGATCCGGCCTCGCCGTGGGCGAACCTGCCGTTCGCCTGACGGGTTCGCCGTTCGTGCGGCCGGGCCCGTCGCTTGTCCGGCCGTCGCTTGTCCGGCCGGGGCTGTCCGCCCGGGACTGTCCCGGTCGGGACCGTTCGACCGGGGCTGTTTCACTGTCGGGTGGGGCCCGTCCTGCCCGGCCGGGGCTGTTCCTCGTCCGGCCGAGGCGCGCTGTCAGGTGATGTCCGTGACGGTCACCGTCACGGCGACCTCCGGCGCGGCCTCGCCCGCCGTACCCAGCGCCTCCTGGACCGCCGCCGTGATGCGCGGCCGGACCGCGCGGGCCACGTCCAGGGCCCGGTGGCCGCGCCGGACCGCCAGGTGGACGCGGATCCGCCACGGTCCGGGGCCGGGGCCGCGGTCGGCCCGTACGCCGGTCACGCGGCTGTCCCGCGCGGCCGGGCCGGAACGGCGGGGGCCGGTCGCGGCCGTCCGCGCCACCGTGCCCCGGAGGAGGTCGCCCAGGCCGGGCCGCAGGAAGGCGACGCCGGGCGTGTCCTTGGCGGCGTCGGCCGCGGCCCGCAGGACGGTGGCGTGCTGCTGGGCGTCGCCGTTCCTGACGTGGCTCATGACCTGCCGCCCTCTCCGGCCCCGGGGGCCCCGCCGGAGCCGCCCGGCTCATCCTCCACGAGATCGACGACCGTGACGTCGATCTCCCCGACCTCCAGGCCCACGTCGTCCCGTGCCGCCGCGCGCACCCGTTCCCGTACCCGGTCGGCCAGGCCGGGCAACGGCCACGCGTACCCGGCCGCCAGTTCCAGCGTCACCTTCACCGGGCCCCGCGGCGCGAGCAGCGTGACGCGGCAGCTGCCCGCCTGCACGTCCGGCAGGGTCTCGGCGGCGGCGCGGAAGGACTTGGCCGCCGCGGCCTCGGTGATCCACGCGTCGTCCTCGGGGCCGCCCAGCGGCAGCGTCCGGCCCGGCCGGAGTTCGGTCCTGACCAGGTCCATCACCCGGGCGGTGAAACGTTCGGTGCGCCGGTCCTCCGCACCGCTGCCGGCTGCCGCCTCGGCGGCCTGCCGGGCTTCGCGTACGTAGCTGTCGAGGACGCCGAGGCCCGTCAGCGCCTCCTGGCAGTACGGGCACTGCGCGGCGTGCGGGTCACCGTCCCCGTCCGGGCGGCCGGCGGTGTCCGTCTCGTGTTCCTCCCACACGGACGACAGCGCGCGGCCGCACGGCAGGGTCGGGTCGTCGTGCTCACCTAGCGCCATGCGCCCATCGCCTCCGTCAGATAGCGGCGTGCTCGGAAGACCCTGCCACGGACCGCCTGGAGGCTGATGCCCACCACCGTGGCGATCTCCTCGTACGGCAGGGCGTGCAGCTCGCGCAGTACCCAGCAGGCGCGCTGTTCCGGGGTGAGTCCGTCCATCGCCCGCATCAGCGCCTCGACGGCGGCGGCCGACTCGGCCGCCCGTACGGGTGATGACGCGTGTTCGGGTGCGCTCGGCTCCGGCACCGAGTCCAGGTCCTGGGTGGGTCTGCGGGCCCGCAGCAGGTTGAGGCACCGGTTGGTGACGATGCGGTACATCCAGGTCGCGAACGCGGCGTCGCCGCGGAACTCCGGGATCCGGCGCCAGGCGCTCACGAAGGCGTCCTGCACGGCGTCCTCCGCGTCGGTGCGGCTGCCGAGCAGCCGGGTCGCGAGGCGCAGGAGCTGGGCGCTGTGGCGGCGTACGAGCACCTCGAAGGCCCCCTCGTCCCCCTCCCCGGCACGGACGGCCAGCAGGGCGTCGCTGGGTTCGGGCACGCACCGGCTCCTTCCTTCCTCTTCCATCGTGACCGGAGACGGGGAATTTGCGCCTTCTGTACGGCCTCGGGTGTTACGGGAGTCGCTGGTGTTTCCCGTCCGTTCCCGGATCCGGCCCGCAGGAAGACGCCTACCACGGCGCACCGCCGGACAGAGTGCTGCGCGCACGCTTGTACCCTGCGCAAACGGGCAGACGGAACGGGCGCCCGGCGCGCACGGCACGAGGAGAGGACGGACACACATGGGCGGGAGCGGTACGGACCGCGGGCTGCACCGACCGGGGCTCACGGCCGGCACCGGCAGGCCGCGCGAACGGAGCGCCGCGCTGCCCAGCTGGCCCCGGATCCGGACCGCGGCCCGCCGCACCCCGGTCTCCATCTGGAACGACGACGTGTCCGACTGGGCGGCCAGCCTGACGTACTACTCGGTGCTGGCCCTGCTGCCGTCGGTGATCGTCACCATCTCGCTCGTCGGCCTGGCCAACCCGGCGTCCACCGAGGAGCTGATCAACCACATCAGCGCTCTCGCCCCGGCCGGTTCGGGCGGAACCGTGCGCCGGGCCCTGGTCACCATGGCGCAGCAGCGGACCGCGGTGTGGATGCTGGTCGGCGGCGCGATGGTCAGCGCCCTGTGGTCCTCGTGCAGCTACCTGGCGGTGTTCCGGCGCGCCCTGCACGCCATGTACCGCGTCAAGGACGACCGGCCGCCGTGGCGCAAGGCGCCGCGCATCCTGGCGACGGCGCTGCTGCTGATGGCACTGCTGATCAGCAGCGCGGTGGCCCTGCTGGTCAGCGGGCCGGTCGCGCACGCGGTCGGGCGTCGCCTGGGGTTCGGCGAGGGCAGCGCCGCGGTGTGGAACCTGTTGCAGTGGCCGCTGCTGTTGCTGCTGGCCGTGGTGCTGGTGATGGTGCTCTTCCGTACGGGCCCGGCCCGTTCGCGCGGGCGGCGGGCGGTGCCCGGCGGGGTGGTCGCGGTGCTGATGTGGCTGGTGGCCTCGGCGGGCTTCACGTTCTACGCCTCGTACGTGGGCACCTTCAACCGGCTGTACGGGTCGCTCGCCGGGCCGGTCGTCTTCCTGATATGGCTGTGGTTCTCCCACCTGTCCCTGCTGAGCGGCGCCCAGTTCAACGCCGAACTGGCCCGTATGGAGAAGGCCGACGCGGCTACGGGCGACGCGGACGGCAGCGGGGACGGCAAGAAGGGCTGAGCGCGCCGCTCAGCGCGCCCCGTGGCCGGTGGCGATCTCCTCGACCCGGTGGGCCAGGGCGAAGTCGAGCGCGGTGACCGCGTGGCCGGCGCTGTGGGTGTTCACGGCGAGGGTCAGTGTGGCGTAGCCGAGGGTCAGTTCGGAGTGGTGGTTCAGCTCCTCCTGGATCTGGGCGACGTGGACGACCATCGCGGCGGCCGGCAGGTGCCGGTCGAACGTGTAGGTGCGGGTCAGGCTGCCGTCCGCGACCGACCAGCCGGGCAGCTCCGCGAGGCGGTCCTCGATCTCCTTGTCCGTCAGCGGGTCCACCGATGCGTCCATGTCGTTCCGCCTCTCCGTCACAGCGCGTGGCCGTACGTACCGCCCGTACCACCGGGCCGTCCGTGCCCTGTCGATTGCAGCAGTTCCAGCGTGGCACGCCGAGGACGCTTTCCCGCCAATGTGCGCACGGGCACGCCGCGGGCTTCCGGGGCCGGGGGGCCGCTCCTATGCTCCTGCGCCTGACGGGCCGTCCGTTACCGGGGGTAGTAGGGAGCAGCCGTGGACACCGTGGACCGTACGGAGCACCTGCACAGAGCCGGCGGCGGACAGCCCCGGCGGACCTTCCTGGGCGGGGCGGCGGCCGTGGGCGGCGCGCTCGCCCTGGGGACCGGCGGTACGGCGGCCGCCGCGCCCGCGCCCGCCGCCGGCCGGCGCCGCGCCGCGGGCCGGACCGTCGCCGTCCTCGGCGGCGGGGTGGCCGGGCTGACCGCCGCGCACGAACTGGCCGAACGCGGCTTCGGTGTCACCGTCTACGAACGCAAGCCCCGGGGCCTCGGCGGCAAGGCCCGCAGTATGGACGTACCGGACAGCGCGCGCGGCGGACGCAGGCCGCTGCCCGGCGAACACGGCTTCCGCTTCATCCCCGGCATCTACCACAACCTGCCGGACACCCTGCGCCGCATCCCGTTCCCCGGCAACGCCCACGGCTGCCACGACAACCTCGTCGCCTCCACCGAGGTGCTGTTCGCCCGCACCGGCGGCCGGGAGGACATCCGCATCCCGTTCTCCGTCGTCGGCACTCCCCCGCCCGTCCTGACCCCCGACGCGTTCCTGCGCATGCTGACCGGGCTGCTGGGGACCGCCACCCGGCTGCCCGCCCACGAGATCGCGTACTTCGCCAACCGGCTGCTGGTCTTCCTGACCAGCTGCGACCGGCGCCGGCTGGACGTCTGGGAGCACACCCCGTGGTGGCGCTACGTGCGGGCCGCGTCGATGTCGCCGGACTACCAGCGGCTGCTGGCCGTCGGCCTGACCCGCAACATCGTCGCGACCAAGGCGGAGATCGCCTCCACCCGGACCGTCGCGACCTGCGCCGAGGCGTTCGTCTTCAACCTGCTGGGCCGGGGCGCGGACGGGCAGCCCGACCGGGTGCTGAACCTGCCCACCAACGAGGCGTGGATCGACCCGTGGGTGACCCACCTGCGGTCGCTGGGCGTGCGCTTCCGGGTCGGGTGGACCGTACGGGACCTGCGGCTGTCCGGCGGCCGGATCGCGGAGGCGATCGTCACCGACCCGCAGGGCGCGCGGCAGTCCGTCGCCGCTGACCACTTCGTGCAGGCCATGCCGGTCGAGCACGCCCGTACGACCTGGAACGCCGCCGTACGGGCCGCCGACCCGCAGCTCGCGCGCTGCGACGAGCTGGCGACCGACTGGATGACGGGCATCCAGTTCTATCTGACCGAGCCGACACCCGTCATCCACGGGCACGTCAACCACATCGACTCACCGTGGTCACTGACCGCGGTCGGCCAGGCGCAGTACTGGAAGAGCCGGAACTTCCCGGCGGACTACGGGGACGGGCTGGCCGCCGACTGCCTGTCGGTGGACATCTCGGAGTGGGACCGGCCGGGCATCCTGTACGGGAAGACGGCCAAGCAGTGCACGCGTGAGGAGGTCGCGCGGGAGGTCTGGGCGCAGATGAAGGCGGGCCTCAACGACACCGGCAAGGCCGTGCTGCGGGACGCAACGCTGCACTCCTGGTTCCTGGACCCGGCCGTCGACGGGCTCGGCACGCCGCACCCGACCAACGACGAGCAGCTGCTGATCCACCCCACCGGCTCCTGGCTGAACCGGCCCACGTCCCGCACCGCGATCCCCAATCTCTTCCTCGCCGGGGACTACGTGGCCGTCGACATCGACCTGGCGACGATGGAGGGCGCCAACGCGTCCGCCCGGCAGGCCGTGAACGCGCTGCTGGACGCGGCCGGTTCCGACGCCGAGCGGTGTGCGGTGATTCCGCTGTACCGCGCGCCGGAGTTCGCGGCGCTCAGACGGCACGACGAGACGCGGCACCGGCTCGGGCTGCGTAACGCCTTCGACCTGGGGTGAGGTGGGGGGCGGGGCGCTACTGGGGTGGTGCGGGAGGCATTACCGGGGTGGTGCGGGGGGCTGAACGGTGCGAGCCGCCTTCTCCAGGAGCAGGTCCCGCTCCCGTACGTTCCGGGCCAGGGCCGCCGCCCGTTCGAACTCCTCGCGCGCCTCGGCCGCCCGCCCCAGGCGCTCCAGCAGGTCGCCCCGGACGCTCGGCAGCAGGTGGTAGCCCTTCAGGGCGGGGTCGGCGGCCAGGGCGTCCACCAGTTCCAGGGCGGCGGCGGGTCCTTCGGCCATCGAGACGGCGACGGCCCGGTTCAACTCGACCACGGGAGACGGGGTCCGGGCGAGGAGCCGGTCGTAGAGGGCGGCGATGGCGGCCCAGTCCGTCTCCTCGTAGCGGAAGGCCACCGCGTGGTGCGCGGCGATCGCGGCCTGCAGCGAGTACGGGCCGTGCCCGGCACGGTGCAGGGCGTCGACGCCGCGCCGGATGAGCATACGGTTCCACTTGGCGCGGTGCTGGTCGGCGAGCAGCACCGGCTCGCCGTCAGGCCCCGTACGGGCGGGGATGCGCGACGCCTGGAACTCCAGCAGCGCGGCCAGGCCGTGCACTTCGGGCTCGTCCGGTATCAGGTTCGCCAGGACGCGGACGAGGCGCAGCGCGTCCTCGCACAGGGCCGGGCGCACCAGGTCGTCACCGGCCGTCGCGGTGTACCCCTCGTTGAACACGAGGTAGATCACTTCGAGGACGGAGGAGAGGCGGGCCGACCGTTCGGTGCCGTACGGGACTTCGAAGGGCACCCGGGCCTCGGCGAGCGTCCGCTTGGCGCGCACGATCCGCTGCGCCACCGTGGCCTCCGCGACGAGAAAGGCCCGGGCGATCTCCGGCGTCGTCAGCCCGCCCAGGAGCCGCAGGGTGAGCGCGATGCGGGCCGGTGCGGGCAGCACGGGGTGGCAGGCGGTGAAGATCAGCCGCAGCAGGTCGTCGTCGATGTCGTCGGCGTCCGCCGGTCCGGGCGGCGGCACGTCCGTCAACGCCCGCCCGACCTCGGCCAGTTTGCGGGCGTAGGTCTCCTTGCGGCGCACGAGATCGACGGCGCGGTGCTTGGCGGTGGCCATGAGCCAGGCGCCCGGATTGTCCGGCACCCCTGACTCCGGCCACCGTTCCAGCGCGGCGACCAGGGCGTCCTGCGCGAGTTCCTCGGCGATGCCCACGTCCCGCACGATGCGGGTGACACCGGCGATGATCCGCGCGGACTCGATCCTGAACACCGTCTCGACCGTCGCGGTCGCGCTCGCTGCCGTCACGGCCACATCAGACCAGCCGTACGGAAAGGCGGCAAGCGCGGCCGGATCAGCAGTCTTCGGCGATCTCGCGGACCTCGGCGGTGACGGTCCAGTGCTCCTCGTGGACGCGCAGGAACCGGCCGGCCCACTCCAGCGCTTCGGCCTTGTCCTTGGCCTGGATCAACAAGTAGCCCCCGACGACCTCCTTGGTCTCGGTGAAGGGCCCGTCGGTCGAGGTGAGCTTGCCGCCGGACCAGGTGACCCGGGTGCCCTGGGAGGTCGGCACGAGTCCGGCGGTGTCCAGCATCACCCCGGCCTTGGTGATCTCCTCCAGCAGCGCGCCCATGCGCTCCTTGAGTTCGGGGCTGGGGCCGCCCTCGGGCACGTCGTTCTCGTCGATACGGATCAGCGTCAGGAAGCGCGGCACGGTGACTCCTCGGTCGTCCGGGCGGGGCCTCTCCCCGCCTCTCACCCCTGCGTCGAACGGGAGACCGCCGGATCGACGGACCCGCCGATTTTTTTCCGGGTATTTTTTCGGCGGCGCACCGCGGACCCCAGGGACCGGCGGCCAGGGCCCGCAGCGTATCCGGACGGACGGCATATCCGTACAGACGTACGGAATCGGTTACGGTTCCGCCATGACGACTGCTGCGGTCTCCCCGAAGACGGCGTCCGGCCCGACGACGGGTGTCGGCGCGCTGCTGCGCGAGTGGCGGGTGCGGCGCCGCGTCAGCCAGCTCGACCTGGCCCTGCGCGCCGACTCCTCCGCCCGGCACATCAGCTTCATCGAGACCGGGCGCGCCCGGCCCAGCCAGGAGATGGTGCTGCGGCTGGCCGAGCACCTCGACGTGCCCGTACGGGAACGCAACGTGCTGCTGATCGCGGCGGGTCACGCGCCCGAGTTCCCGGAGACCCCGTTGGACGACCCGTCGATGGACGCGCTGCGGACCGGCATGGAACGGCTGCTGACCGGTTACGAGCCGTTCCCCGCCCTGGTCGTCGACGCCACGTACCAGGTCGTCGCCGCGAACCGGGGCATCCAGGCGCTGCTGGCGGGCGTCGACGAGCAGCTGCTCCGGCCGCCGCTGAACGCCATGCGCATCACCCTGCACCCCGACGGGCTCGCCCCACGCATCCGCAACTTCCTGGAGTGGCGGGAGCACCTGCTCGCCCAGATGCAGCGGCAGTTGGCGGTCATGCGGTCCGCGCCGCTGCGCGCGCTCTACGAGGAGGTGAGCGGCTACCCGCTGCCCGAAGGCGGCCGGGAGACGGCCGCGGGCGGCGGGCACGCGCCGTACGCGCTGCCGATGGTGATCGAACACGACGGCCGGGTGCTGTCCTTCATCTCCACGATCGCCACCTTCAACACCCCGATGGACGTGACCGTCTCCGAACTCGCCCTGGAGACCTTCCTCCCGGCGGACCCGGAGACGGCCGGACAGCTGCGCACCTGGCTGGAGTAGCGCCCGCTCCCCCGTGGCGGGCGGCACGGACTCACATGGCGGGTACACGGTCCAGAAAGCCGGAGACCGAGCGGATCCGGCCGTCCGCCGCGAGGGCGGCCACGTCGAACCCGGCGACCGGGGCCGAACCGTCCGGCGCCACCAGCTCCCAGCCGAACCGCACCAGGTCGTGGTGCCCGTCCGGGGTGCCCAGCGGCCGGAAGACGAAGCCGGGGAACTGGGCGTGGACGGCGGCGATGACGGCGGCGAGCTGGTCGTGTCCGGCGGTGTCGGCGAGCGGGTCGGTGTAGGTGGCGTCCTCGGTGAACGCCGCGGCGACGGCTTCGGCCGTGCCGTCCCCGGCGGCGTTCCAGGCCGCGAGGTACCGGGTGACCGCGTCGGCGTAGCGGTCCGCGCCGGCCTGCTGGGACGGGGACTCCGTGTGCTGGGTCTGGGTCATGTCCGAACTCCCGTGTGTGGTCACGTGGTGGGGGCCGCGTCTCGCGCGGCCCCCGGTAGGGCCGGCTCGCGGGCCGGAGTGCGCCGGCCCGTGAACCGGTGCCTCAAAGATGCCGGGGCGCGGCGGGTGGGTCGATTACGTGGCAGGTAATGGGCCGGGACCGGGGCCGGTGGCGCGGTGCCGGGTGCGGGGGCCGTCAGGCGGCGGGGCGGGGCGGTTCGCCGTCCTGGCCGAGCAGGGCGGTGAGCGCCCGCTCGACGGCGGTGCCCGGGTCGGCGGTGAGGTGGTCCGCGCGCCAGGCGACGAAGTGGTCGGGGCGCACGAGTACGGCTCCGTCGGGCGCGAGTCCGGGGAGGGCGCCGTCGGGGACGCGGTGCGCTTCGAGGGGGATGCCGAGGGCGGCGGCCGACTGCGTGGCGGCGGCCTGCCAGGGCGCGCCCCGCGGCCCGGTGAGCAGGGACCAGTCGGCACCGGCGAGGTCGAGGGTGGAGACCCGGCCGCCTTCCGGACCGTCCTTCGGGACGTCCACGAAGCGGTGCGGAAGCCGGTGTCCTGGGCGGACGTGGTCGGAGAGCAAGTCGGGGGTGGTGGCGCCGTGGCCGTTCGGGGCGTCCGTGATGTCCGCAGCGTCCGGGTCGACGGCGCCCGACGGGTACGCGTAGCGCATCATGGCCCGGATGTAGTCCGCTGCCGCCAGCTCGTACAGGCCGTTGGGGTCGTCTCCGCCGAGGGACCGGTAACCCTGGTGCATGGTGCGGGAGAGCGCGAGGGAGGCCCGTACCGCCGCGCGGCGCTCCGGTTCGTAGGTGTCCAGCAGCCGTCCGGCGGCCTGTCCGCGCAGGACGGCGGCGAGTTTCCAGGCGAGGTTGTGACCGTCCTGGATCCCGGTGTTCATGCCGAGGCCACCGGCCGAACTCTGTACGTGCGCGGAGTCACCGGCGAGGAAGACCCGGCCGCGCCGGAAGGCCGACGCCGTGCCCACCGCCGCCTCCCAGGCGTTCACCGCCATCAGGTCGACGGACAGGTCCGGGTCGCCGACGGCGGACCGCAGCAGGGCCAGGGCGCGGTCCTCCGGAAGCGGTGCGATGCGGTCCTCGTCGTCCGGCCGGCCCGGATAGTCCATGAGGTGGGAGACCCACTGGTCACGGCCGTTCACGGAGAAGACCGTCGCGTAGACGTCCGGGTTCCGTACGAAGCACAGCTCGCGCAGGGCGTCCGTGCCGGCCGGCAGGTCCGCACGGTAGAAGGCGGTGTGCAGCCGGGCGACCACCTCGCGGTCGGGCACGGTGATGCCCAGCAGTCGCCGTACGGTGCTGTGTGCCCCGTCGGCACCGATCACGTACCGCGCGGTGACGCCGTATTCCGCGCCGGTCCCGGCATCGGCGAGCCGCACCCGTACGCCGTCCGCGTCCTGCCCGAGTCCGGTCAGGCCGACGCCGAACCGCGCGGCACCACCGCACCGCAGCAGCTCGTCGTAGGCCAGCCGCTGCACCTGAAGGTGGTTGAGCGCCAGCCGGCTGTCGACCGGGCTACAGGTCCGCAGCCACCGCACGTACGGCTCGGGGGGCGCCACATGCTGCCGTTCACCGCCCAGCGCGCTGTCCTTGAACACGGCCTGGAACGGCTCGGGGCCGTACCAGCCGGTCCGCTCCACGGCCTCCTGGAGGCCCGCCGCCCGCAGCAGTTCGAGCGTGCGGATGCTGCTCATCGCCCGTGGCGGGCCCGTGAACGGATCTCGCTTGTCCACCACGAGGGCGGGCACGCCGCGCCGGGCCAGGAACATCGCCGTGGCCAGGCCGACCGGTCCGGCGCCGGCCACGAGCACGGGGACGCTCGCGGGCAGCGGCCGCCCCGCCGTCGGCCGCTCCCGCGCCCCAAGCCGCTCACCCGTCGTCGGCCGCTCACCCACCGCCGGCCGCTCACCCGCTGCTTCCGTGCCCGTCGTTCCGGGCGCCGCTTCCGCTTCCGTCTTCGTATCGCGTATGCGCACAGCACACCGTCCTTGTCTCCGGGCCCGGCCCGGCCCGGTCCGGTCCGTCGCCGGGCTCGGTCCGCCCAGCCTGGACGCTCAAGCCGACTTGAGCGCAAGATGGGGCCGTGGCCGACGACGGTGACGACGAGCTGCGTTCGATCAGTGAGGTGGCCCGCTGCTTCGGCCTGCCGGTGTCCACGCTGCGGTACTACGACGCGCTGGGCCTGCTGCCGCCCGCCGGGCGCCGGGGGAACGTACGGCACTACGGCCGCCGGGAACTGCGCCGGCTCGCGCTCATCCAGCACCTGCACCAGGGCGGCATGCTGAGCCTCGCCGACACGGCCGCCGCGCTCGGCGAACGCGGGCCGGACGGTCACCGGCGGCCCGCGGGGCGCGCCGTGCTGACCGGTGCCATCCAGCTCATCGAGGAACGCGTGGCCGCCCTCCGGGCCGCGCAGCACCGCCTGGAGCACTTGCTGACGTGCCCGACCGAGGACCCGGTACGCGAGTGCTCGCTGCTGCGCGAGGAGCTGGACCGGTACGTGGCGGAGGCCCTGGGCTGCTGACGGCGCGTCGGCCGACGCGGTTCATTATTGACCGGTCGGTCTCGAAAGCCTAGGGTTCCTGTCATGGCACGGACCAAGGCATTCGATCCGGACGCCGCACTCCAGGCAGCCCTCGAACTGTTCTGGCAGCGCGGCTACGAGGCCACGTCGATGACCGACCTCGTCGACCACCTCGGCATCGCCCGCGCCAGCCTCTACGCGACGTTCGGCAGCAAGCACGACCTCTACCTCAAGGCCCTGGAGCGCTACAGCCGGCTCTCGGACCCGGGACTGATCGCGGAGCTGTCGCAGCCGGGGCCCGCGCTGCCCGCCGTACGGGCGCTGGTCACCCGGTTCGCGGAGGAGGCCGCCCGCGACGACCTGGGGCGCGGCTGCTTCGTGACGAACACGGCCGCTGAGCTGGCGGCGCACGACCGGCACGCCGCCCGGCAGGTGGAGGCGAGCTGGGCCGTCCTGGAGACCGCGCTGACCTCGGCACTCACCCGGGCCCAGGCTCAGGACGAGCTGCCCGCCGACCGGGATCCGCGGGCACTGGCCCGGATGCTGCTCGTCCTGATGCAGGGGCTGCGGCTGATGGGCAAGTCCGGCCAGGAGCCGGGCCGCCTGCGCGACGCGGCGGAACAGGCGCTGACGCTGCTGGACTGAGGGCCGGGGCGGGGCCTCGCGCCTCCCCCGCCTCCGCGCACCGCGGTCGCCCCCCGCACTTCCGCATCTTCGGCTCTTCGACTCTTCGGCTCTTCACGCCCTCATTCGAGACTGATCGTTCTTGTACGCGCCACCTCCAGGCACCCGCCTGGCAGCACTCGACCCACCCGAAGAAAGGCTCACCCCATGACCACCACCGCACGTTTCACCGGCAAGACCGTCCTCGTCACCGGCGGCGGCACCGGCATCGGCCGGGCGGTCGCCCTCGCGTTCGCGGAGGAGGGCGCGCGTGTCGTCGTCGCCGGGCGTACGGAAGCGCCGCTGAAGGAGACCGTCGCGCTCGTGGAGGCCGCGGGGGGCCGGGCGGCGGCCGTGACCGCCGACGTGACCCGGGGCGAGGACGTGGCCGCGCTGGTCGCGGAGACCGTGCGCCGCTTCGGCGGGCTGGACGTGGCCGTCAACAACGTCGGGGTGTTCGTGCCCCCGGCACCGACCGCCGACATCCCTGAGGAGGACTGGCGGCGCGCCCTGGACACCAACCTCACCGGCACGTTCCTGTCGATGAAGCACGAGATCGGCCATATGCGGGCGCACGGCGGCGGCGCGATCGTCAACATCGCGTCCAACCTGGGCGCGTCCCTGCGCCGCCCCGGGATCAGCGCGTACGTCGCGGCGAAGGCCGCCGTGAGCGCCCTGACCCGTAACGCCGCGCTCGACCACATCAAGGACGGCATACGCATCAACGCGGTCTCGCCCGGCAAGGTCGACACTCCCATGTCGACGCTGCCGGGCGAGACCGCGGATCAGAAGGCCGAGCGGATGCGGCGCGAGGTGCCGGCGGGCCGCTCGGCCGCCACCGCCGAGATCGCGGCGGCGGTGCTCCACCTGGCGTCCGACGCGGCGGCGTTCACCGTGGGCGCCGAACTGGTGGTGGACGGCGGCGTCACCGCCTGAGCTGTGCCGGCTCACCGGCGGCCGGGCCGGCCGCCTCCTCCTCCGCGCGCCGGCGGCGGCCCGTGCGGCGCGCCGCCATCCAGGCGTAGACGAGGATGCCGGCGAACAGGAACAGCACGCCCTGGTAGATCGCCGCGTACCCGGCGCCGGCCACCAGCCAGAAGGTGAAGCCGAAGGCGACCAGCGCGAGCGTCAGGTCCCGGGCGAAGCGGGCCGGGCGGACCTTGTCGCGCTCGCCGGTGAGCAGGAAGTAGATCTGGGCGCCCGCAGCGAGCAGATAGGGCACGGTCGCCGAGAACGTCGTGATCAGGACGAGGATCTCGAAGACGCCGCCCGCGCCGATCAGGTAGTTGATCACGGTCAGCGCGGTGGCCAGCACCGAGGCGGCCAGCACGCCGAAGGTCGGCACCCCGCGCTGCTTCTTCAGGAAAGCGGCCGGGAAGAGCCCGTCCTTGGCGGCGGCGTACGGCGACTGGGCGCTCATCAGCGTCCAGCCGTTCAGCGCGCCGACGATCGAGATGACCGCGGCGACCGCGATGACGGTGCCGCCCCACTGGCCGCCGAACATGGCGTTGACCGCGTCGGAGAACGGCGCCTTGGACTCCACCAGCTTGTCGTGCGCGACCGTGCCGAAGACCGAGACCGTGCCGAGGAGGTAGACGACGGCGGCGCCGATCGTGCCGAGGACGGTGGCGCGGCCCACGTTGCGCTCGGGGTCGCGCACCTCGCCGGCGCTCATCGCCGCGGACTCCACGCCCACGTAGCTGTAGAGCAGGATGGCCGCCGCGGCCGACATGCCGCCGATCGCGCTGCCGCTGCCCTCGTTGAACGAGCCCAGCTTGTCCGGGTCGAAGAAGAACAGCCCGACGACCGCGATGAACAGCAGCGGGACGAACTTCAGGACCGTGGAGACCAGCTGGACCGCGCCGACGTAGCGGGTGCCGGCGAAGTTGGAGAGCGCCGGGAGCCAGAGCGCGACCAGCGCCACCAGCAGGTCCATGCCCTTGGAGTCGTGCCCGGGGAAGAGCACGTGGACGTAGCCGACGGCGGCGACCGCGAGGGCCGCGTTGCTGACCCACGTCATGGTCCAGTAGGACCAGGCCGACAGGAAGCCGGCGAAGTCGCCGAACGCCTCGCGGGCGTAGACGTAGGGGCCGCCGGTGTCCGGGTGGCGCTCGGCCAGCCGTCCGAAGACCAGGGCCAGCGCGATGGCGCCGACCGTCAGGACACCGAAAGCGACCAGGCTCACGGTGCCGAAAGGGGCCACCGAGGCCGGCAGCAGGAAGATGCCGCCGCCGATGATGTTGCCCATCACTAGGCAGGTTGCGGTTCCGAGACCGAAGCGGCGGGTGTGCCGGTCGTGCATGGCTGTGGTGAGCCTCTCGTCGTGCTGTGCGGGCCCGGAGGTGCCGGGCGCCTGCTCATGGTCTTCGACCTGCAACGTTGCACAAAATCAGCGGGTTTTGTCCCGCACGGCACCGTCGGCCGGTGAAAATACTTCGGGCGCGGGCCCTCCCGGCCGCAGTTCGTCCGCCGGGCCCCCGAGGGGTATCTGCGGGCCGTCCACCTCGCGCAGCCAGCGCCGCAGGACGGCGTGGATCCGCTCCGCGCCGGCCGGCTCCGCGCCGTCGGCGGTGGGCGGGGTCAGCTCGGCGGGCCACAGCAGGAAGGGCCGGCTCTGCTCGCCGCCCAGCCCGCCGTGCGAGCCGATCTGCTCCTCGAAGGCGTGCACCGCGCCGGTGGCCGGGTCGCAGGAGGAATTGACCATGATGTCCGCGGTGTGCGGGAAGCCGTCCGTGCGCCGGACGGCGTCCACCGCGGCCGGGCCGAAGCCGTCCAGGGGGTCGGAACCGACGACGCGGCCGGTGTCGAGGTGGTGCTCGGCACCGCCGGGGCCCAGCACCACGGCCCCGTCCGCGGCGGAGCGGACGAGCAGGAAGCCGATGCCGGGGTGGTTGGCGAGGGTGGCCAGCAGCGCCGGGTGGCGGCGCTCGATCTCCTCGCGGGTGACCCGGCCCGGCAGGTCGGGGAAGGACACCAGGCCCAGGTTGCCGGAGGCCAGCACGACGGGGTCGGACGGGCCGCAGCCGTCCGCGCCCTCCGGGCGGTGCAGCGCGGCGCGGGCCGCCTCGCGTGCCTCGGCGCCGCTCGCGGTCCGCCCGGCGCGGCGGGAGACCGGCAGGCCGCAGCCGGCCCGCACCAGGTCCTCCAGGCCGAGGCCGTAGCTGTCCAGGAAGGTCGCGCCGGGGCTCTGGCCGTGGTCGGAGAGGAGCACGACGCGGTAGCGGCGGGGGGCGTACTGCGCGGCGTCGGCGATCAGCCCGACGGCGCGGTCCAGGCGGCGCAGCACCTGGTGGGTGTCGCGGTGCCGGGGGCCGGAGTGGTGCGCGACCTCGTCGTACGCGACCAGGTCGGCGTAGACGGCCGTCCGGCCGGCGAGCAGGTCGCCGATCACGGCGGCGACCACCACGTCCCGCTCCACGACGGTCGCGAAGGCCCGGATGAAGGGGTAGAGGCCGCCGCGTTTGACGCGCGGCGTCTCCCGGCGGAACCGGGACCGCAGGGATTGGCCGATCTCACGGAAGATCTCGGCGACGAAGGAGACGGCCGTACGGGTCGCGTTGGCCGGGTCGGAGAAGTACGCGAAATAGCCCGCGCGGGAGCGGTTGTGCCGGCCGCGCCGGGCCGCCACCGACATCACCAGGGCGAGCTGGTCGGCGCCGCCGCTGAAGAGGTTGCCGCGGCTCGCGCCGTCGAAGCTGAGCAGCCCGGCGTCGCCGGTGCGGGCCACCGCGCGCTGCTGGAGTTCGGCCGCGCCGCTGGGCCGGTTGCTGACGATCAGCCGGCCGGTCTCCTTCTCGTACCACCGGAAGGCGGGCAGGTCGTGGTTGCTGCCGTGCAGGATGCCGAGCTGGCTGGCGCCCGTCTGGCTGGACCAGTCCGTACGCCACGGCGTCAGCCGGTGGGTGCCGCCGAGCCAGCCGGCGAGCGTCGGCATCAGCGGCCGCTGCCCGCTCGTCGCCTCCCGCAGCACGTCGTGGCCGAGGCCGTCGAGCTGGAGGAAGACCGTGCCGGGTGCTATGGGGCCCGGGTCGCCGGGGGCGCCGCGGCGGCGGCCGTGCCGGCGGCCGGCCAGCCGCACCAGGCGTCTGCGGTACGCCTCGTCGTCCCGCACCGCGAGGAAGGTGGAGGTGGCGGACGAAGTCGCGGACATCACGGCGGCGACGATCACGGCCGTCTCGGGCGCGGCCTGGCCGCGTCCCTCGGGGATCAGGCCGAGGGCGACCAGCAGCAGGGAGCCGTTCAGGAAGAAGACCAGCAGACCGAGGACGAGGGCGGGCACCAGCAGCAGGGCGCGCACCAGCAGCGGCCAGACCAGGGCGCTGAGCAGGCCGAACGCCCCGGCACCGAAGGCGGCGGTGAGGAACGTACGGGTGAGGCTGTCGCCGCTCGCGGACTGGAGGCGGAAGTCGGGCAGCAGGGCGGCGAGCACGAGCAGCGTCAGCGAGGAGACCACCCAGACCGCGGTCACCCGCAGCAGGGCGCCGCCCGCCGTCCGCCACCGGGGCTGCCGCATCGCGCCCGCACCTCCCTCCCGCCGCTCGTCACGCTCGGACACCCGGTCCGGGCGTCACGCGTACAGCGTGTCACAGCCCACTGACAGCGCGGCCGGACGACGGCACCGACGGCCCCCGGCCGGACGACGCCGCCCCACGCACGGGCCACACCGCCTCACGCCCGCCCCGCTCCCGCCTCACGCCCGGGCCGCGCCGCCCCACGCACGGGCCACACCGCCTCACGCCCGCCCCGCTCCCGCCTCACGCCCGGGCCGCGCCGCCCCACGCCCGCCCGGCACCGCCTCACGCCCGCCCGGCGAACGGAACCTGCACGTCCGGCACGGCCCCCGCGACCCCGCCGTCCCCCGGCCGGCTCCAGAGCCCCGCCTCCGGCGAGAAGCCGTCCAGCAGGCGGCGCGCCTCGGCCCACACCTGGTCCGCGGTGTCCCGCGTGATCACGTGCAGCCGGATGCCGAAGCGCACGGTGCGCCCGGCGTCGGCGGCCGGCTTCCGTATCCACTCGATCTTCCCGGCCACGTGCCCGGGCGGTTCGCCCCAGGTCAGGTACACATCGCTGAAGGGCGCCGCGACCTCCCCGCCGCTGCCGAGGACCCGCCGAAGTAGACGGGCGGTACGGGGTCGGGGACGCGCGACGACACCCGGCCGGAACACCACCAGGCACTTCCGGGGAGCCGCCCCGTCGGCACACCGGACCCGACGAGCCGCCCCACCGACCCACCCGGCCCGACGAGCCGCCCCACCGGCCCACCCGGCCGGAAGGGCGATGAGGCAGGATCGAAGGGTGGGGCGTACGGCGGCGCGCGCCGGGCGGCCCGGGGCAATTGGTGGTGTTCCGGTCGGGAGGTCGGTGTGGCGGTGGAGGTCACCTGGTGGGGACATGCCACCGTAACGGTCGCCGATTCGGGCGTACGGGTACTGACGGACCCGCTGTTCACGCGGCGGCTGGCCCATCTGCGGCGCCGCCGGGGCGCGCTCCCGCCCCCTGCCGCGGCCCGCGCCGACGCCGTACTCGTCTCCCATCTGCACGCCGACCACCTGCACCCCGCCTCACTGGCCCGCCTCTCACCGGGCACCCGGGTGGTGGTCCCGCGCGGCGCCGTCGCCGCGGTGCCGGGGCTGCGGCGGGTGGCGGCGGCACGCGGGCTGCTGGTCACCGAGGTGCGGCCCGGTGACACGGTCGCGGTCCGCGCGGCCCGCGAGGGGCACGGCGCCGCGGAGGTGACCGTCCGCGCGGTGCACGCGGCGCACGACGGGCGCCGGCTGCCGTACGGGCCGCACCGGGTGCCCGCGCTCGGCTACGTGGTGCACGGCGCGGCGGTGACGTACTTCGCGGGCGACACCGGGCTCTTCGACACCATGGCCGAGGAGGTCGGCGCCTGTGACGTGGCGCTGCTGCCGGTGGGCGGCTGGGGCCCGTTCCTCGGGCACGGGCATCTGGACGCGCGGCGGGCGGCCGAGGCCGCGGCCCGGCTGGCGCCGGCCGGCGCGGTCCCGGTGCACTACGGCACGTACTGGCCGATCGGCCTGGACGCGGTGCGCCCGCACGAGTTCCACTCCCCCGGTGACGAGTTCGCGCGGCTGGCCGGGCGGCTGGCGCCCGGGGTGGCGGTGCACCGGCTCGCGCACGGCGAGTCCGTACGGCTGGCGGCGGCGCGGTGATCGGCGGGCTGGCGGCCGGGGTGCCCGCCGAGTCGACGCAGCAGGTGGTGGGCTACCCGTCGCTGTTCCTGCTGGTGGTGCTGGGGTCGCTGGTGCCGGTGGTGCCGACGGGCGCGGTGGTCAGCTCCGCCGCGGTGGTGGCCTTCCACCAGGGGTCGCCCTGGGCGCTGCCGGTCGTCTTCGGGGTGGCCGCGCTCGCCGCCTTCCTCGGGGACCTGGGGCTGTACTGGCTCGGACAGCGCGGCGTACGGTCCCGCAACGGATCGCGCTGGCTGGAGCGGCTGCGCGACCGCGCGGCGCCGGAACGTCTGGCCCGGGCCCGGACCAGACTGCGCGAGCACGGCGTGCTGGTGCTCGTGCTGTCGCGGCTGGTGCCGGCCGGACGGGTGCCGGTGATGCTGGCGTGCCTGCTGTCCCGGATGCCGTTGCGGCGCTTCGCCCGCGGTGACCTGCCGGCGTGTCTGGCCTGGGCGGTGACGTACCAGCTCATCGGCCTGCTGGGCGGCTCCCTGTTCAGCGAGCCGTGGCAGGGCGTGGCCGCGGCGGTCGGACTGACGCTGGTGCTCAGCGGGGCGCCCGCGGTGTGGCGGCGGCTGCGCCACGGCAGAGCCGCCTGACCGGCCGCACACGGCCACGCGGCCACGCGCCCACCCGCTCCACCCGCCCTCCGACGGCCGACCTCACCCGACCTCCGACCACCCGCCTCACCCATCCTCCGACCGCCCCTCCGACACCCCGCCTCACCCCACCTCCGACCGCTCCCCCACCCCGCCTCCCCCGGCCTCCGGCCGCGTCCCCGGCTGGGCCTCCAGCACCCGTGACCCGCCCACCGCCAGGTCCCAGAGGTCGGCGCGCGGGCGCCCGGCGGCCTCCCAGGCGGCGCGTACGCGGTGCAGCGGCTCCAGGGGCGCTTCGGCGGACAGCAGGAACGTCGACCAGTGCATCGGGGCCATCGCGCGGGCGCCCACGTCCTGACAGGCGCGGACCGCTTCCTCGGGGTCGGTGTGCACCGGCCGCAGCATCCAGCGCGGGTCGTACGCGCCGATCGGCAGCAGCGCCAGGTCGATGCCCGGGTAGCGGGCGCCGATCTCCTCGAACCAGTGGCCGTACCCGGTGTCCCCGGCGAAGTACACCCGCCGCCCGTCCGGTGCCGTCAGCACCCAGCCGCCCCACAGGGAGCGGCAGGTGTCGGTCAGGGTGCGCTTGCTCCAGTGGTGGGCGGGGACGAAGTCGAAGCGGACCGGTCCGGCGGGCCCCGGCAGTTCCACGGCCTCCCACCAGTCCAGGTCCGTGACGTGGGTGAAGCGGCGCCGGCGGGCCCAGCGGGCGAGGCCGGCGGGCACCAGGAGCGGGGTGTGCGGCGGCAGCCGTTTGAGGGTGGGCAGGTCGAGGTGGTCGTAGTGGTTGTGGCTGATGACGACGGCGTCGACGGGCGGCAGGTCCTGCCAGCGGACGCCCACCGGGGTGACGCGCGGCGGGGTGCCCAGGATCTTGCGGGACCACACGGGGTCGGTCAGTACGGTCAGGCCGCCGATGCGCAGCACCCAGCTGGCGTGGCCCGCCCAGGTGACGGCGATGTCCCGGGGGCCGGGCCGGGGCATCGGGCCCGGTTCGAAGGGGAGATCCGGGATGTCCAGGAGGGCCTGGGCGGACGGCCGCAGCTTGCCTTCGCGGGCGATCCGGGCGAGGGCGCGTACGCCGGGCAGCGGGGCGGTGAGCCGGTCGGTGAAGTCGCGGGGCCAGCTGCGGACCTCGTTCGGCGGACGGAGCGGAGCGGGTCCGGCACCGGTCGGGTGCGGGCCGGCGGCGGGCGGCAGCGGCTCGGTGAGGGAACGTTCGGTCTGTTCGGTCATCGAGGGGCTCCATTCGGTGGGCGTGACCGGCCGTGCTGCCGGTCGGGGCGGCCACCGGGGTACGGGCGGAGGCCGGGGACGAAGGCCGGAGGAGGACTGACGGGACGAAGAAGGCGGAGAAGGCGGAGGAGGCGGAGAAGGCGGAGGAGGCGGACGGGCGCAGGGGGGCGATGGGGCCGCCCGGACGGCGACGGAGCCACACCGCTACGACGGCGCGGTGTCCGCGAGCGTGGCGAGCGTGGCGGACAGCGCGCTCAACGCCTCATCCACGTGCGGGAGTCGCAGCGCGTCAGGGGCGTCGAGGACCTGCCGGCGGCGGGCGGCGTCAGGGCCGAGCAGCGCCTCGGTGCTCAGCCGTACGCGCAGCGCGCGCGGATCGTCACCGAAGCGGTGCCCGCCGCGCGCCGCCCAGGGCGCGAGGGCGCGCTCCAATTGCTCCGGGCCGGTGATGCCCCGGGCGGCCAGCGCCGGGCGCAGCGGGTCGAAGTCGGCGTAGACGTGGCTGCCCGCGTGCGGCGGGCGGCAGACGGCGCCCCCTGCGGTGAGGGCGCGGTGCAGGGCCCTGGCGAGGGCGCCGTGCGCCCGGGCGGCCATGGCGGTGCGGGCCCGTACGGGCTCCGGTTCGGTGAGCGCGTGGGCGACGGTGTTCGCGACCGGCCCGGCCATCGGTGTGCGCAGCGCCGCCAGCCGCTCCAGGACCGCGGCGCGCAGCGCGGTGCCGCGCGCGGTGTCCGGGAACCGGGCCAGCGCGGCGGGCCAGGAGGCCGGTACGAGGGTGGCCCGCAGGTCGGCCAGGACGACGACGTCGTCCGGCAGCATCTCGGCCGGGCTCAGGACGACCGTGTCGTGCGGGTCGTGCAGCAGGTCGCGGCCGGTCTCGTCGCTGACGACCCACAGTCCGTCCGCCGCTGCCGCCTCGCACACCTCGTGCACCAGCTCGGGCGGCGGGCAGGTGCCGCTGGGGTCGTCGGCGACGGAGATCAGCAGGACCCGCGGCCCCGCGCCGGTCAGCCGGGCCCGGCGTACGGCTTCCAGCAGCGTGAACGCGTCCGGTACGCCGCCGGATTCGGCCGGTACGGGGATCCGGTGCACCGCCCGGCCGAGCAGCCCGGCGGCCGGCGCGTACCACTCGGCGCAGGGGCGCGGCAGCAGCACGTCGCCGCCGGCCGCGGCGAGCAGCGCGAGGAGCAGGGCGGGCGCGCCCGGCGCGGCCAGCACCCGCTCCGGCGCGGTCGGCAGGCCGCGGCGCGCCCAGTAGTCGCAGGCGGCGGCGCGCAGCGGCCGGGAGCCGCCGGGCGGCTCGGGTTCCGTGCGGTCCGCGGCGGCGGCGAGGTGCGCGGCGAGTTCCGGGAGGACCGGCAGCCCCGCCGGCGGATCCGGCTCCGGGGCCGGATCCGGATCCAGGGCGGTCCGCTGCATCCGTACCTCCACACTCCACGGCAGGTCGATCGTGGGCCCATCACATGAGTGCGGGCCCCGACCACCTTTGCAGATCACCGGGGCCGGGAGGCGGGGCGACACGTCGCCGGTCGGCCGAGTGCCGGTGTCCGGGCGCGGCGGGAACCGGGCGCGGGGCCCTGGGAGGAAGCGGTTCCGTCCGCCCTACGGCACGTGGCCGGCGTCCGGCGCGGCGGGGTCGGCGCCGTCCGTGCGCCGGCCCCGGGCGGCCGTGCGGTGCGGGCGCCGGGTCTTCTCCCCAGGCACCGCAGCTCCGCCTCCAGCCCGTGCCCGCGGGTGCGGACCAGGGCGCCGGCGAGGTCGGACAGTTTGCGGTTGGTGCGCTGGGACAGCCGGCGCAGCGTGTCGAAGGCGGTGTCCGCGTCACAGCCCAGCACGTACATGAGGATGCCGCATGCCTGGTCGACCACCGGCCGGGTGCGCAGGGCGGTGTCGAGCTGGTCCACCTCGACGAGCGCCTCGCGGTAGCGGCGCTCCCGCGCCAGTCCGGTCGCGGCCAGCTCACCGAGCACGTCCGTCGCCGTACAGCCCTTCTCGACCGTCAGGCCCGGCCGGAAGCCGTAGACGGTGAGGGTGAGGGTGATGCCGTCGCGGCGGTACGGGAGGGTGGCGCTGGAACGTACCCCGGCCTCCAGTGCCTTGGCGCGGTACTCGGGCCAGCGGCTCTCGTGCAGCAGGTCGTCCGCGCCGGTGGCCCGGCCGGTGTCCAGGGCCGCGGGGATGGGCCCTTCTCCGGACTCCCACTGCACGCTGACCAGGGCGGACAGGTCGGGGTGGGTCACCGCGGTCGGTCCTTCGGCGGTGCCGTCGCCGGTGCTCACCGTCGCGGCGGCGCCGCAGCTGTCCGGGGTGCACCAGGCGGCCTGTTCGGCGAGGTGGGCGAGGTCGCGGGCGGACGGCCCAGCGGTGAGGTCGGACGCCCCGGTCTCGAAACGGGTGCGGGTCGGCGTTGTCACGTCCACTGTGTGGTCAGTCCCTTCGGGTCCGTAGACGGAAGTCGAGGACCCCGCACCAGTTCGGCTGCCCGGTGCGTACGGTGGAAAACGCCGGATTCCCGTCGAGTTGGGATGCCCGGGGCCGCCGGCCGGTCGGCTTGCCGCCACACGGGTACGGTCCGACGGCGCACCGGATAGCGTGTGAGCATGGCCGAGGTCGAGCGCGTCGCCGCGGAACTCGCGGATTTCCGCAGACGAGTCGAAGAGCTGCGCGCCGCCCGCGCCCTGCCCTCCACCGAGCGGCTGTCCGTCCTGGACGCCGCTCTCTTCGAGCTCCAGCACGTGGTCGACGTGCTCCTGCCCCGCCTGGAACGGGG
Source organism: Streptomyces sp. NPDC052496 (assembly GCF_040679095.1). NCBI lineage: Bacteria > Bacillati > Actinomycetota > Actinomycetes > Kitasatosporales > Streptomycetaceae > Streptomyces > Streptomyces sp. NPDC052496. The sequence goes on from NZ_JBFAUH010000007.1 coordinate 153,941, forward strand.
CCTGCCGGCGGAGCGGGACAACGGCGTGCGGCGGGCCGCCGACGAACAGCAGCTGCTGCGCGCGCTGTTCCAGCGGATGCCGTTCCCGGTGGTGCTGCTGGATCCGGACGCGGTGATACGGCGGCTGAACTTCGCCGGCACCCGGCTGTTCGGGATGCGTGCCGGGTACGCGGCGGGCCGCCCGCTGACCGCCTCGCTCGTCCCCGAGGAGCGGGCCGCCTTCCGCTCCCAGGTGGCTGCGGTCTCCCGTAACGAGGGCGACCGCAGCCTGGTCGTACGGCTGCTGCCGCCGCCGGACGGGGTCCGGCGCGCGGGCGATGCGTCACGGGCCACGATGACCGCGCTGCGGCCCCAGGGCGAGCCGAACACGTCCGTGCTCACGGTCTTCCTCACCGGTCCGGACGCGCTGGCGGCGGACCGGCCCGGCACGGCGGAGGGCACCGGCGACGCGGACCGTACGGGGGATGCGGACCGTACGCAGGACGCGGGCGGTGCGGGCACCGCGCGGCCCGGCCTGTCCGAGGTGACCCGCAACACCGAACTGATGGATCTCCTCGACGACATGACCATGGCGCTGCTGGAGTCGCCGCGCGAGCCCACCGCCGTGCTCGACCGGGCCTGCCGGGTGCTGCGCGGCCGCTTCGCCGACTGGGTGACGGCCGATCTGGTGACCCGGGGCGGTGGGCCGTTGGTGCGGGTGGCGGTCCACGGGGCCGAGAGACCCGTGCCGTACGCCGGGGACGAGGCGTACGGCACGGCGGCGGACACCGCGACGGGCCCGCGCGGCACCACCGGCGGCCCGCCCGCCCCGGACAGCCTGACGGCCACCCTCGCCGCCCAGCCCCCCGGGGACTGCCCGGTCGTGGTCGAGGCGGCCCGCGCGGGCAACGCCCACCTCCAGGTGCGCCCGGAGGACCTCGGCGCGTTCGGTCACGACGCCGCGGGAGCGCCGATCCTGGCCCGCGCCGAGGTGACCTCGCTGCTGTGCGTGCCGCTGCGGGCGAAAGCGGGGCCCGTGCGGGGCGTCCTGACGCTGTTGCGCACGGGCGGGCGGCGGGCCTTCAGCCTGGCGGAGGCGGGTACCGTCGACCGGATGGCCCGCCACCTGGGGCACGCGCTGCGCCCCTGAGACGCCGCGGCCCTGGGGCACTGCGCCCTGCGACACCGCACCGTCGCCCCTGTTCCCCCGTGGCCCCGTCACCGATCTCAGGCCGCTCGGCGTCCGCCCACCTGGTCGCACAGGCGGGTGCAGGTGCGGTTGATGAGCCGGGAGACGTGCATCTGTGAGATGCCGAGCCGGTCGGCGATCCGGCTCTGCGTCATGTCGCAGAAGAACCGGAGGTAGAGGATCTGCCGCTCGCGTTCGGGCAGCATCTGGAGCTTGGGCCGGACCGCCTCGCGGTCGACGACGAGGTCGAAGCCGGGCTCCGGGCCGCCGAGGGTGTCCACCAGGGCGTACCCGTCGTCGGCGCCGGGCAGTTCGGCGTCCAGGGAGAGCGTCGCGTAGCTCTCCAGGGCCTCCATGCCGAGCAGCACCTCCTCCAGCGTCATGCCGGTGTGGCGGGCGATGTCCTGGGCGGCGGGGCGGTGGTCGTCGGGCGCGTGGGTGAGCTCCAGCGTGGCCGTACGGACGCGGTTGCGCAGTTCCTGGACGCGCCGGGGCACGTGCAGGCCCCACATGTGGTCGCGGAAGTGCCGCTTGATCTCGCCGACGATGGTCGGCACGGCGAAGCTCTCGAAGGCGCAGCCGCGGTCCGGGTCGTACCGGTCCACGGCCTTGACCAGGCCGAGCGAGGCGACCTGGGTCAGGTCCTCGGTGGTCTCGCCGCGGTTGCGGAACTGGCGCGCGAGACGTTCGGCCATCGGCAGCCAGGCGCAGACGATGCTCTGGCGCAGCGCGTCCCGCTCCGGCCCGTCGGGCAGCGCCATCAGCTTGCGGAAGTCGGCGCCGGTGTCCGGCGCGTCGTCGTGCGGGTGCTTCTTCTGGGTGCGGCGGACGACCGTCGGACGTTCGGCGGGCCGGGCGCGCTGGGTGTTCGCGGAATGGGGTGTGCGTACAGAGGGCATGGTCTCGGCTCCCTGATCGGTGGACTGGGGTCCTCCGTGGGAGCGCAGCCGGAGAGCACGCTCGCGGAACAGTTCACTCCCACGGGCGTGCCTCCGGTCCGAAGCACACGGATCGCGTGCCCGGAGCCTTTCCCGGTAAACGCCTCCCGGGGCGAATCGGGCGCGGCGGGCACCGCCCCGGGAGGTTTCCGGCCCGCGGGTCAGGTAACCCGTGCGGGACGGATCGCTGACCCCCCGTCACCGGCCGGACGTGCGGTCCGGCCGGCCGGCGCCGCACGCGCACCGGCCGGGAGCCCTGCGAGCGGCGGGCGCGGCAGGACGTGGGCACGAGCCCCGGGTCCGCACCGAGACCGAAGAGGAGCCCCTGGTCACATGAGAGTCGAGCGGCTGGACGTCACCGCTTACACCGTCCCCACCGACGCGCCGGAAGCCGACGGCACGCTCGCCTGGGACACCACCACCGTCATCGTCGTCGAGGCCCGCTCCGGTACGACCACCGGCCTGGGCTGGACCTACGCCGCCGCCGACACCGGCTCGGTCGTCCGCGACCTGCTCACCCGCCCGGTCCTGGGCCGCAGCGCGCTGGACGTCCAGGGCGCCTACGAGGCCATGAGCCGCGCGGTGCGCAACGCCGGCCGGCCCGGGCTGGTCGCCTGCGCGCTGTCCGCGGTGGACATCGCCCTGTGGGACCTCAAGGCGCGGCTGCTGGACCTGCCGCTGCTGCATCTGATCGGCGCGGTGCGCAGCGCGGTGCCGGTCTACGGCTCGGGCGGCTTCACCACGTACCACGACACCCACCTGGCGACGCAGCTGAACGGGTGGGTGCACGGGCAGGGCATCGAACGGGTCAAGATCAAGATCGGTGAGGAGTGGGGCCGGGCCGTCGAGCGCGACCTGTCCCGCGTACGCAACGCCCGTAAGGCCATCGGACCGCGCGCCGAACTGTACGTGGACGCCAACGGCGCCTACACCCGCAAGCAGGCCGTACGGGTCGGCCGGGAACTCGCCGACCAGGGCGTCGGCTGGTTCGAGGAGCCGGTCTCCTCCGACGACCTGGAGGGCCTGCGGGTCGTCCGCGACCTGGTGGTGTGTGACGTGACGGCCGGTGAGTACGGCTACGACCTGCCGTACTTCGCCCGGCTGGCCCCGGTCGTGGACTGCCTCCAGATCGACGCCACCCGGTGCGGCGGTCTGACGGTCTGGCTGCGCGCCGCGGCCCTCGCCGAGGCACACGGCCTGGAGGTCTCCGCGCACTGTGCCCCGCACGTCCACGCCCATCCGGCCGCGTGCGTACCGAACCTGCGGCACATCGAGTGGTTCCACGACCACGTACGCATCGAGTCGATGTTCTTCGACGGCGGCCTCGACCCGTCCGGCGGCACGATCCGCCCCGGCGCGAAGCAACTGCCGGGCCACGGCCTGCGGTTCCACCATGAGGAGGCGACGCCATACCGGGTGCTGTGAGGTACCGGGTGCCGTGGAGCGGCGGGCCGTGGGATGTGCTGCCGGTGGCGCAGGAGTGGCCCAGGCGCGGAACCCCACATTCCGCGCCCGGGCGTTTCTCCCCACTGCCCCTTCCCCTGCCGTTCGGGGCTTCTCCGTGGCCGCTCGGCCGGTCACCGGGTACCTGGGCGGCGCCAGGTCAAACGTACCGATCTCACCGGCCGGTGGCCGCGACGTGGTCAGCCGGTGCGGGCGCGGGCCCCGGAGCGGGTCCGGCCGGAGGCGACCCAGCGGCGCGGGTGGCGGCGCAGGTACTCGCCCTCCAGCTCCGCCATGCGCGCGTTGTGGGTGGCGAGCGCGTCGGTGGAGCCGTGCAGGAGGGTGTCGTGCCGGGTGCGGTGGATGGTCTCCAGCTCGCGCAGCAGCTGCTGCTCGTCGAGCCGGGCGGGCGGGATCCCCAACGTGGCGGAGACCGGCGTGGCGGCCTCCGTCCCCGCGGGCTGCGGGACGTCGGTGGGCGTGTCGTGGGACGGCATCGGGGTTTCTCCCTCCGTGTCGGGTGCGTCCCTTCGGGTACCCGCTCGCACAACCACCCGGACACGTCCGGCGGCAGGCTCGCTGCGAGCCCCGGAGGCAGGCATGGAACTCGGATTCCTCACCCCACTCACTACCAGGCCGGGCCCCGGCTCCGCGGGCCGTTCCGGCACCTCGGACCACCCGGTCCGCCCGGTCGCCTCCTTCGATCGTACGAGGACCGCTCAGGCTCGGCGCGGCGACCGGCGCCGCCCCCACGTGACCGGTGCCGCCGGCGCGCTCCACGACGCCCCGGGGTGACGGGCCCCGGGCGCTCCCCTGCCCCGGGGCCCGGCCCCGCGCGGCTCTCCCGTTGCGCGCCGGCCCGACCGAGAGAAGGCGAACAGCCATGGCACAGTTCGTGAGGGACGTCATGACCCCGGACGTCGCGGCGGTCCTGCCGGACGCCTCGCTCGTCGAGGCGGCGCAGCTGATGCGTGCGCAGGACATCGGGGACGTGCTGGTGACGCAGGACGGTGTGCTGCTGGGGGTGGTGACCGACCGCGACATCACGCTGCGGGCAGTGGCCGACGGGGTCGACCCGCTCGCCGTGTCCTGCCGCTCGGTGTGCACCCCCGAGCCGGTCTGTGTCGGCCCCGACGACCACATCAGCGAGGCGGTCACGCTGATGCGGACGAACGCGGTACGGCGGCTGCCAGTGGTCGAGAACGGGACACCGGTGGGCGTGGTCAGCATCGGTGACCTGGCCCGTGCGCAGGAACCGGACTCGGCGCTCGCGGACATCAGCCGGGCCGCCCCGGACAGCTGGCCGGACGGCGGGCACCCGGGCCCTGGACCGGCCTGAGGCCCGGCCGGGTCCGGGGCGGACGCCACGGTCCGCCGGTCCGCCGGTCCGCCGGTCCCGGCCCACCGGTCCGACCGACGGGAACGGCCGCGGATGCGACGGACGGCGCGGGGAACCGTGGGGCCGCTGTCTGCGCCCCGTTCTTCGGGGTACAGGTGGCCCATGCGAAAGCTGCTGAGTACCTGGGACCGGGCGATCTTCGACAGCGTCGCGTCACGGCACTGGCCGGGCGCACAGCGCGTCCTGCCGAAACTGACCCGCACCGCCGACCACGGGCTGCTGTGGATGGGCATCGCGGCGGGCGCGGCCGCGCTCGGCGGGCGGCCGATGCGCCGGGCCGCGCTGCGCGGGGTGGCCTCACTGGCGGCGGCGTCGGCGACGGTCAACACGCTGGGCAAGCGCTCGGTGCGGCGCAACCGGCCGCTGCTGGACGCGGTGCCGGTGATACGGCAGCTGCACCGGCAGCCGTTCACCACGTCGTTCCCCTCCGGCCACGCGGCCTCGGCCGCGGCCTTCGCCACCGGCGTCGCGTTCGAGAACAAGTGGTGGGGCCTGGCGTTGGCGCCGGTCGCCGCCTCCGTGGCGTTCTCCCGCGTCTACACGGGCGTGCACTACCCGGGTGACGTCCTGGCGGGGGCCGCGCTCGGGGTGGGCGCGGCGCTCGCCGTGCGCGGGCTCGCGCCGACCCGGGCGCAGCTGGCGCCCCCGGCGCGGCCGGCGGCCGACGCGCCCTCGCTGCCGCGGGGACGCGGGCTGTTCGTGGTGGCCAACCACGCCTCCGGGCAGCGCACCGGCCCGCGCCCCGACCGGGTGCAGGAGGTGCGCGGCGTGCTGCCGGAGGCCGAGGTGGTGCTGTGCGGCGATCCGGAGTCGCCGCCGCTGGACAAGGCCCTGGAGGAGGCCGCCGAGCAGGCGAAGCAGGCCGGTGGCGCGCTGGGGGTGCTGGGCGGGGACGGTACCGTCTGCGCCGCGGCGGCGGTCGCCGTACGGCACGGTCTGCCGCTGGCGGTGCTGCCCGGCGGCACCCGCAACCACTTCGCGTACGACCTGGGCATCGAGACGCTCGCGGACGCCGGGCGGGCGGTGGAGAGCGGTGAGGCGGTCGCGGTGGACCTGGCCGGGTTCCGTACCGCGCCGGGCCAGGACCCCACGTACTACCTCAACACCTTCTCCATCGGCGCGTACCCGGAGCTGGTGCGCGTGCGGGAGGAGTGGGCGGGCCGGATCGGCGCCTGGCCGGCCGGGGTGCTGGCCGCCTGGAAGGTGCTGCGTACGGCCGACCCGGTGACGGTGGAGGTCAACGGGAAGCGGCGGGAGGTGTGGCTGCTGTTCGCGGGCAACTGCGCGTACCGGGGGCTGGGCCTGGCGCCGGTGCGCCGGCACGACCTGGCGGACGGGGTGCTGGACGTGCGCGTGGTGCACGGCGGGCGGCTGGCCCGTACGCGGCTGCTGACCGCGGCTCTGACGGGCGCGCTGCGGCACTCCCCCGTGCTGAGCGAGTCCCGGTTGCGCTCGGTGCGGATCGGCGGTCTCGCGGAGGGCGGTGTGCTGGCGTACGACGGTGAAGTGAGCCCGGCGCCGCGTGAGTTGACGATCTGCAAGGAGAACGAGGCGCTGACCGTATACCGCCTGCTGCCCGAATAGCGAGACGGCGTTCTCATGATGCGGTCGCCCGGCGTACGGTGCTCACACCTGCCGACCGGGAGCGCGAAGGAGCCGTCCGCCATGCCGCACAAGTCCGCCGTCCACGCCCAGAGCCGCACGTCCGCCGACCGCCCGCACCACCACCGCGAGTCCGCCGTGTACACCCACGGGCACCACGAGTCCGTGCTGCGCTCGCACACCTGGCGCACCGCCGCCAACTCGGCGGCGTACCTGCTGGACGCGCTCCGGCCGCGCATGGACATCCTGGACATCGGCTGCGGCCCCGGCACCATCACGGCCGACCTGGCCGCGCTGGTGCCGGACGGCCGGGTCACCGGGCTGGAGCACGCACCGGACGTACTGGAGCAGGCGCGGGCCACCGCCGAGGGACGCGGCCTGACCAACGTCCGCTTCGTGACCGGCGACGTCCACGCACTGGACTTCCCCGACGACTCCTTCTGCGTCACCCACGCCCACCAGGTCCTCCAGCACGTGGGCGACCCGGTCCGGGCGCTGCGCGAGATGCGCCGCGTCACCCGGCCGGGCGGCGTCGTGGCCGTACGGGACGCGGACTACGCGGCCATGACCTGGTACCCGGCGGTCGAGGGCATGGACGGCTGGCTGGACCTGTACCGCCGGGTGGCCCGCGCCAACGGCGGCGAGCCGGACGCGGGACGGCGGCTGCGCGCCTGGGCCCTGGAGGCCGGGTTCGCCGATGCCGCGATCACCTCGACGGCGAGCGCGTGGAGCTACGCGACCCCGGAGGAACGTTCCTGGTGGAGCGGCCTGTGGGCGGACCGGACGGTCGCCTCCGCGTACGCCCGGCTCGCGGTCGACGGCGGCCACGCAACCCCGGCCGAACTGGAGCGGATCGCCCGGGCGTGGCGGGCGTGGGGCGCGCGGGAGGACGCCTGGTTCGGCGTGCTGCACGGCGAGATCCGGTGCCGGGTGTGAGGGACCGCGCCACGCCCCGGCCGGGCGCGGCCCACTGCGGCCTGCCGGTGCCCCGACCGCCACGGCCGGCGCGAACTATCCCGTCCCGGGCGGTATGAAGATTCCGTGAGACGTACGTACGGACCGGCCGCCCTCCTGGCCCTGGCACTCCTGGCGGCGGGCTGCGGCCCCCAGCAGCCCGCCGCGGGACGCCACCGCACCACCCCGGGACAGCCCGCGACCGCCGCGGCCCCCGGCGGCTTCACCCTCCTGGCCACCGGCGACGTGCTGCCGCACACCGAGATCATCGAGCAGGCCCGCAAGGACGCGCACGGCCGCGGCCACGACTTCGGCCCCATGCTCGCCGGCGTCCGGCCCCTGGTCTCCGGCGCCGACCTGGCGATCTGCCACATGGAGACGGTGTACGGCGAGGACGGTGGGCCGTTCACCGGCTATCCCGCGTTCAAGGCACCCCCGCAGGTCGCCGCCGCCCTCAAGGCCACCGGGTACGACTCCTGCTCCACCGCCTCCAACCACACCCTCGACGACGGTCCCGCCGGGATCCGGCGCACCCTGAACGCCCTGGACGCGGCCGGCGTACGGCACGCCGGCTCGGCCCGCACCGCCGGCGAGGCCGCCCGCCCCACCCTCCTCACGGCCGGCCCGGCGAAGGTCGCGCAGCTCGCGTACGCGTACGGCACCAACGGCATCGCCGTACCCGAAGGGCAGCCCTGGTCGGTCAACCTCATCGACCGGGACCGCATCCTCGCCGACGCGCGGGCCGCCCGGCGCGCGGGCGCCGACGTGGTCGTGGTGAGCCTGCACTGGGGCACCGAATGGCAGCAGGAGCCCGACGAGCAGCAGCGCACCCTCGCCCACGCCCTCACCGCCGCCCGCACCGGCGACCGCACCGACATCGACCTGATCCTCGGCACCCACGCCCATGTCCCACAGGCGTACGAGAAGGTCAACGGCACCTGGGTCGTCTACGGGATGGGCGATCAGCTGGCCGGCTACATGTACAACCCGCGGGGCGCGGTCGACCCCCGCGGCAACCAGAGCTCGATGGCCCGCTTCACCTTCGCTCCGCCCGGCGCGGCGGGCCGGCGCTGGACCGTGACCAAGGCGGAGTTCACCCCGCAACTCACCGACGTCGACCACGCGTTCCGCGTCGTCCCGCTGACCGCCGGCGCTCCCGGCGGCTCGGCACACGCCCGCGCCCGCGACGCCGTGCGCGACGTGGTCCTCTCGCGGGGCGCGGCCGACGACGGGCTGACGATGACGGGTTGACGGCGCCGGGGCGGGCGCACGGCCGGCCGGGACGGCGGCCCGGCACCCCGGTCCGCACCGGATTCCGCAACTGATCGCGTACGGCGAGGCGCCCCAACTACGCTCGTCCCATGGACATTCTGGGGACCTCTTTGCGCGTGTGCGTGACCGACCTCGACGCCGCGATCGGTGTGTACGAACGGCTGACCGGGGCCGAGGCGATGCGCTTCGAGCACGGCGGCGTCTCGGTCGCGGCCGTCGGCTGTTTCTTCCTGATGAGCGGCCCGGAGGCGCAGCTGTCCGTCCTGCGGAAGATCACCGCGACGCTCGCCGTCAAGGACGTGGACGACGCGGTGGCCGATCTGACGGCGGTCGGCGCGCAGATCATCGCGGGCCCGCTGCCGACCCCGATCGGCCGCAACCTCGTCGCCCGCCATCCGGACGGCTCGGTCTTCGAGTACGTCGACCGGAAAGCGGCCTGACGTTCCCGGGCAGCGCGAACCGCCGTTTCAGGAGACCTCCAGCACGATCTTCCCGCGCGTCCGGCCCTCCTGGCTGCGGCGGAACGCCTCGGCCGCCTGCGACAGCGGCAGCACCGTGTCGACGTGCACGGTGAGCTTCCCGGCGTCGGCGAGGTCGCCCAGCGTGGCCAGGCCTGCGCTGTCCGGGCGCACCCATACGAGGTGCCCGCCCTTCTCCTTGACGTCGTCGTCGGCGATGGAGGCGACCCGTGAGCGGTCGCGCAGCAGTTCCTGCGAGACGTCGATGACGCCGTTGCCGACGAAGTCCAGGGCCGCGTCCACCCCGTCGGGCGCCAGCTCACGCACCCGGCCGGCCAGACCGTCGCCGTAGGTCACCGGCTCGGCGCCCAGGGAGCGCAGGAAATCGTGGTTGTGCTCGCCGGCCGTACCGATGACGCGGGCGCCTCGGGCCACCGCGATCTGCACACCGAGCGAGCCGACGCCGCCCGCCGCGGCGTGCACCAGGACCGTGTCGCCCTTGGTCACGCCGATCCGGTCCATGGCCTGGAGGGCGGTGAGGCCGGCGAGCGGCAGTCCGGCGGCCTGCTGCCAGCTGAGCGCGGCGGGCTTGCGCGCCAGGGTCCGTACCGGAGCGGAGACCAGTTCGGCGAACGTGCCGTGCTGGACCTCGTCCTTGCGGACGTACCCGATGACCTCGTCACCGACGGCGAATTCGGTCGCGTCCACACCGTTCCGCTCGACCACCCCGGCCACGTCCCAGCCGGGGATCAGCGGAAAGTGCACCTGCATCAGCGGGTCGAGATAGCCCGCGAGGACCTTCCAGTCGACCGGATTGACCCCGACCGCCTTCACCCGCACCAGCACCGCGTCCGGCGCCACCTTGGGATCGGGCTGGTCGCTGTAGGTCAGCTGTTCGGGGTCGCCGTAGCTGTGCGTGATGACTGCCTTCATGATGACGTCTCCTGAATGAGAGGGCCGCAGAACGATCCTGCCTGCTCCACGGCCGAGCGGCGACTCGCCCGCCGGAGCAGTTGTCAGCACTTTCCGGTTCTTCCGTGCGGAATCCCGTGCCGGCACCGCCGGTGGCCACGGTGTTTCCTGAAGGGCGCGCGGCACACCGAATGCGGCCGGCCACGCGCCCCCGCGTCACGGATACCGCTCGGGAAATCTCAGCGGAATCCCGTCAGCGGACCTGTACCGTCGCCACGTCCGAGGCCCGGTAGCGCACGGGGTGCTGGTCGCTCGGGCCGGTCATCCCGTACAGCACCGCACGGAGCTGCAGCGGGCCGCGCTGCGCGGCCTTGACCTGAGCCGTGGCCTGCACGTCCCCGCCGTCCTCCCTGGCCACCGTGGTGCCGCAGGCCAGCTGGCGCCATGCCTGCGCACCGTTGCGGTCCTCCAGGCATATCCGCTGGTAGGGGGCGGCGTCGTCGTTCCCCTGCGCGGTGACGGTGAACGCCTTGCCGACCGTGGCCGTGCGCGGCGCCGTGAGGTCCAGGGAGCCCTTGGCCTGCGCGGGCACGGCGGCCAGTGCCAGCAAGGCCACCCCCAGCCCACCGGTCACGGCCACGCGCCGCCGGCTGGACCTCTTCGTCCCGGTCCTCCTCTCGTTCCCCGTCCCGGTCTTCATCGTCCTGGTCATGGATTTCCCTTTCCTGTGCATGTCGCGTGGCACCACGGGTCATTTTTTCGCACACGCGAAAGGTGACGGGCCGTCAACAGAGTTGCTTCATCAGGCAACTGGGCCTTGCCACTCCTACAGAGGGGTGAATTGGCCCGTGGGTTGCGTCATCAGTTCCCTGATGTCGAGTCCCTGATGTCGAGTGGTGGCAGCCGGGCCAGCTCGGCGCCGGCGCCGGCCATGGCGCCCTTGTAGCCGGAATTGCCGGGGACGGCCGTCATGGCGTCGGCGGTCTCCTGATGTGTCGCCGTCCATTGCAGCGCACGGCCGAGACCACGCCGCGCGAACGCGGCGGCATTGCCGGGCTGGTCGGCGAGAATGCCGAGCCCCAGCACGGGCGTTGCGGCCTGCACCGCGTCGAGCAGGGAAGCCCGGCCGCCGTGCGTAACGAACAGGTCGGCCCGGCACAGGAGCGCGGGCTGCGGGACGTGCTCGACGACAGTGACGCGGGGGTCCGTACCGCGCAACCGCTCCGCGAGGCTGCCCGCGGACACGATCGCGTCGCAGCCGAGGGCGGAGAGCGCGGCCATGATCTCCCGGTACAGGTCCGTGACCGCCGTACGCAGCCCTGACATGGCGGTGGTCAGGGTGCCGAGGCTCGCGTAGACCAGAGGGCGCGGGGAGGACGAGCGGTCCGGACGGCCGGCCGAAGACGTACCGGTTGAAAGACGTGTTTCCCTTTTCGGCCCAGACCGTGCTCGCTTTCCGCTGTACGGCCGGATCACAGGTCGAGTCCGTTCCGGCCTTGTGGAATGTCACTCCTCGCCGCCGGGCTTCGTGACGGAACATGAGGGGGGCATGGAGCGTGACATCGTGGCCCTGTGCGCGGGCCGGGCCGATGACGTAATCGAGTGCGGACACATGGGAAGGGATCGGCTCAGCGGTGATCGCTGTCTGTAAGCTCACGGCGGCTCCAGGTCTGCGGCCGGCGGTGCGGATCCGGGTGTTTCCGAGCCGGGAGTTCCCGTGCGTACGCACCGACCGCAGCGCCGCGGCGCCCGCCGCCCGCCCCCCCCACGGCCGGGCAATGGGCACCGCGGCTGCACACTTCACCACGGGAACAGCGCCGGGTTTCCCGGCCGGGTATCAACGCACCCAGATCCCGTAGAAGGAGACGCCCTTGTTCACGCAGTCGACCTCGCTGTACTGGCCGCTGTCGACGTAATCCTGGCGCGCCTCGCTTTCGCGGGCCTGCTCCGAGGAGTACCTTCCGCCGCCCGCGACCTTCCAGTCTGCGGCGGCAGCGGGGTGGCGGTCAGCGGGACCGTGAGCGCCGCGGCGCCGACGGCGAGACCGAGAGCGACGCGGGTGCGCCATGACGTCATACGCACATCCTTGCTCGTTTCTTGAGTGGGAGCCGAGTTCCGCGCAGAGGTTTTTTCTCTGCCGTCGTCGACGGTACGTCCGGGCCCGGCCGGTTGGCGCCGTCCGCAAGTGATCTACGTAGCGCCTTACGTAATCCCCACGTAGAGCGGCCTCTTCGGCACACGAGGACCGGGCGGCGCGGGCTCGCGGCACCCGGCGACGCGGCCGGGTACGGTCCGGCGCCCGCGCCGGAGGGGCGGTCAGCGGCCGGTCGAGCCGTCGATCAGTTCCCGGAGGATGTCCGCGTGGCCCGCGTGCCGGCATCAGCCGTCCGTCAGCACCGCCAGAAGCCCACGGACGCAGCGGCCGCAAGCAGGCGGGTGCCCCCCGTCAGTCGGGGCCGCCGCCACTCAGTCCGTCCGCCGGAACCGCTCCTGTGTCGTCTGCCTCCATCGCTCCGCCGTCATCCGCCAGATGACATGGATGCCCACCTCACCGGGAGCGGCGGGCCCTTCAGGTGCCGGCACGCGCTCGACCTCGGTGAAGCCCAGGCGGCGGGCGACGGCGCCGCTGGCAGGGTTGGCGGCGTCGTGATGGATCTCGATGCGGTCGGTGCCCGTGAGCCGGAAGCCCTCACGGACGAGCGCCCCCGCGGCCGTCGTGGCCAGGCCCCGGCCGGTCCAGTGCGGGTGGAGCCAGTAACCGATGTCGAGGCCGCCCGTTCCGATGCGGCGCATCAGGCCGCAGCTGCCGATCACCGCGGCGCCCGATGTGATCGCGTAACCGAAAGCCTGCCGGGTCTCCCACTCCTCCTCGCTCCGGGCGAGGTATTCGGCGGTCTGCCGGCGGCCGGGATCGGCTGCCCAGGGCATCCACGGCACCAGGTGGTCCAGGGATTCGCGGATCGCCCGCTCCAGCGCGTCGAGATCGCCCGGCCGCCACCGGCGTACGACGACCTGGCCGGAACGGATGCTTTCGGCAGGCTCTTCCATGCGCTGGATGTTCTCGCGGACCAGCTGAGCGCGACAACGCGTTATCGGCCGCGGCGTGCACCGGGACGGTCCGCGGCCGAGCCGCGGTCGCCGTCAGTCCCGCGGTGCGCCGAGGGCCCGCACGAGGTGGGGAAGGGCGCGGCGGGCCAGTGGGGTGGGGTCGGTGTCGGCGGCGGGGTGGGTGACGCGCATGGCGGTGAGGCCTTCGTAGAGAGCCACGACCAGGCGGGCGAGGGCGGCGGCGGAGACGTCCGGGGCGTCTCCGGACGACTGGAGACAGCGGTCCAGGATCTCCGCCAGGCCGGTGTTGAGGCGCTCTTCGTGTTCGGCCAGGGCGCGCGCGACGGCCGGGTGGCGCGCCGCGTGCAGGGTGAACTCCATGGAGACCAGGAACCAGGAGCGCTCCCGCGCGTCGTGCGTGGCCAGGAGGTCGAAGACGCGTGCCACCGGGTCGGCGTCGTCGGTGAAGGCCTCAACCTGGTGCCGCAGGTCGGCCAGGAGCCGGTCGGTGTGCGCGTCGTACAGGGCGAGGAAGAGTTCTTCCTTGTCCCGGAAGTTGGAGTAGAAGGCTCCGCGGGTCAGCCCGGCCTGCTGGACGATGTCACTGATCGACGTGGCGTGGAAGCCGCGCTCGGCGAAGAGGGCGAGCGCGCTGTCGGTGAGCGCGGCGACCGTGGCCGGCCGGCGTTTGGTGGGTGACTTGGGCACGTACCGCTCCCTGGAGGTGATGGTTCCTCCCGAAGGGTACGTGCCCGCCCGCGCCGGGCCCGCCCTCAGTCCTGGCGCTGGTAATCGTCGTAGAAGCCGGCTCCCGTCTTGACGCCGAGACGGCCCGCGTCCACGTACTTCCGCAGCAGCTCACGGGGGCCTTCGGGCAGCCCGGGGCGCTCGGCCGCGTAGTGGTTCTCGATGTCCAGGACGACGTCCAGGCCGACGGCGTCCATCAGGCGGAACGGTCCTGCCGGGGCGTCCGTGTTGACCTGCCACATCCGGTCGATGTCGGCCGGCGTGGAGACGCCCTCGGCGACCACGGCGAGGCTCTCCCGCTTGATGGCGGCCCAGACGCGGTTGAAGATGAAGCCGGTGCTCTCCCGGCGGGCCTCGAACGGGTGGATGCCGTAAGCGGGCAGCACCTCGAGCAGCAGCGCGACGACGCCGGGGTCGGTGCGGCCGCAGGACATCACGTCGGCGGCGTTCTGCCGGGGCGGCATGTAGAAGTGCAGGTTCAGCAGGCGCTCGGGCGTGCGCACGCTGTCGACCAGGTGACTCGTCGCGTACGACGAGGAGTTGCTGGCCAGGACGGCGTCCGGCGCGGCGAGCGCGTCCAGCTCCGCGAAGATCCGCTTCTTCAGCTCCAGGCGCTCGGGTACCGCCTCGATGACCAGCCAGGCGTCCGCGAGGGCGCGCGACAGGTCGGTCACGGCCTCGACGGTGCCGGGCCGGCCGCCGTCGATGGTCCGCACCACCTCGGGCAGTTCACGGGCCACGTAGGCGCGGGCCGCCGCGCCCGCTTCCGCGGCGGGGTCGTAGATACGGACCAGGCCGCCCCGGGTGGCGAACATCAAGGCGATACGGCGGCCGAGCGTGCCCGCGCCGATGACGGCGACCGGCCGGTCCTGGTGGTCGGAGGGAGGGGTGAAGGCCATGACTGCTCCTGTCTCGTGGCCCCGCGGGGCGAGCGGGAGCGGGGCCGGGGGCGAGTGGATGTACCACTCAACTTCTCGATACAGCGTGTATCCGATACACCGTGTATGCAAGTGAAGGGGCACGCCCACCGGGCGCCCGTCGCCCCCTTGCCGAGGAGGAAACCCATGCGCGCCGACCAGGTGACCGCCGCAGTGACCACCCCCCTGACCGTCCCGCTCTACCCGCCGCGCCCCACCCGCTTCACCGACCGCGAGTACTTCAACGTCGTGTACCGGACCGATCCGGACGCCCTGCGCGCGGTGGTCCCGGAACCGCTGGAGATCGACGAGCCGCTGGTGCGCTTCGAGGTCATGCGCATGGGCGAGGTGGACGGTTACGGCCCGTACACGGAGTGCGGCCAGGTGATCCCGGTACGCCACGGAGCCGAGCACGGCGAGTACCTGCACGCCATGTACCTCGACTCCTTCGGCGCCACCGCCGCCGGCCGGGAACTGAGCGCCTATCCGAAGGTCGCCGGCGAGCCCGCGCTGCGCCACGAGCGCGGCGCCCTCATCGGCACCCTCGCCTACGGCAGCGAGCGCGTCGCCACCGCCACCATGGCCTACAAGTGGCAGCCGCTCGCCCCGGAAGAGGCCCGCGACCGGATCACGGTGCCCACCTTCGCCGTCAAGACGGTCCCGGGCTACGACTTCCGGCCTCGCGTCTGCGACCTGGTGCGGACGAAGATCACCGACGTCACCGTGAAGGAGGCGTGGCGCGGCCCGGCCCGCCTCCAGCTCTTCGAGCACGTCATGGCACCCCTGGCCGACCTGCCCGTGCACGAGGTCGTCGACGCCACCCACATCCTGACCGACCTCACCCTCGCCCCCGCCGAGCCGGTCCACGACTACCTCGCCGCCTGACCGCCTCACCGCCCGCCGGGGCGCCACGGCGGATCAGCGACGCGGCTCCCAGCGGCGCCCTCCCCTCACACCTCCCGCATCCGGAACTCGTAACGCTCCGGAAGCGGATGCTCCGCACGGGCTCTCGCCCGGACGGCCGGCGTGACCGGATCGGTGCCGGCACCGGCGCCGGCGACCAGGGCCTCGGCGATGGCGTACCAGGTGTCGCTGAGGATTTCGTCGCCCTCCCGGAGGTCGGGGACCTCGAAGCCGCGGTCGAAGACGGCGCGGGCCGCCGCCGCGTCGCCGCGGGCGAGGGACACCTGGGCGGTCAGCAGGGCGAAGCGGCCGTCGGTGCGGGTGGCCTCGGGCAGGCGGGCGAGAGCGGCCGCGGCCTCGTCGGCGCGGCCGGCGGCGAGCAGGGCGGGGACGGCGGCGCGCACCAGGGCCGGGAGGAGGGGCGCGAGGTCTTCCGTGGCGTCCGCGTCCGCGGGGCCGTCGTCGGGTACGCAGGCCAGCGCCTCCGCGAAGCGCTGTGCCGCGCGCTCCGTCTCACCGGCGGTCTCCTCGGCGACGGCGAGGCAGTAGAGGGGCCGGCAGTCCGTGCCGTGCGCCAGGGCGCGTTCCCAGCTGCGGACGGCCTGGGCGCGGTCGCCCGCGTGCCACTGGGCGATGCCCAGGTGGTAATCGGTGCCCGGGCCGGGCGGCGCGGACTCCAGCAGGTCGCGCCACGGCGCGGCGACCAGCGGCGCGGCGGGCACGCCGCCGTCGCGCGGGAAGTCGCCGGTGTGCAGCAGCGTCAGCCAGGGGCGCTGGTCGGGGCCGATGGTGGATTCGGCGAAGGGGGTGCCGGGCAGGTCATGGCCGGTGCGGGCCCGTTCCAGAGCGCCCCAGCCGGAACCGGTGGCCAGCGTCTCCTTCGGTTCGGCGTCGGCGTACGGCCGCCAGGCGGCGAAGGCGGCCTCGACCTCCGCGTGCGGCAGGGCGGCTTCGAGCCGGTCACCGGTCTCGCGGCGGGCCGCGGCCCAGTCCGTGCCGTGCACCACGGCCGGGTCGGCGGCCAGCGGCCCGTACGCCTCCAGCCAGGCGAACTCCGCGCCGCCTTCGAGGCGTACGTGCTCCAGCTGCGTACGGGCCAGACCCGCCTGGATCTCCGCGTAGCCGCCGGTGCCGGGCTCGGTGAGCCACTGCTGCCAGCGGCGTCCGGCACGGCCGGCGCCCCACAGGAACAGCTTGCGGCCGCGCAGAGTGCCGGTGGAGGTGTGTACGAGGCCGTGGCCGGTGGCGTCGAGCGAGGCGATCCAGCGGCGGTCGCCGTCGGGGATGTCGTAGAAGTAATCGGCGGGGTGCTCGCTGCGCAGCGGGTAGGTGCGGTCGACGCCGTCGGACTCGGGGACGGCGACCCGGCGCAGCCGGTGTTCGTACCCGAAGTGCCAGGCGGCGTCCGCCGGGACGAGGACGCGGGTGTGCTCGTCCTCGGGTACGGCGATGTTGGACCACCAGTAGGCCGGGGCGGCGTTCAGGTGCGGGTTGCGGACGCGGACGCCGACGAGGAGGAAGTCGGAGCCGTCCGGGAGCCAGAGGTCCACCTGGAACGGGAGGTCGCGCAGCCGTTCCCACTCCCACAGGCGCAGCATCTCACCGCCGTCGGGCGCCGGTACGGTCGCGGCGTGCACCGGGGCGCAGGACAGGGTGGTGTGTCCGGTGGCGCCGATGTTCCATTCGATGCCGCCGGAGCACCAGGCGCCGTTGAGAGCGAAGTTGGCGGGCTGGAGCACCGGGTTGCGGTAGAGCAGTTCGCGGCCGGTGGGCTTGTGGTGGAGGGAGTGCACGCGACCGCCGAGGCCGGGCAGGACGGTGGCGCGCAGCCGGTCGTTCTCGATGACGAGCGCGTCGAGGGTGGTCTCGGCACGGGTGCGGCCGTAACCGTCGCGGATACCGACGGGCAGCAGGGAGTCCAGCGGGGCGTACCGCAGCTGGCGGGCCATGTCGGGCGGCAGGTCCAGGTCAGCGGGCAGGTCGACGCGGTGGACATCGGCCGGCGCGCGGACGGCGGGCAGCGGGTCGGCCGGGCCGACGGGCGCCGCGGGGAGGGTCAGGGTGGTGCGTCGTACGCCAGTGGCCACGGCTGCCTCGCAGGGTTGTACCGGGCCACCTCGGGTGCGGCGGCCGCCTGTTGACCATGGAACCCTGTCGTGGCCTGCCTGAAAAGGGCCTGTTGAGACCATGTGTACCGAGGCGTGCGGGCGGGTTCCGCGACGGGCGGGGGCGGCTCTCGGCGGGGCCCGCGGCGGTCACGACGGAGATGGGCATGCGTCGCCACCCAGGGAACCTGGTCGACCGGAGCAACCGCGCCATCGGCTGCTGACGCCCGACAGGCCAGGAAACGGCCCCCGACAGGGGCCGTTCCCTGGTGCGGTCAGCTGCCGGTCCGCTGCCGGTCAGCTGCCGTCGCTGGTCATACGCCGGCGCCGGCCGGCGGGTCGATGATCTTCCAGGTCTGCGAGAGGGAGGGTGGCGCGTCGTACATACGCGTCGGTACGACGTACACGTTGTTCTGGGCGGCGTGGCCCAGCAGCCCCAGCGCGTAGTCCTCGTACGCCTTCGAGACGATCGCGTAGCTGTCCTCGTGGCCGGGGAAGTCCAGCACCTTCCGGAACTCCCACTTCTGCCGGACCCCCTTGTCGGGAGTCTCCAGAACGGGCAGCCCCCCGGCCCTGGCAGCCGATGCCGCCAGACAGTGGCTGTTCTCGTAACTCTTGATCAGGTGGGTGCCGTCCCCGACGGGCTCGATGTACCAGAGGTGCCCCAGCTGCCCCTTGTTGGTCAGCAGCGGGTCGAGGTTCCAGGTCTGGATGCCCTGCCCGAGGGCGTCGTGGTAGTTGTCCGTCTCCAGGTACGTGCCGGTGACTTCGTGGATCAGCATGAAGGGACCGTTGATCCCCTGCGCCGAGATGTCGGGCATGTTCTCTCGCTTTCTTCACTCAAACAGTTCGAATAATTCGAAGGGTGAGATCGTGCGCGAGCAGTGGAGAAGGGAACCCGTGACCAAGACCCTAGTGCGGCAAGGCGTCCGGACTGAGGCGCGTTCTCGCCAGTTCGCCCGCATCGCGGTTACCGCCGCGCGTATACGGTGCTCCAGGCGTCTGCCCCGATGAAAGTGCCCCGGCGGAACGGCCGGAACCACGAAAGAATCCCCCAGCACTCCGAGGCACACTGGCCTGCACCCTCCGCCTCGCCCCTGCGTTCCGGCGACCGGGCAAGGACGGCCCAGGAACCCAGTTGAGCAGCTCGCCTTGTGCGCGTGCGTTGTCCTTGCGTAGGAGATGTGCGCGGTGTCGTCCGGCCGCGCGTACGTGAGGAGATCGCTGCATTTCGGTCGTTCCAGCGGGTGAGGCAGCTGAAGGTGCCGGGCGCCCTCCTCGAACGTCACCCGGTCGTCGATCCCGGCTTCCTCGAACACCGCACGTCTCGGCGGCACCCTCAGCAACGACTGCCAGACCGGCCACACCATCAACCTCAGCCCTGGCGTCGCCATCGGTCCCCGCTGCCGCACCGCCAGCGGTGCCGCCCTCGCCGGCCGCGCCATTCCCGCCGTCAGCACCATCACCGCCCCCATACGGCCGCCACCCGGATCCGGCAGTCATTTGCGCGCGGGCAACGGGGCGCTGCTACTCGACGCGCTTGAACTCGTGGAACTGGCAGACGTCGGGGTCGCCGACCCCCCTGTACAGGTGGGGGTTCTCGCGACTGCCTGAGACGGCGAAATCCCCACCCATCCCCGTCAGAATCAGATCATCTTCAGCGAGATTTCCATGCGGCGTCTTGTGCGAGCCAGGTCGAATGCGCCAAGTGCCCCGTATCTCCTGACGGACAGGCTTACCCTTGTCGCCGAAGGCGTCGTACTTCGGCCAGTCGGTGGCCCTCATCGTCCCGTCGGCCTTCAACTCCAGTTTCCCGTAGGGTGAGCCGGTGTACTGGCCGACCAGGTCATCCTCGGTCAACCCTTTCGGCCAGGCTCCCTCGGGCCCGCAGGCAAAGTACCGGGCGCACCCGGCCGAAGTCGCCGACGTAGCCACAACCAGCGAACAAGCCACGACCACGGCTTTCCAACGCATCGCTATTCCCCCCGAGTGATCAGTCAGACAAGCGGCATCAGTTTCTCAGGAGCGACGAGACGGACAGCGGTGGGGTGGCGGCACCCTGATCCGCGCTGCCCCGGCCCGCGTGCCGCGGTCGAACCCACGGTGAGCGGCCATCGCCCGGCCGGCCACGTCCCTTGGACCTTCGACGGCAGGTGACAGACCGCCCTTGCGGCCCTTCGCGTATCCCCCGTCGCGAAGGGCCGCCTGCTCCCCTCCGGACCGGGCCGGCACGGGCAGGCGACGAGGCACCAGGAAATCAAGCGCTGGTCGTGGACGAGGCCGCCACAGCGGTCTTGCCAGTCGGCGGCAAAGGCGTGGGCGCCCGTCGCGGCGGTCCATCTCCACGGCAGCCGGTGGCCCCAAGGGGCGGGAGCTGACAGCCGACGGCGTCGGCCAGCGTGCGGAAGCCGGCGACAGGCAGCCCCATGACGCGGCCCCTGACCAGCGAAAGGGAGATCTTCAACTGGGGTACCGGCCGGAGAGGAACGCGAGGAATGAGGAATGCCAACAGGACATGCGTGGTACCGGTTGGATGTCGCCGTATCCGGGCCCAATGGTGTGCTGCTGTCCAGGAGAGTGGTGCCCGCGTCGGCAGCACTGGTCATCGCGCCGGCCGCGGTAATGGGCAGGAGCATCGCTGCGTGCTCAAGTACCGACTGCCCGGAGTTGGCCACAACCGCCCGCAGCATCGGCTCCACGACGAAGGGCAAGGCCAGCAGGACGGCCAATGCCGCGGTCTGAGAACGGATGACTGCCCCCAGCGCTACGCCCGACAAAAGCCACCCCACGGTGAGCAGCACTTGTTGGCCTGTATGAACGCGGATCAGGAGTGTCGCCGAGAGTTCCTCCAGGGATTCGCCGGCCGGCAGAGGAAGAGCGACGGCCCAGGCCACGACCAGGTTGGCCAGCGCCCGGCAACGCCCACCGTCGAACCGTACGACCACCGCACCGCGGCGAATTCCGCCCCACGACCCGTGGCCCACATCAGTGAAGGCGTATCTGATCCTGGACGGCACGCTCCTGCCGATCGACCGCATTGCCGCGGACGCCCGTTCTACTCCGGCAAACACAAGAAACACGGCATGAACGTGCAGGTCATCGCCGACCCGTTCGGCCGGCTGCTGTGGGCCTCACCGGCGCCGCCCGGCGCCGTCCACGATGTCCGCCCAGCCCGTGAACACGGCATCATCGGCGCCCTGACCGAAGCCGGGATCCGGTGCTGGCGGACAAAGGCTACCGGGGCGCGGGCGGCACGGTCCGCACCCCGTGCTGGGGTCGATGGGAGACCCTTTCCACAGGCCAGGAGGCGGTGAACCGGTCCCATGCGAAGATCCGAGCACTCGTCGAACAGGCCATCGCCACCCTCAAGTCCTGGCGACTCCTTCACAAACTACGGTGCTCGACCACCCGGATCGGCAAACTCGTCCAGGCACTCCTCACCCTCCATCTGACGAGCTCAGAGTGAGGAGGGAAAGCACTCACTCTGTTCGCATCGTCACTACACTCGCAGCCCTCGTGCCCCTGCTGTAGCCCACTGGCCGGGGATCGGCCGGTACGCCTCGCCGCAGTCGCAGCAGCACTGCTTGGTGCCGGTGAAGTGGCTCAGCGCGTCGAAGACGGCAAGACCAGCGCAGCCCTGCACAAGGCTTCGCCCTACGACGAGCTAGCCGCGATCCACCAGCAGCTGACCCAGCGCGAGCGCGAGCAGGGCCTCGCGCCCTAGCCCAAATGCCGTGACTCTCAGGCGCGCCTGGGTGGAGGTCGGCCATAAGACAGCGACTCTCAGCCACGACTCAGCCCTCAGTCCTCACGCAGCGCAGTCGCCGAATTACACTCTGTTTGACCGTGGTGGTCAGTGCATCTAAGGGGGCATCGTGACCGGCCTGACGACAAATACGTTCGCGGTAGAGCTTGGCAACATCCGGGTGGAGACACTCCAGAGTGTCTCCGGAGTGATGTTCGGCCAAGAGGTCATCGACGTTAAGCAGCAGGATCCGGTTACCGGAAAGATGGTGATCATCAAGCAGCCTGCCCCCGTCCGAGACGGCGAGGTAACCGTCACCCGAGGCACAGGTAAGAGCAAGGTGTTCACGGACTGGATCAACGCGTCCTTGCAGGACCACGACCACGCAGGCACCAACATCGCCATCGTGTGCCTCGACGCTGCGCGCAACCCCGTCCGTCGCTTCAATCTCTCCAATGCCTGGGCTTCATCGTGGACCGGCTCCGATTTGGATGCCGACGGCGCGGGCAGCGCCCTCGAGACAGTGACCATCCGCTACACCGACCTCGTCGAAGAGTAGGACTACAGCCTGCCGAGGAGCGTCCTCGAAGTGACAGCTCCTCGGCAGACCCGTGTCGGTGGGGGCTCCGCCAGACGTCTCACCCTCCGCCTCACCGCCGCTTCTCTGCCCTCTCCACTGCCAGCGCCTGATGGTGATCACACATCAGGACGTGAGGCTGGAAAAGGCTCAGTGCGTCGCCTCCGCGGCGAGGCGCTCTCGGAGCCGGTCGACGGGGAGACGCCGGCTGAAGTTGTTCGGCGACCGGCGCAGGAGCGGTCAGGAAGATCCGGGCGTCTGCTCCGCCATCGTTCGCCTGACGAGTTCAGCCCGGCGTCACTCTGACAGGTTCGCAGCGCAACGTGGATCAGTGGCGAGCGAGCCTTTCCGATGCGGCTCGCGCTCCCGCCGGGGGGCCGAACGCGGTTGAGTTCACACCGCGTTCGACCCCTGACCCAGCCTGATTCCCCCTTATCGCCTCCGCCTCTCCCTGCGATACGGGCTACCCGGAGAATGAGGATGCGAGGAGCGGCTTACGATTCCCTTCCGGAGGGGCGGAATCGAGCGAAGAGGCCAAAAACCAGTCCGACGGCCGCTGCCGCTGCAACCCCAACGAGAGGGCCGAGTTTGTGATCGGCGAAATGAGGCAGATTCACGCTGATGATGACCGCCAGCAACACCGGCATCGTCAGCTTCGCAGGCAGGGCAGGGACGCCGCGCCGTACCGTGTACACCCCTCCGACTGCGGCGAGGATGGCACCTGCTGTTGACACCGCTCCACCTTGCGCGTCACCTTGCGTGAAAGATACGACGGCAGCAGCAGCGAGGAACGCGCCTATGAGGAACGTCGCCAGGGCAAACCAGGGCTTGCGCATATTTCCTCCCGATGAGTCGTGACGCTCCAAGGGTGCTCCATTTCCTTTCCGCCTGCATCCTTGACGGCGAGACCCCCTTGCCATTTACTGCCGGGTAATCCCCCTTGGGCAGGGCAAACTACATCTCCAGCGATGTCTGATTTACCTGGGTGACGTCCACGCGGAAAGCCCCCGCCCCCCCCAGAAGCAGTCCGGACACGGCGATAGCCGGAGCGGCGAACCGGCTCATGCGCTTTATCTTCCCCATTTCCCCTCCAATTATTCAGCGCGGATCATGCCGGTATGCGCGAATTCGTAAGCGCCCGCCGGAAACGGCGCCAAATCATCTTCACATTCACGAGAAGCTTGATCAACTTGAACGGTCAAGTCGCGCTCAACACCCTTTAAAGAGTCCTTAAGCGGCCCACCTTCCTGGCTAGGTGTTATACCGCCATGGGTGTTTTGACCCTCAATAAGGGCATATGAGGCGTGAGTCCACCCATGCGGGCTGAAGAAGCCATCAGCGGCTCGGAAAATGGTTAAGGGTTGAGCTACAGGCTTCCCGGACCTGGGCCGTGCGACGGCTGTCCATGAGGGTGGTTCGCCGGCGGAGGGGGGCGACCACCGTGTCCTTGGCCGCTCCACAGGATCCACTTCCTCCATGCCGCGCGACCGCCATACGGGCGGCCAACCTGGGGGGCAGGGGCAGGGGCAGGGGCAGGACGGCCCCACTGAGGCGCGTTCTCGCCAGTTCGCCCGCATCGCGGTTACCGCCGCGCATATGGGGTGCCTCGGCCATCTGCCCCATGGAAGCGGCCCGGCAGAACAGCGGGCGCCGTTGCCTCTGGGGCGGCAGTCGCGAAGGGGCTTCCGAGCCGTCACGCGGACGAAGATGTGCTCGACACGGGCCCCGTCCCCGGCCTCCCGCCCCGTCCTTGCCCCACCACGTCAACCCACGCAGCGGCCTGCAGCGCGAGGACGTCACCGCCCTGGTCGGCTTCGCTGCGACTCTCAACGGGGCAGCCGCATCAAGTCTGAGCCCGGCGCCGGGTTCTTGGTTCCGCCGGCCCTGACCACCCGCTGCGGGGCAGGCGGAGGCGGCGCTGACGGCGGCCGGGTACGGCTATCGGGTCCGGCGCTCCTCCGTCACCGGCATGGACACCATGGAGGTCAGCCGGAAGGGGCGCCGGCGGCCGCCAGTGGGTCCGTCGACGGTTCTCCGGCGGCTCACCCCGTCGGCGGTTCGTTGCACCGCAGTTGGTTGCCGAACGGGTCGGTGAGGGTCAGTGTCAGGCCGATTTCGGCGTCCTCCTCCAGGGCGGGGCGCTGGAACGGGTAGTTCTTGGCCGACAGTTCGGCGTGCAGTGCCCGTACGCCGCTCAGTTCGGCGTACACCACCGAGCCGGGCGTACCGTCCCCGTGATGTTCGGACAGGTGCAGGACCAGGCCGCCGCGCGACACCTGGGTGTACAGCGGCAGTTCCGGCGCGAAGCGGTGCTCCCAGTCGACGGTGCAGCCGAGGTACCCGAGGTAGAACTCGCGCGCCTTGGCCGCGTCGAAGACGCGCAGCACCGGAACGGGGTGCCGGAAGGTGATCTCGGACATCAGGTCCTCTCGAACATGTCGCAGGTGATGGCCCAGCGTTCGTGGTCCCGCCAGGCGCCGTCGATGAACAGGAAGTCGGGTGAGTAGCCCTCCAGGCGGCAGCCCGCGCGCTTGACCAGGGCGATCGAGCGTTCGTTGGCCGGCTGGATGTTGATCTCCAGGCGGTGCAGCCCCAGCTCGCCGAAGGCGTGGCCCATGGCGAGCCGCAGCCCCTCGCTCATCAGACCGCGCCCGGCGGCGTGCGCGAAGGCGCCGTACCCCACCGCTCCGCAGCGGAACGCGGCGTAGACGATGTTGTTGACGGTCAGGAAGCCGGCGATCCGGCCGGTCTCCAGCTCGCAGATCAGGAATCCTTCGCGCGAGGGCTCCTGGAGTTTGGCGAGGTAGCCGTCGTAGGCCGCGTCGGTGGCCGGCGGCGCGAGCCACGGCCGGTGCAGCCGTACGCTCTCCCGCGCCCGCGCCGTGAACTCCGCCCGGTCCCCCGCCGTGAAG
This sequence comes from Streptomyces sp. NPDC052496, assembly GCF_040679095.1. Taxonomy (NCBI): domain Bacteria; kingdom Bacillati; phylum Actinomycetota; class Actinomycetes; order Kitasatosporales; family Streptomycetaceae; genus Streptomyces; species Streptomyces sp. NPDC052496. The sequence continues at coordinate 179,041 of NZ_JBFAUH010000007.1, forward strand.
TGCCGGATACCCACCCGCGGGCCGGTGGCGAGATAATGATCGTCAGCCATCGTCCGATCGTACGAAGCGGCGGGCCGGGGCGCCAGGCATATCGATCGTACGAGCGAGGTGCCGCCCGGCGGCCCGGCGGAGGCGCGGGCTGCGGCCGTCAGTGTCCGCGCCAGACGGGGGCGTCGCCGCCCCAGTGACCCGGCGGGCGGGACCAGTTGGCCGGGCCGCCGGCGAAGGAGACGGGCGGGAGCGCGTGGCGGAGGTGACCGACGGGACCGGCGCTTTCGGCGAGGTACAGGGCCGGGTCGTACGGGCGAACCGGGGACGCCGGTGGATGCGAGGCCGGGTCGGACAGGCGGGCCGGGGACGCCGGTGGGTGCGAGGCCGGGTCGTACGGGCGGGCCGGGGACGCCGGTGGAGGTGAGGCCGGATCGGACGGGTGGGCCGGGGGCGCCGGTGGGTGTGGGGTTCCGGGGAGGTCGTGGAGCAGCCAGGCTGCGGTCTGGGCCAGGGCGAGGGTCGCCAGCCGTGTGCCGCCTGTACGGGACTGTTCGGTCAGCGCGCGCAGGACCGCGGCGGCCAGCAGGTAGCCCGTGCCGTGGTCCAGCGCCTGTGCGGGCAGCGCTCCTGGTGTGCCGTCCGGCCCGGCCTCGACGACGGCGATGCCGCAGGCCGCCTGGACGAGGCTGTCGAAGCCGCGCCGTCCGCCCCACGGCCCGTAGCCGCCCCAGGCGGACAGCCGGGCGACGACCAGGCCGGGACGGCGTTCCGCGAGGTCTTCCGGCGCCAGTCCGTACCGGTCCAGGGCGCCCGGCCGGTAACCGGTGACGAGCACGTCGGCGGTGGCCAGCAGGGCGTCGAAGGTGGCGCGGCCGGACCGCGAACCGAGGTCGAGCGTGGCCGAGCGCTTGCCGAACCCGGTGTCGCTGTGCGCGTCCTGGCTCTCCGGCAGCTGTGGCGCGTCGATGCGCAGGACGTCGGCGCCGAGGAGCGCGAGCGTCCGGGTGGCGACCGGCCCGGCGATCACCCGGGTCAGGTCCAGCACCCGCACCCCGGCGGCCGGGAGCAGCGGGTCCGTACTGCCGCCGGGTGCGGTGAGGCGGCGCGGCGGGGCTCCGGCGCCGAGGTGCTCCAGGGTCAGCAGCGGCCGGGCGGCCACCGCCGTGCCCTGCTCGTGGCCGGCCCACCGGCCGGGCGTACGGACGGCGACGGCCAGTCCGCCCGCCGCGTACACGGTCCGCTCGACCTCCTCGGCGCTCCGGCCCGCCAGCTCCGCCGCGACAGCGGCCGTCTCGGCCGTGTCCGGCAGGCCGAGCGCGGCGAGCAACCGGGCGCGGTGGTGCGGGTAGTTCGCGTGGGTGCGGACCCAGCCGTCGGCGGTCCGCCAAAAGCGCGAGAGCGGCGCGAAGGACGACGGTGCGCGGCCGTCGACGCGGAGGTGGCGTTCGCTGACGAAGGCGGTGGCGACCGCGCCGTCGTCGACGCGTACGTCCGGCACGGCGTTCCCGGTGCGGCGGGCGGCCAGCTCGGCGGCGGCGAGCGCGCACACGGCGACGGTGGAGCGGGCCAGGGGCAGGACGGGGAGCCGGGCGGCGAACGGGCCGTCCGCCACGCCTGCCGGGCCGCCGTACGTGACGTGGCGGGTCAGGGCCGGGTCGCCGCCGAGAGCCGCCCAGGCGGCGTCCGTCCCGGATCGCGCCGCGGACGGCGTCCCCTGCGGCGTCCCGAGTCGTGCTTCGGGGCGCGGCTCCTGCGACTGTGCTTCGGGGCGCGACTCCTGCGACTGTGCTTCGGGGCGCGACTCCTGCGCCCGTGCCCCGGGTCGCGGCTCCTGCGACCGCGCCCTGGGTCGCGGCTCCTGCGACCGCGCCCTGGGCCGGGTGTCACCGCCGGTCCCCCGGCCGTCCGCACCGCGTGCCGCGCCGTCCGCCGTCCCGCCCCCGTGTGGTTGGTCCATGCGGCAAGCGTCGCACCCGGTGCCGTACGGTATCGATCAAGACCGGTCAAAAAGTGGCGGCCGCCGTACGTATCGCGCAGGCCGCCGCGTATCCCTCCGGCACCGCCACGTCCGCCATCCGCCACCCCGGCATCGCGACCGGCTCCGGGCCGGCGCCGACCAGCGTGGTGGTCATCAGGTCGCCCGCCAGGCCGCTTCCGGTGCCCTTCAGGTAGGCCTCCTTACGGGTCCAGCAGCGTGCGAAGGCGGCCGGGCGGTCCGCCTCGGGCAGGGCGTCCAGCGTCGCGCGCTCCTGTGGGTGCAGCATGCCGGACACCTCCGCCACGGTGCGGGGCGAGGCCGGCCTCTCGATGTCCACGCCGACAGGGGTACCGGCGAAGCCGATCAGCGCCATGTCGCCGGTGTGCGAGAGCGAGAAGTGCAGCGGCACGCCGGCGCCGGCCAGCGCCGGGCGGCCGTGCGGCTCGTCGCAGCAGGGGCACGCTTCGCGTACGAACCGGATGCCGGCCGGATCGCGGTCCAGGTACGCGCCGAGCAGGCGGCGCAGCGCGCTGTGCGAGGTGGCGTAGGTGTCGCGGTCGCCAGGCCGGACGAACGCGGCGGTCCGCTTGCGTTCGGACGCGTCCAGCACCGCCGTGTCGTGCAGGCCGGCCTCGGGCACCGTGCGCACCAGCCACAGCGACACCTCCCAGGCGCCGTCCGCCGGCAACGGGCCCGGCAGCGCGGACGCGTCGTACACCTCGGGGGTCAGGGCGGGCCGCGCGGCGCCGCTCCGTTCGCTCGGGGCCCAGGTATCGCCCGTGGTCATCGGTCGCACTCCCTCGTCTCTTCCTGCGCGTCCGTCCGCCCGGAGTCATCCGGTCCGGTCGTGCCTCGGCGGCGCGTGCGGGCGGTCCGGCGCGGTGCGGGTGCCGGGAGCCGTTACGGCCGTGTCCGGTGACGGTACCCGGCTCGCGGGGCGCGCGCCGCCCACTCGCGCTCCCCCGCGCTCGGTGCGGCCAGCGCGAGCCTGCGGTGGGTACGGCGGAGCATCGCCCGGGCGAGGACCGGGTGAACGCGCCGGACGGCCGCGAAGTACAGCCGCCCGCCCGTGGTGCGGGTCCGTACGACCGTACTGAGCGTGACCCGGCCGCCGTGCCCCGCGGTCCGCCCGTCCGGCCCCGCGGCCGGGCTCTCGACCAGGATCGACGCACGGAAGTCGAGGTGCCGGGCGTCCTGGCCGAGCAGGATCTCACCGCCGTCCGCGGTCGTGGCGCGGCCCTTCTCGGGGAACGCGCCGCGCAACACGCCCTTCCAGGCGTCCGGGTCGCGCGGCATGCCGGGCGGGAGCGGCAGTTGCCAGGCGTCCTGGAAGTCCGTACGCGCGAAGGCGGTACGGGCCAGCCGGGCGCCGGACGGGACGGCGACGGCCGTGGGGCGATCCCACAGCACCCGGTTCAGCAGCCGTACCCACCGCGAACGGCGGGCCGGGGTGCGGACGGTGCCGGTGGCGGCGCGTTCGACGTTGTCGAGGATCTCCTCGACGACGGTGGCGTGCAGCCACCGGACCGCGAGCGGCCAGGCGGCCTGCCGCGCGCCAGTGAGCCGGTGCTCCAGGACGTGGGTCACCCGGCAGCTGCCCGCGTCGAGCGGGGCCACCTCGATGGCGTGGTGGCCGCCCCCGGGGAAGCCGAAACGGAGGCGGCGGCCCGGCTCGTAGGCGGTGACGCGGTAGCGGACGAAGCCGTGGCCGCCGGTCGCGCCGACGCCCAGCGGGCGGTCGAAGCGCATGGCGGGCCAGACGGGGACCGGGAAGAGCGGGTCGTCGTCGCCGGCCAGCCGGTCGAGCAGGGCGCCGACCGTCGCGGCGGGGGCCTGGACGGTGCGTGCGTGGACATCGCGGACCGTGCGCATGGGGCACCTCCATACGATTGCGTATGTTTGACCGTACGGTAGCGTATGGTTCATGGCGCGACGGCGAACGGACGACTCGGGGGACAGGTCCTCGGACCAGGCCGGGGACGGCCTGCGGGGCAACTCCTGCGACCAGGCCACGGACGGCCGGAGGGACAGCTCGTCCGACCAGGCCACGGACGGCCGGAGAAACGGCTTTTCAGCCCAGGCCACGGACGGCCGGGCGGACACCTCCTCCGACCCGACCACGGACTCCTCCCCCTCCAGCGCGGGCCGCGGCAGGCGGCGGAGCGGCGCCCGGCGCCGTCTGAGCGCCGACGACTGGGCCGACGCCGCCCTCGCGGCCATCGGCGACGGTGGGCTGGCGGCGGTGGCCGTCGAGCCGATCGCCGCCCGCCTCGGCACCACCAAGGGCAGCTTCTACTGGCACTTCGCCAACCGGGACGCGCTGGTCGACGCCGCCCTGGAGCGCTGGGAGCAGCTGCACACCGAAGCCGTCATCACCACCGTCGAGGCGGAACCCGACCCGGAACGCCGGCTGCGCGCCCTGTTCGCGCACGCGACCGCCGCGTCCGCCGAGGACCCGCTGGAGGTCTCACTGCTGGCGACGGCGGCGGAGCCGCGCGTCGCGGCGGTGCTGCGCCGGGTGACGGACCGTCGCGTCGGTTACGTCGCCGGGCTGTTCGCCGCGCTGGGCTTCCCGGCGGCCGAGGCGCACCGGCGCGGCCTGCTCGCGTACACGGCGTTCCTCGGCCACACCCAGCTGGGGCACGCCGTCCCGGAGAGCCTGCCGGGCGGGGCGGACCGCGACCGGTACCTGGACTCGGTGCTCGACACCCTGCTCTGCCGGGGGTGACGGTGGCGGGTGGCCGGGCCCCGACGTACGAGCCGACGCCCACCCCTCCCCCGCCTTCCCCAGCCCTCCGCGCCCGGCCCGCGCCCGGCCCGCCCCTCCTCCCCGGCCCTTATCTCCTCCCGACCCGCCATCCGACAGCCTTGTCCCAGAAGCCCACCGACCCCACTGCCCCGCAGCCCCACAGCTCACCAAGCCCCGCGAACCCCACCACCCCACAACTCTCCAAGTCCCACAGCCCCACCACCCCACAACTCTCCGAGTCCCACAGCCCCACAGCCGCGCAAGCCCCGCAACTCTCCGAGCCCCACAGCCGCGCGAGCCCCGCAAACCCCACAGCCCCGCAAACCCCACAGCCCCGCAAGCCCCGAAGCCTTCCGCCAGGAGGTCTCATGCCCGAGGCTCTGCCCTTCCCGCAGGACCGCACCTGCCCCTACCACCCGCCCACCGGCTACCAGCCGTTACGCGACGCCCGGCCGCTGTCCCGCGCGACGCTCTACGACGGCCGCCCCGTCTGGGTGGTGACCGGTCACGCCGAGGCGCGGGCGCTGCTCACCGACCCTCGGCTGTCCGCCGACCGGCAGCATCCGGCGTTCCCCGCCCCCGCGCCGCGCTTCGAGTCGCTGCGCGCCGTACGGACCCCGCTGCTGGGGGTCGACGATCCCGAACACCACACGCAGCGCCGGATGCTGATACCGAGCTTCAGCCTCAAGCGGATCGCCGCGCTCCGCCCGCGTATCCAGGAGATCGTCGACGGGCTGCTGGACGCCATGGAGAAGCAGGGCCCGCCGGCGGAGCTGGTGTCCGCCTTCGCGCTGCCGGTGCCGTCCATGGTGATCTGCTCGCTGCTCGGCGTCCCGTACGCCGACCACGAGCTCTTCGAGGAGCTGTCCCGCACCCTCCTGCAGAGCACCGATCCGCAGGAGGTCACCGTGGCCCGTGACCGGCTGGAGGAGTACTTCACCGGTCTGGTGGCCCGCAAGCGCGAACAGCCGGGCGACGGCCTGCTGGACGAACTGATCGCCGAGCGTCTGGACAGCGGCGAGATGGGCCACGGCGATCTGGTGCGGATGGCCATGCTGCTGCTGGTGGCCGGCCACGAGACGACCTCCAACATGCTCTCGCTGGGCACCTTCACGCTGCTGGAGCACCCGGAGCAGTTCGCCGCGCTGCGCGCCGACCTCTCGCTGATCCCGGAGGCGGTGGAGGAGCTGCTGCGGTTCCTGTCGATCGCCGACGGGATGGTACGGGTGGCGACCGCGGACATCGAGGTCGGCGGCGAGACGATCCGGGCGGACGACGGCGTCATCTTCGCCACCTCGGTCGTCAACCGGGACGGTACGGCCTACGCCTCGCCGGACACCCTGGACTGGCAGCGCTCCGCCCGCCACCACATCGCCTTCGGGTTCGGCGTCCACCAGTGCCTGGGCCAGAACCTGGCCCGCGCCGAGATGGAGATCGCCTTCGGGGCGCTCTTCGCCCGCTTCCCCGGCCTGCGCCCGGCCGTGCCCGCCGCGGAGGTCCCCCACAAGCCCGGCCATACGCTGCAGGGGCTGGTCGAACTGCCCGTCACCTGGTGAGCGGACGCCCGCCCGTGCCCGCCGAGCCCGCCGACGAACGGAAGAGAGCCGCCATGAAGATCGACATCGATACGTCCGTGTGCATCGGCTCCGGTCAGTGCGCGCTGACCGCGCCGGAGGTGTTCACCCAGGACGACGACGGGTTCAGCGTCCTGCTGCCGGGCCGCGAGGACGGCGCGGGCGACCCGATGGCCCGGGAGGCCGCCCGCGCCTGCCCGGTCCAGGCCATCACGGTCACCGAGCCCTGACCCGGAGCCCCGCCTAGGACGTCCCGCCGGTCACCCCGTCCGTCACCCCGTCGGCCACCGCGTCCGTCACCTCGCCCACCCCGTCCAACGCTTCCGTGACCACCGGCAGTTCCAGTGTGCCGGTGTGTTCGCGGGAGCTGCGGACGGTCACCGGCTTGGTGCCGCGGTTGCCGAAGTAGGCGGTGTCACTGGCGGCGATCACGAAGCGCAGCCGGTGCCCGCGGTCGAAGCGGTGCACGATCGCGGGCAGGTCGACGGTGAACTCCCTGGTCACGTCCGGCACCCGGACCGGTGCCACCAGGCGGTGGATGAGTGTCTTGCCCCCGTTCGGCGCCACGTCGTAGAGCTTGATGAACAGCAGCAGCCGGTCGGCCGCGTCACCGGAGCGCTGCGTCCGCTCGGCCTCGGGGGAATGCACCCGGAGGGTGGCCCGGGGCGCGCCGACCACGTCCACGGGACGCCCCCGCACCGGGTCGGACGTCCAGTCCAGGTAGGTGCCCCGGGAGTCGTACGGCGTGCGGTTCGGCAGCCGCAGCAGTTCCGCCAGCGAACTCTCCGAGTGATTGCTCGCCATCCGCCAGTTGCGGTATGAGCGGTCGCCGCTGACCACGTCGGCACGGCTGTCCACCAGCCGGCCGTCGCCGGAGAGGTACAGCTGGCGCGGGACGCCCCCGGGGAAGACCTCCGAGGTGCCGTAGACCGGTCCGCGGCGCACCCAGTCCCGGTAGTACGCGAAGGCGGGCCCGGTGTCGGTGCCCCACTCGTGGCGCAGGTGGCGGCCGAACCACGCGAGGACCCGCCGCCCGACGTAACTGCTCTCGAAGTTGCCCTTCGCCAGGTCGAGTTCGCCCTCCGCCGGGTCGGTCATACCGCCGCTGTGGCCCCAGGACTGCCAGATCATCGCGGTCTCGGTGCCCTGGGCCCGCAGGGTCTCGAAGGTCGCGGCGGCCTCGTTGAGGTTGAAGAGGGTGTCCGCCTGGCCCTGTACGAGCAGGGTCGGCGTGCGGACCGAGGCGAGGTAGGAGACCGGTGAGACGCTGCGGGCGTAGCCGAGCACGGCCTCCGTGCGGGCGGCCGGGTAGCGGCCGGAGTTCAGCAGCTTCTTGGTCTCGCACGCCTGCGCGACGAAGTGCACGCAGCCCGCGCCGCCGGCCCGCGAGGCGTCCAGCCGCGGGTGGAGCAGGCCCTGTGCCTCCCCGATGAGGTAGAAGCCGTTGGTCCACTGGTACTTGTACGCGCCGGGCTGCGGCCCCGTCACGCCGAAGGTCCGGTCGGCGTTGTTCGGTGCCATGGCGTACGCGAGGTCGTGCCACGTGATGAGCGGGACCAGGGCGTCCAGCCGCCCGTCGACGGAGGCGGTGGCCAGCTGGATCGCACCGCCGTACGAGCCGCCGAACATGCCCACCCGCGGGTCGCGGGGGCCGTCCTTGGTGACGAAGTCGACCCGTGTGCCGTCCCGCGCCGTGCGCTGCCCGGCGAGGAAGTCGAGGATTCCGCTCGCCGCCCGGCCGTCGATGTCCGGGTCGTCGAGGGAGATCGGGCAGCCGGTGCGGCCGAACCCGAGGCCGGAGTAGGCCAGCGCGACATAGCCGCGGGCGGCGAAGGCGCGGGCGATGGCGTCGGTGGAGCCGTCCGACTTGCTGCCGCCGAACCCGTTGGTGGTCAGGACGGCGGGCGCCGGGTGCGCGGCGTCCACGCCCGCGGGGCGGTAGAGGTCGGCGTCGAGCGTGCAGTCGCGGCCGCCGGCCCGTACCGGGAGCTTCAGGGCGGTGACGGAGTAGCCGGGCTGCCGGGCCCCCGCCGCCCCGGCCGTCCCGGCGGCGGTCACCGGCCCGATGAGCGCCGCGCACGCCGCGAGGCACACCGAGGCGGAGACCGGCAGCCGGACGTGCCGGGTCCGCGCGGCGCGCCGGACGGACCGGACCGCGGCACCGGGCAGGGCTCTGGACACGCTGGGCACGCAGACCTCCACAAAGGCACGCCGCACCAAGCGGTCGGTGACGGCCGGCTCATGTCGTGACACGGGTCGGAGCCTGTGTCATGTCCCCGGCCGGGCGCCCGACCGGAGATCTGACACAGGCTCTAACAGGGTGCCAACGCTCGCACCGGGGATTGTCTCCCGTGCCTCACCAGGTCCATCCGAAAGGCTCCGCCCGCACCACCCGATGGGCTGCACGAACACCCGCACCGGGCCCTGGCGGACCACCCGTACGAGACCGTCGCCGAGGACGCGGTGCGCGGCGGTGTCGCCCGTCCGGGTGGTGCTGCCGTCAGCGGCGCTCGCGCAGCGCCGGAACCTCGTACGTGAGCGTCCCGGCCGCCGCGTCCAGCTCGGCCCGTACGCCCAGCGGCAGGGTGAGCGCCGAGTCGCCGTGCCCGAAGCCGAACTCCTCCGCCACCGGGACACCGAGCGGCCCGAGGCGGTCCAGCAGCACCGCGCGGATCTCCTCGTACGGGCCGCAGCGGGCCCACGAGCCGAGGACGACGCCCGCGACGCCGTCCAGCCATCCGGCGCGCAGCAGCTGGGTCAGCGCGCGGTCGACGCGGTACGCGGGCTCGCCCACGTCCTCCAGCAGGAGCAGCCCGCCGGCCGCGCCGGGGCGGGCGTGCCGCGTGCCCAGGTCGGCGGCGAGCAGGGACAGGCAGCCGCCCAGCGTGACGCCGCTCGCCCGCCCCGGTACCAGCGGCCGGGCCGTCTCCGAGGTGACGACCCGTACCGACGCGGGCTCGAAGAGCGTGCGCCGCAGGTGTTCGCGGGTCGGCTCGTCCTTGAGGAACACCTCGCCCGCGACGGCCGGGCCGTGCAGCGTCGCCACTCCGGCGCGTACCGCGCACGCCTCGTGCAGCGCGGTCACGTCGCTGAACCCGACCAGCGGCTTGGGCCCGTGCGTACGGAAGGCCGTCCGCACGGCCGCCCAGTCCACGAGGTCGGCCATGCGCTGCGCGCCGTAGCCGCCGCGCGCCGCGAAGACCGCCGCGACGTCCGGGTCGCACAGCGCATTTTGGAGGTCGCGGGCGCGTTCCCCGTCCGTGGCCGCCAGGTACGGCAGGGTGGCGTGCCGTCCGCGTACGTGGGGCGCCTCGACCGGGTCGAGGCCCCAGCCGCGCAGCAGGTCGGCTCCGGCGTCCAGCCGTTCCGGGGCGATCGGGCCGCTCGGTGCGACCAGGCGGACCCGGTCGCCGGCGGCCAGGCACCGGGGGCGGTCCGCCGGCCGCGGAACGGGAGGGCCGGCCGTCACTTGGTCAGTTCCAGCACGGGCACGTCCGTACGGTCGATACCGAACACCTGGGCGTACAGGGACAGTTCCGCCTCCACGGCCCGGACGATGGTCTCCGCGCGGCGGAAGCCGTGGCCCTCGCCCTCGAACGCCAGGTAGGCGTGGGCGACGCCGTGCCGGCCGGCCTCGGCGAGGAAGGGGGCGCACTGGTCGGGCGGGCAGACGGCGTCGTCGAGGCCCTGGAGCAGCAGGAAGGGCGCGGTGATCCGGTCCGCGTGCCGCAGCGGGGAACGGTCGCGGTAGCGGTCGGGCACCTCGGCGCGCGGGCCGATCAGGCTCTCCAGGTACTGCGACTCGAAGTCGTGGGTGCCGTCCTCGGCCCAGCCCACCAGGTCGAGGACGGGGTAGCTGATCGTGGCGCAGGCGTACAGGTCGGTCGTCACCAGCGAGGCCGCGGCGGTCCAGCCGCCCGCGCTGCCGCCGCGGATCGCCAGCCGGTGCCGGTCGGCGGTGCCCTCGTCGGCCAGCGCCTCGGCGACGGCGGCGCAGTCCTCGACGTCCACCACGCCCCACTGCTCGCGCAGCCGCTCGCGGTAGGCGCGCCCGTAGCCGGTGGAGCCGCCGTAATCGACCTCGGCGACGCCGATGCCGCGGGAGGTGAAGTAGGCGATCTCCAGGTCCAGTACGAGCGGGGTGCGGCTGGTGGGGCCGCCGTGCGCCCACACGACGTAGGGCGGCAGTTCGCCGTCGGGGGCGCGGTGTCCCGGGCTGTGCGGCGGGTAGATGTGGGCGTGGATGTCGCGGCCGTCCGGGCCGGTGAAGGTGCGGATCTGCGGCTCGGGGTAGAACACCGGGTCCACCGCGTCGGCGTGCCGGGCCGCGATCACCCGGGCCCGGCCCGTGCAGATGTCCAGTTCCACGACCTCGTACGCGCTGCGCGGGCTGGCGGCGACGCCGACCACCCGGCTGCCGTGCACGGCCAGCGTGGCGGCCCACTCCGTCCACGGCCCGGCCGCGTCCACCAGTTCGCCGCTGACCGGGTCGAGGATGCCGAGCGTCATGGCGCCGCGGCCGTGCACCACCGCGATCGTGCCGCCGTCCAGCGGCAGGAACCAGCGCGCCCCGAGCTGCCACAGCGGTCCGCCGAACTCCTCCTGCCGGGGGCGGCACAGGCGGGTGCCCGGGGTGCCGGCCGCGTCCGGGTCGGCACGGCGCAGTTCCCACCAGCCGTCGGCGTCGGAGACGTACAGCAGCGTGCCGTCCGCGTCCCACTCGATCTGCGGTACGGACTCCTCGGGGCCGCCGACGAGAGTCCGTACGCCGGTGAAGCCGCCGTCGTCGGTGAGGTCGGCGAGCAGGACGGCCGTGCCGTCCCACGGCATCCGCGGGTGGTCCCAGGCGATCCACGCGGCGCGGCGCCCGTCCGGCGAGATCCGCGGGCCGGTGACGAAGCGGTGCCGGTCGTCGCTCAGTTCGCGCACGGCCGTACGGTCCTGGGCCGCCGAGCCGTCCAGCGGCACCGCGGCGATCACCCGGCGCAGGTCGGTGGGCCGTGGGCCGGTGAACTCCTCCAGGACGCACCACACCTCGCCCCGGTCCAGGCGCAGGACGGGATCGACCCAGCGCAGCCCGCCGCCGACGGCCGAGACGGGGGTGAGCGGGCGGGGCGCGGCGTCGCCGTCCGGCTCGTACGCGTACAGCCGCTGGTCGGCGAAGTCGCAGAACACCACCACCGGGCGGCCGTCCGCGGCCACCGCGCCGTCCCACGGCCGGCCGCCGTACTCCATGACGCGGCTGCGGACGTTCCAGGGCGCCGGCAGCAGGACCTGTTCCGTGCCGTCGGTCCGCCTGCGCACGAGCGCGCGCCGGCCGCCCTCCGCCGGGCGGGCTTCGGTCCACCACACCTCGTCCCCCACCACGCCGACGTACTCGGGGCGGCCGTCGTGCTCGGCGACCAGCCGGGCGTCGATCGGGGACGGCCAGGCTCCGTAGGGGGCCGTGGTGACCATGGCGGCGTTCCTCCTCAGACGTTGGAGCCGCCAAGCCTGTCGTACGCGGGGCCGGGCATCAACCCGTACGGTTTCGCCCGATGGTCCGGTCCTGGCCGATTACGGCGGGTCCGGGCGGGAAGGGCCCGGCGGCGCGGCGCCCCGTCGGCGGGCCGCCGGCTCCAACGTTCCTCCTGGGCGCTCAGCCGGGCTGCGGCCGCCCCGTCGCCGTCCTCAGGAAGTGGTCCAGGACCCGCACGCCGAAGTGCAGCGCCTCCACCGGGACGCGCTCGTCCACCCCGTGGAACAGCGCCTGGTAGTCGAAGCCTTCGGGCAGCTTGAGCGGTGAGAAGCCGTATCCGGCGATGCCCAGCCGGGAGAACTGCTTGGCGTCCGTACCGCCCGACATGCAGTACGGCACGACGTACCCGGCCGGGTCGAAGCGCTCGATCGCGGCCCGCATCGCGGCGTACGTCGGCGAGTCCACCGGCGCCTGGAGGGCCACCTCGCCGTGGTCGTACGCCCAGGACACCTCGGGGCCGGTCAGCCGGTCCATGGTGGTGCGGAACTCCGCCTCGCCGCCGGGCACCACCCGCCCGTCCACGTAGCCGACGGCGTTGCCCGGGATGACGTTGACCTTGTAGCCGGCCTCCAGCATCGTCGGGTTGGCACTGTTGCGTACCGTCGGCTCGACCAGCGCGGCCGACGGGCCGAGCTTGCTGAGCAGCGTGTCCACGTCGAAGTCGGGGGCGTCCAGGCGGGCCTCGATGCCGTGCAGGGCGGCCAGTTCGGTGAGCGCCGCGCGCACCGTGTCGGTCAGGCGCACCGGCCAGCGGTGCTCGCCGATGCGGGCCACGGCCGCCGCGAGCCGGCTGACCGCGTTGGCGCGGTTGACCTTGGAGCCGTGTCCGGCCTTGCCCTCGGCGGTCAGTTTCAGCCAGGCGGTGCCCCGCTCCCCCGCCGCGACCGGGTACAGCCGCATCCCGCCGCCGGCGTGGAAGGTGAAGGCGCCGGACTCGCTGATGCCTTCCGTGCAGCCCTCGAACAGGTCCGGGTGGTGGTCGGCGAGGAAGCCGGAGCCGTCGATGGCGCTGGCCTCCTCGTCGGCCGTGAAGGCCAGCACGAGGTCGCGCCGCGGCCGGACGCCGGTACGGGCCCACTGCCGGACGGCCGCGAGCACCATCGCGTCCATGTTCTTCATGTCCACGGCGCCCCGGCCCCACACGACGCCGTCCTCGACCTCGCCGGAAAACGGGTGCCGGCTCCAGTCGGCGGGCTCGGCGGGCACCACGTCCAGATGCCCGTGCACCAGCAGGGCCGCCGCGCCGGGGTCCGCGCCCTCGACGCGCGCGACCACGTTCGTACGGCCCGGGGTGCGCTCCAGCAGCACCGGCTCCAGACCGGCCTCGGCGAGCCGTTCCGCGACGTACTCGGCGGCCGGGCGCTCCCGGCAGTCACCGCCGCCGCGGTTGGTGGTGTCGATGCGGATCAGGTCGGACGTGAACCGCACCACCTCGTCGAGGGCCCGTGCGTCCACCGCGTCGCCGGGACGCTCCGCCGGGTCGTCGGCGCTGTCAGCCATATTGCTCCTCCACCGCCGACGACACGACGGTGGTGACCGTCTTGAAGCAGCGGATCGCTTCGTACATGGTCTCGCTGGTGTACGCGGTGCGGCGCTCGCCGGTGCGTTCGACGCCGGGGACGCAGGTCGCCTGGCCCACCAGGTGCTCGGCGTCGTACTCGATCTCGACGGTGAACGGGCCGCCGCGCACCGGCTCGGTGCGCACCGCGAGGGCCGCCGCCTCGCGCGCGGCGGCTTCGATGTCGGCCGCTGTACGGGCCGGTGGCCGGCACACGGCCGCGTACCGCGAGACGTAGTCCTTGACGGCCACGGCCCGCGCGTCGGGCGCGTACCCGACGGCGTCCTCACAGGTCCGGTCGTCGCCGGTCACCAGCACCACGGGCACACCGTATTCGGCCACCACCAGGGAGTTGAGATACCCCTCGCTGGCCCGCGTGCCGTTCACCCACACGCCGGTCAGGGAGTTGGCGAGGTACGTGTGGGCCAGCACGCCTTCCGTGCCGGCGCCCGCGTGGTAGCCCACGAAGGCGACGCCGTCCACGTCGCCGTACTGGACGCCCTCCACCATGCTCAGCGCCTTGTGCTTGCCGGTGAGCAGCTGAGCGCGCTCGTCGAGCTGCTCCAGCAGCAGGTTGCGCATGGACCAGTGGGCCTCGTTGACCAGCACCTCGTCCACGCCGCCGGCGAAGAACCCGGCGATCGCCGCGTTGACGTCACCGGTGAACACCGGCCGGAACCGCTGCCACTGGGCGTGGCCCGGCAGCACGTCGTCCGGCCACGTCACCCCGGTGGCGCCCTCCATGTCCGCGGAAATGAGGATCTTCACCATGCACCCGTCCCGTCACAGCTAGCAGGCGGACCGCTCCGGCACCGGCCCGGCGGACCGCGCCGTCGCGCGCGCCACCGGGCAGGCTTCCCACCATAACCAGGACCGGCCACCGCTCCCCCGGCCTCGGCGCAGTTGCGTCCGTACGGCCGGGCCGGGCCCCACCCCCGTGCGGGCCCGGCCGTACACCACCGTGCCGCCCGCGGCGCACACACCGCATCGCACTACAGGCCGGGACGTCTCCGCCGTACGGGGGAAGCATGGCGGTACCGGAGGCCGATGCGGGGGTGGGGTGCGGTGGGGTGGGGTTCCCAGCCGCCGCCTCCGGGTATCCCCCCGTTGGGGGAACGCGCGCGTTCGATTCGCCCCGTAGGGCCCCCGAGTTCCGGAGCCCTGAGGCCCCCGAAGCCCTGAGCCCCCGCCGCCCTGCGCCCCCGAGGCCTGACCGCTGCTCCGCGGTCAGCCCGCCGCCCCCGCGACCAGCCAGTTCGTGGGGATTTCGATGCGGGAGCCGTCCGCGCGGTACTCGGTCGTCATGAGGGGCAGCCGGCCGGTGGCGATCACCTGTAGCCGGTAGGCGGCCAGGAGTTCGGGGACGACCGAGTCGGCCATCTCGCCGGGTGCGATGCCGTGTGCGAGGACGGCCCGCAGTTTGCCGGGCGGGCCCTCGGGGCTCCGGGCGAGCGAGGCGAACACGTCCTTGGACGCCTCGGCCGGTTCGACGGCGAAGATCCGGCCGTGCCGGCCCAGCAGCGTCGCGACGTTCTCCACGATCCGGGGCCGGTCCTCGGGGGCGCACTGGTGCAGGACCCCGCGCAGATACACGTTGGCGTCGCCCAGCTCGCCGTGCAGGGCGCGGACCGCCGCCGGGTCGGCGGCGTCCAGGCAGCGGTATTCGGCCACCCCCGACGGATCGTCCGCGCGGGCGTGGGCGACGGCCGCCTCCGACAGGTCGACGCCGACCGCGCGCGGGTAGCGCCCCGCCAGGAAGCGGGTCTGGGTGCCGTTGCCGCAGCCCAGGTCGACGACCGGCAGCGCGGCGTCGAAGTGGTCCGCGAAGAGCGGCAGGTGCAGCTCGGCCGTCAGGGACGGGTCGGAGTCCCAGAAGACCTCGCCCTCACTGGCCGGCGCGTCCCGCCAGAAGCCTTCCCATGCCCGCAGATACTGGCTCGAAGCGCTCATGGCCAATTGCTACTGCTGGAGGTGAGGCCCCCGCAAGCCCGCCGACCGTTCTTTCACGCGCTGTCGCGGACCGGCGTACGCCCGTCGCGCGGCCAGGCGCCCCCGTCACGGGGCAGATTCTGTTCGAACCACACCGTTTTGCCGGTCGCCGTCCGGCTCGTACCCCATTCCCGGGCGAGTCTGCTGACCACCCGCAGCCCGCGCCCGAACTCGTCGTCGTCCGCCGCGCTGAGCAGCTGCGGCAGGGCGTGGTCGTCGTCCGACACCTCGCACAGCAGGGCGTCCGTCCGCACCAGCCGCAGCACCACGTGCTGGGTGTGCGCATGGCGTACGGCGTTGGTGACGACCTCGCTGACCAGCAGCTCGGCGGTCTCGGAGGCCGTCTCCAGGGCCCAGCTCGCCAACTGGGCGCGGACCAGCCGGCGGGCCCGGCCCGCCTCGCGCGCGTCGATGGCCAGCCGCCACTCGGCGACGTCCTCGGGGGCGATGCCGTTGAGCCGGGCCATCAGCAGCGCCACGTCGTCCTTGCGGCCACCGGTCACGTTCAGCGCGCGGATGATGGCGTCACAGGCGTCGTCCATGGACGCGGCCGGGTGGGCGGCGGACTCGGCGAGCGCCGCCAGGCCCACTCCTATGTCCTCGCCCCGCACCTCGACCAGCCCGTCGGTGCACAGCACCAGCCGGTCGCCCCCCGCGACGGGGACCGTGACCGCCTCGAACGGCACCCCGCCGACGCCGATGGGCGCGCCCGTCGGCAGGTCCAGCAGCTCGCTGCGGCCGTCCACGGCCCGCACCAGGACGGGCGGGATGTGCCCGGCGTTGGCGATCACCAGCTGCTGGCCGATCGGGTCGTAGACCGCGTACAGGCAGGTGGCGAGGTAGTTGTCGCCGAGCCGCTGGGCGAGGTCGTCGAGGCTGCGCAGCAGCTGGGCGGGGTGCATGTCGATGCCGGCCATGGTCTGCACCGCCGTACGCAGCTGGCCCATCATCGCGGCGGAGTTCAGGCCGTGGCCCATCACGTCGCCCACCACGAAGGCGGTGCGTGACCCGGGCAGTTTGATGGTGTCGAACCAGTCGCCGCCGACCCGGCCGAGGCGGGTGCCCGGCAGGTAGCGGGTGGCCGTGTCGCAGCCGGCCATCCGCGGTGCGATGTGCGGCAGCATGCTGTCCTGGAGCGTCTCGGCGACGTTCTCCTGATAGGTGTACATGCGGGCGTTGTCCAGGACGAGGCCGGCGCGGGCGGCGAGTTCGGCGCCCGTCACCCGGTCCATGTCGTTGAACTCCATCCGCTCCGGGTGGCGCAGCAGGATCATGAAGCCCAGCACCACGTTGCGGGCCTTGAGCGGGACCACCAGCAGGGACCGTCGGTTGATCAGCGGGCTGATGTCGCGCTTCTCGAACTGGGCGGCGATCGCGTTGCCCAGCTCCTCGCTGATGCGCGGGATCAGCACCGGCTCGCCGGTCGTCATGCACTGGAAGAACGGCGTGTGCACCGGAAAGGGCATCGACTCGCCGACCGGGACGACGTCGTCCCACCGGCCGGGCTCGTCGTTGTGCTCGACGGCGACGCGGTGCCACATGGTCGTGGCGTCCGGCGGGCCGTCGGGGAAGCCCTCGCCCGCGACGACCTGCTCGCGCAGGTAGGTGCCGGCCACGTCGGTGAAGCGCGGTACGACGGCCTCGCTGACCTCCTGGATCGTGTGGGAGAGGTCCAGGGACGAGCCGATCCGGCCACTGACCTCGTTCAGGAACTCCAACCGCTCGCGTACGGCGGCGTATTCGAGGTCGGACTCCAGCTCCGCCGCGGCCTCGGCGGCGGTCTGCGCGTCCTGGGCGCCGCTCGCGGCCCGCAGCAGCCGGGTCCGCCGCTCCACCCGGCGCGGCACGCCCCAGTCCGGGGTGACCGGGAAGCGCTCCTGCTGGCTGATCTCCAGCACCGGGTAGCCCAGTTCCAGCACCTGGGAGACGATCCGGGCGCTCTCCTGGGGGCTCATGCTCGGGAGTATCTGCGGCAGTTGGGCGGCCAGCACCTCGGAGCCCTCGAAGTCCGTGTGCAGTGCGAAGCCGGGGGCGAAGCGCTCGTTCTCCGCGTCGTCCGGGCCGTCGTGGCCGTGCAGCCGGGCCGCGTCCGCCGCGAGGACGAGCAGCCGCTCGGCACCCGGGCCCACCAGCGGATACGCCCACCACAGCAGGTCGACCGTGCCGCGCTCCACGTCCGCCATCCGGGCGCGGCCTGCGGTGGGGTAGGCGGCCCGGCCGCCCAACGACGCCTCCAGGTCGGGCCCGTTGCCCGGGCCGTCCGCCGCGTCCTCCCAGCCGCGCGCGGACCACTCCTCCTCGCCGAGCGCGCCGGAGACCGGCATCAGGTCGACGGCGGGCGTGCCGACCGCGTCCTCGCGGGAGGGTCCGAAGAGCTTGCGGGCGCCCGTACTCCAGTGGGAGACCAGTCCGGCGGCGTCGACCACCACCACGGCGAGCGGAATCCGCCCGGGCACGGTGTCCCGCGGCGCCGGCACCTGAGGCGCCGCGCCCACCCTGTCGTCGCCGCGCGACGGGCCACGCTCCATGGGCGGTTGCTCCTTCGTACACCGATCTTGCACCACCGCTACCACGGTACGACCGTGGGGTGACAGCGTGGGCCGCATTCACCGAATAGGTGGTGCGCCCCGCGCGAACGACCATGGCGCAAGACGACCGGTCGTCCCGGGCGCCGCTGCCGTCACTGGCGCCCGGCGGCGGGCGGCCTACGGGGCCGGCCGCCGTGCGGCGGAACCCGCCGTACCGGTCGTGGTCTTGCGGGCGCCCGTATGGTGAGGAGGTGCCCAGACGGACCGAACAGGTGACCGCGGGAGCCCGCCGTTCCGCCGCCCCCCGGGCCGGGCGACGGGCGGGCCCGGCACCGGACGTCTTCGCCCCGCGCGGCGGCAACGACCGGGCCGACGGCCCCGTACCCCTGCACCGCCTCGACGTGCCCGCCCCCCACCTGCTGCCCTTCGCCATCGGCTCCTTCGACACCATCGGCCCGCTGTCCCGGGCCGGCTTCCCGCACCGGCACTCCTTCCACGAGATCGTGTACGTGACGGGCGGCACCGGCGCCCACGTCCTCGACGAGGACCGGCGGCCGCTGTGCCCGCCCCACCTGTGCGTCATCACGCCGGGCCAGGTGCACTACTGGGACCGGGTGCGCGGGCTGCGCGGCTGGGTGATCCTGTTCACCGACGACTTCCTGCTGGCCCATCCCGGCGACCGGGACGCGCTGGCGGAGCTGGGCGAGCGCCCGTGGATGCGGCCCGGGGCCGAGGACGCGGCGCGGCTGTCCGGCCTGGTCGGCGAGATGCTGCGGGAGTACGGCGAGCGGGCCCCGTCGTTCACGTCGGTGCTCCAGGCACAGCTGCACATCCTGATCACCCGCGCGCTGCGGATGTCGGCGCCGCGGTCCGCGCCGGGCGCGGACGGAGCACCCGGTCCCGGCGGCGCGAGCGCCCGGCGCACGGACTTCGTGTCCGGGCGGGCCGCCGTGGTCTCCCGTGAGTTCACCCGGCTGCTGGCGCAACCGGGCTCCCTGGGCCGGACCGTGCGGTCCTACGCCGACGAACTGGGCGTCTCCGTAGGGCATCTGACCGAACTCGTCAAGCGCAGCACCGGCCGTACCCCGGGCCGGCTGATCCGGCACGCGCAGACGGTGGAGGCCAAGCGGCTGCTGTCGGGTTCCGGCCTGACGGTGGCCCAGGTGTCCCGCCGGGTGGGATTCGGCGACCCGGCGTACTTCTGCCGCTTCTTCCGCCGGGAGACGGGGCTGAGTCCCGGTGACTTCCGCCGCGCCACGGGCGGCACCGGAGGAATTCACCATGACCCCGGTGCCGAGTCCATCGCAGCGCGGCACCGGCCCGCATAGCGTCTGTCGCCGTCAGCCGGCCCCTGAGGCGAGGACCGCCCCGGCTCCTGCCGACCCCGTGCCCGGGGCCGCCCCGCCCTTCCCCCCTGCTCACAGGAGCGCGCGATGGAAGACGAACGCACAGCCAGCACCGAGCCCGCACAGGACGGCGGCGGGCGCAGACGGATCAGCCGCAAGAACGTGCTCAAGGCCGCCGTCGCGGCCGTGCCGTTGCCGATGCTGCTCGGCGGTGTCGCCCTGGCCCGTGACACCGAGCCCTCGACGGGCCCGCTCACCCCGACCCCGTACTGCGACGACGGTGACGACCCGACGCCGTCCCAGATCGAAGGCCCCTACTTCAAGCCGAACTCGCCGCTGCGCGACTCGCTGATCCAGCCCGGTACGCAGGGCACCCGGCTCACCGTGAGCGGCTTCGTCTTCGGGCTGACCTGCCAGCCGCTGTCCCACGTCCTGCTGGACTGGTGGCAGGCGGACGCCAACGGCGAGTACGACAACGTGGGGTTCCGTTTCCGCGGGCACCAGTTCACCGACCAGCGCGGCGCGTTCAAGCTCACCACGATCGTGCCGGGCCTCTATCCGGGCCGCACCCGGCACCTGCACGTGAAGGTGCAGGCCCCGAACCAGCCGATCCTCACCACCCAGCTCTACTTCCCGGGCGAGCCGCGCAACAACACCGACTCGCTCTTCAACCCCGCGCTGCTGATGAACGTACGGCAGAACGGTCCGGCCAAGGAGGCGTCGTTCGACTTCGTCCTGCGGGTGCGCGGCGGGTCCACGCCGACGCCCACCGGCAAGCCGACCGAGCCGCCCGGCGGCAGCTGGGCCGCCGGGACCGATTACCGCGCGGGTGACCAGGTCACCTACGACGGCGCCACCTACGCGTGCCTGCAGCCGCACACGGCGCGCGCCGGCTGGGAGCCGCCGGCCGTCCCGGCGCTGTGGCGCCGCACCTGATCCGGGGCGTCCGGTGATCCGGCCCGCGTACCCGGGCCGGGCAGGCCGGTGCCGGCGCGCAACCCGCCGGCACCGGCCGGGCGGGCGGGCGGTCAGTCCCCGTACCCGAGCTGGAGGTCGCGCTCGGTACGGCCGCCGCCCGTGACCTGGAGGACCGTCGCCACCGGCGGGTAGCCCGCCGCGACGACGGTGTACTCGCCCGCCGACAGGTCGACGAAGCGGAACAGCCCGTCCGGGCCGGTGGTCGCGGAGTCCACCACGTTGCCGGCCGCGTCCAGCAGCGTGACCCGGGCGTCCTCGACGGGGCGCCCGCCACCGGACCGTACGGTGCCGCGCAGCACCGCGCCGCCCGCCAGCTCGATGTCCTGCCGGGTCTCACGGCCCGAGCCGACGGTGACGGGAAGGGCGGCGGGGCGGTGCGCGGGGGAGCTCGCGGCGAGGGTGTACTCGCCGGCCACCAGGTCCGTCAGGACGTAACCGCCTTCGCGGCCGCTGCGGCCGGTGGCGACGACCTCGCCGCGTACGTCCGTGAGGGTGACCGCCGCGTCGCGTACGGGCGTGCCGTCGGCGGTGGTGACCGCGCCGGACAGCCGTCCGGCGCCGCCGAGCAGCAGGTCCAGGCCGACCGGCCGCTCGCCGACCGTGACCGCGACCGCCTGCGGCCGGTGCCCGCCCGCGGCGGCGATCAGCACGTACGCGCCGGGGCCCGGCGCGCTCAGCGCGTACCGGCCGTCCGCCGCGGTCGCGCCGCGCGCCACCTGCCGGCCGTCGGTGCCGATGAGGGTGAGGGCGGCGCTGGGCACGGCGCTGCCGTCGCGGTGCCGGACCGTGCCGCCCATCGGGACGGCGGCGACGAACGCGTCGTCGGTGGCCGGGGGCCATGGGGTGCGGTGCGGTTCCGGGCGGTCCGGTGCGGGGTGGTCCGGTTCCGGACGGTTCGGTGCGGGGTGGTGCGGTTCCGGGTGGTGGGGTTCCGGGGGCTCCGGCGGGGCGGGCACGGTCGCCTCGGTACGGGCCTGTGGGACGGCGGCCGCGCCCTGCGACCCGGTGGGCGGGACGATCGGGGCGGACGAGAAGTGCGAGGCGTGGGACGAGGTGTGGGACACCAGCGGTTTCTCTTTCAGGAAGACGGCGAGCAGCAGGCTCAGGAGGAGCACCGGCAGCAGGTAGAGCAGGACCCGCGGCACGGACTCCGCGGACGCCGCGGCCGGGTTGTCCCGCAGGGCGGCGGGCAGCGCACTCAGCAGCCCCGGAACGAGTGACTCCGGCTCGGTGGCGTGCCGGGCGGGTCCGGACGGGCCGGGTACCAGGTGCCCGGCGAGCCGGTCGGCCAGGAAGGTGAGGAAGAGGGCGGCGCCGGTACAGCCGCCGAGCTGCCGGAGCGTGGTGTGGGTGCCGGCGCCGGTGGCGAGCCCGGCGCGCCGTACCCGGTCGCGTACGGCCAGGACGAGCACCGGCAGTACGCAGCCGACGCCCAGGCCCAGCACGCCCGTCGCGAGGGTGTGCACGGGCCGCCCAGGGTCCTGCGGCGCCCGGCACAGCAGCCAGACCGCCCCGCCCGACAGCACGCAGCCCAGGGCCGGGAAGAGGCGGTGGCGGCCGGTCCGGCGGCCGAGGTGGCCGCAGAGCACCGCGCCGAGCGCGAGGCCGGCCGTCGCCGGCAGCATCAGCAGGCCCGACCGGGCCGGTGACGCGCCGTCCGCCACCGGCAGGAAGGTCGGCAGGTATCCGGCGGCGCCGAAGAGGGCCGCGCCCAGGGCCGCGCCGACCAGCCCGGGGACGGCGAACACCGTGTCCCGGAAGAGCCGCAGCGGCAGCAGCGGGTCGGTGGCGAAGTACTCGACGGCGACGAACATCAGGGCGGTGCCGAGCGCGCCCAGCCCGAGTCCGACGACGGCCCGCGAGGTCCAGGCGTACTCCGTACCGCCCCAACTGACGAGCAGCGTCAGGCAGCCGGCGCAGGCGGCGAGCAACACCGCGCCCGCCAGGTCGAGTCGGGGCCGTACGGCGGGCCTGGGCAGCCGCGGCACGCACGCGGCCACGACCAGCGCCAGGACGCCGAACGGCACGGCGGAGAAGAAGCACCAGCGCCAGGAGGCGTGGCCGGTGAGGAAGCCGCCGAGCAACGGCCCGGCCGCGCAGGCGAGTCCGCAGGCGGCGCCCGCCATCGCCATGATCCGGACGCGCAGGCGCGGCGGCACCAGGTCCGCGAAGACCGCCTGCACGCCGATCAGCAGGCCCCCGGCCCCGGCGCCCTGGAGGGCGCGGAAGGCGGTCAGCTCACCCATGGAGTGCGAGCGGCCGGCCAGGACCGAGCCCGTGGTGAACAGGAGGGCGGCGAGGAGCAGGGCGGCCTTGCGGCCGAAGGCGTCACCGAGCTTGCCGTACAGGGGCAGTCCGGCCGCGGCGGCGAACAGGTACGCGGTCACCACCCAGGACACCGTGTCCGGGCCGCGCAGGTCCGCCGCGATGCGCGGCAGCGCGGTGACGGTGACCGTCGCGCCGAGCGCCCCGGGCAGCAGGGCGGCCAGCAGGCCGGAGAGGAGGGCCGGGGCCGCACGGGGGGCCGGGGGCCCGCCGTCGTCCGTCCAGGCCGGACCGGTGTCCGGTGCCGCCGTCCACCGCTCCTGTTCGGTCAGGGTGGTACCGCCCACGTAGTGCTCCCCTCATCACGCCTGCGCCGCCGCCCCTTTCTCGCATCGGGGACCACGGCGTTCAAGCGCGGCGGGGAGCGGCGGACCGGGCGATGCGGGCGCCAACTGCGGTGCCGGGGACGCCCGTCGGGCGCCCATCAGGCGTTTCCCGGAGGTGGCGGTACGTTCCGGCACGGACGGCGGGCCGACGGAAACCACCCGAACCGGTGAGCGTGCCGCGCCCCCTTCAGGAGGCGCGGCGCCGCCCGGTCCACCGGCCGCTACTTCTTCTCCGTCTCCTTGGCGAGGTTGGCGAGCACCTCGTCGTAGATGCGGCCCAGCCCCTTGGGGGCGAAGGTGCGCTCGAAGAAGCCGCCGATGCCGCTCGCGCCCTGCCAGGTCGTGGTGACGACGACGTTGGCGCGGCCCTCGCCGGCCGGGGTGACCACCCAGGTCGTCACCATGGAGGAGTTGCGGTCCTTCTCCACCAGCTGGCCGTCGGTCGGCTCGTCGACCTCCAGCAGGCAGTCGCGCACCCGCTTGCTGGTGGCCTGGAGCTTCCAGTGGACGAGGGTGCCCTTGCCGTCGCCGCCCTCGCGCACCTCGTACTCGCTGAAGTGCTCGGGCAGCAGCTTCTGACGCGTACCGCTGTAGTCCGCGAGCGCGTCGAACACGTCCTCCGGGTCCGCCGCGATCTCGCGCTGCGTGGTGGCCTCGACCTGGCCCATGTGTCTCTTCCTCCGGTGCTCGTCTGCTGTACCCGCGGCCCCGCGGGCCGTACCGGCGCCGCGCCGTGCCGCAGGGGCACCACCTTAGGCGCGGCCCGGCCCCGCGCATGCCCCAGCCGGACCCACGGTGCCCGGCCCGGCGACGCGCCGGGACGGTTTGACAAGCACTGTGCGAACGCATGTTCTATTATCGCAAGCGAACGTGGACCGGCGGGCAGCAGCAGGCCCCTCGGACAGCACCGGCGGGGAGCCGGGGGCACAGCCGCAGGAAGATCACCCGGGGGGCCGAGGGACTCAGGAGGAAGCGCCATGCGCTGGGAGAATCTGGGCGAGCAGGCCGCCGCGCTCTTCGGCACGGAGGTCGTCAGCCGTACGGTCGACACCCCCGAATTCCGCGGGATCACCTTCCACGAGGTACACGCCCGGTCGATCATCAACCAGGTGCCCGGGGCCTCCCGGATGCCGTTCGAACGGACGGTGAACCCGTACCGCGGCTGCTCGCACGCCTGTGTGTACTGCTTCGCCCGCAAGACCCACGGCTACCTCGACCTCGACACCGGGCTGGGCTTCGACTCCCAGATCGTGGTGAAGGTCAACGCACCCGGCCTGCTGCGGCGCGAGCTGGCCGCGCCGCGCTGGCGCGGCGAGCACATAGCCATGGGCACGAACGTCGACTGTTATCAACGGGCCGAGGGCCGCTACCAGCTCATGCCCGGCATCATCGCGGCCCTGCGCGACCGCGCCAACCCGTTCTCCCTCCTCACCAAGGGCACCCTGATCCTGCGCGACCTGGACCTGCTGCGGCAGGCCGCCGCGGTCACGGACGTCGGGGTCTCCGTCTCGGTCGGCTTCGTCGACCGCGAGCTGTGGCGCACCGTCGAGCCCGGCACCCCCGCGCCCGAACGCCGCCTGGACGTGGTCCGCACCCTGGCGCGGCACGGCATCCCGGCCGGCGTACTGATGGCCCCCGTGATCCCCTTCCTCGGCGACTCCCCCGCCCAACTGCGCGCGACCGTACGCGCCGTCGCCGCCGCCGGCGCCACCTCCGTCACCCCGCTCGTCCTGCACCTGCGGCCGGGTGCCCGGGAGTGGTTCATGGCCTGGCTGGCACAGCGCCACCCGCACCTGGTCCGGCGCTACGAGCGGATGTACGCCGACGGCGCGTACGCCCCCAAGTGGTACCAGCGCCGGATCACGCGCCAGGTCCACGAGCTGGCCACCGCATACGGCATCGGCCCCTCCAGGCCGGGTGAGTCCCGCCGCGTCTCCGCACCGGCGCCCGCTCCCGACCCCGGCCCCACCCAGCTGGCGCTGCTCTGAGGGCCCGCCCGCCGGCCCCCACCCGCAGCTCGAAACGTGGTCGCCGGCGGCAGGTCCGAACGCATAGCGTCGCGCGCATGGCGGAGCACTTGTCGGTACGGAACATGACGCGGGACGACATCGACGCGGTGGCGGCGATCCGGATACGCGGCTGGCAGACCGCCTACGCGGGCCTGATGCCGCAGGCGTACCTGGACGGCCTGAGCCCCGCCGAGGACGCCGCCAGGGGCCGCGCGGCCTTCGCCGCGGCACCGCCCGAGGTGGTCAACCTCGTGGCGGAACGGGACTGCGGCCTCGTCGGCTGGGCCGCTTTCGGACCCGTCCGCGCCACCGACGGCACAACGTCACCCCCGTCATCCGACGGCGAGCTGTACGCCCTCTACCTCTCTCCCGAACACATCGGCACGGGCATCGGACGCGCCTTGACGGACGCCTGCCTGGCACGCGCCCGGCACAACGGTTTCCGCGCCCTGTGCCTGTGGGTGCTCAAGGACAACGCGCGCGCCCGGCGCTTCTATGAGAGGGCCGGCTTCCGGGCCGACGGCGCCGAAGCGGCGTACGAGGTCGCGGGCGCCACCGTACCCGAGGTGCGCTACCGCCGGGCCCTCGTTCACGGCCCCGCCCGCTCCCCCGGCTCCTCCTGAACCCCCAGGCGTGCCAACGAGGCCGCTGCGGCGGCGGCCAGGCGGGGGTGGGTGCGGGCTGTGGTGAGGGCGGGGACTGCGCGGGGGTCGCCCAGGGCGCCTAGGCCCTCTACGCAGGCCAGGGCCACGCGCCAGTACGGGTTGTGCGGGGTGAGCAGGCGTTCCAGGGTGGCGATCAGGGCCGGTACGGATTCGGGGGCGCGGAGTTCGGCGAGCAGGCGGACGGGGTGCAGGGCGTAGGCGGTGCGCAGCGGGTTGGTGGCGAGGGCGGCGGCGGCGCGGGCGGTGCGCGGATCGCCGAGGCGGCCGAGGGCGTGGGCGGCGGTGGCGCAGCGCACCGGGTCGCGGTAGTTGAGCAGCAGGACGAGGGTTTCGAAGGCGCGGCGGTCGCCCGCGGTGCCCAGGATGAAGGCGGCGATCTCGCGCGCCCACAGGGGGCGCTCGACGGCGGTGAGCACCTGGGCCAGTTCCTCGCGTCCGGCCGGGGTGTTCTTGCGGGCCAGTCCGAGGAGCCGTTCGTAGGCGACGAGGTCCTGCGGGGAGCGGAGTTCGGCCCGCACCCGGTCCGTCAACTCGTGGAATTCGTCTTCCATTTGCCACTCCCCTCCCGCGGATTTCTCACGGTACGTCCGACGTGGCCCGGGCCACAGCCTAAATCCCCGCGCCACCCCTGGCGCTGCTGGTTACCGGCGAGTTAATCTGCTGAGCACGGGCAGCACCCCTGCCCCGGCGGCCTGGTGACGCAGCCGCCACAGCGTGCAGTCGGTTCGGCGTCCAGCACGACGCTCACGGCGCGGCCCCGGGACAGGGCCCGCCGCAGCACCACCGCCCCGTACGTGCCGTTCGCGCATGTGCCCGGCCCCTCCTCAGTCGTCACTTCCCGCCTGCGCACGCGGGCCCCGCTCCACGGGAACCCCTGTCGCACGGGATCCACTCTCTGGAGTCTCGCGATGGACCGTAAGTCCACCCCTGACCTCTCAACCGATGTCTCCACTGTCCCCAAGGTCTCCACCTCCTCCACCGGCTCTTCGCCTGCCGGGGCACCCCAGACCCTTGCCACCGTGGCCGTCGTCGGCCTCGGCACGATGGGCACCGGCATCGCCGAGCTCCTCACCCGCGCGGGCCGCGAGGTGATCGGCATCGACATCGACGACGCCGCCGCCCGCCGGGCCGTCGCGGTGCTGGAGGCGTCCACCGCGCGGGCCGTGCGCCGGGAGCGCGTCACCGAGCGCGAGCGCCAGGACGTGCTGGCCCGCTTCCGTACCTTCCGCGACCTCCAGGCCGCCGCCGAGGCGGACCTCGTCATCGAGGTGGTGCCGGAGGACTACGAGCTCAAGCGGCAGGTCTTCGCCGCGCTGGACGCCGTCGTGCGGCCCGACGCGATCCTGGCCACCGGCACCAACGCGCTGTCCGTGACCCGGCTCGCCGCCGACTCCGCGCGCCCCGAACGCGTCCTGGGCCTGCACTTCTTCCACCCGGCGCCCGCCATGAAGCTGGTCGAGGTGGTCTCCTCCGTGCTGACCGCGCCGGACGCCGTCACGGCGGTCACCGCGCTCGCCCGTGAGCTGGGCAAGGACCCGATCGCGGTCGGCGACCGGCCGGGCTTCGTCGCCGACGGGCTGCTGTTCGGCTACCTGAACCAGGCCGCCGCGATGTACGAGTCGAAGTACGCGACCCGCGAGGACATCGACGCCGCGATGAAGCTGGGCTGCGGCCTGCCCATGGGACCGCTGGCGCTGCTGGACCTGATCGGTGTGGACACCGCCCGTACGGTCCTGGAGGCCATGTACGCGGCCTCCCGCGACCGGCTGCACGCGCCGGCGCCGATCCTGGGCCAGCTCGCCGAGGCGGGTCTGACCGGCCGCAAGGCGGGCCGCGGCTTCTACACGTACGAGGCGCCGGACAGCGCGGTGGTCGTGCCGGACGGCCGGACGCCCACCGAGACCCACGACCTGGCCGCCGGGCGCACGGTGCGCAGCGTCGGCGTGGCCGGTTCCGGGACCATGGCGAGCGGGATCGCCGAGGTCTTCGCCAAGGCCGGTTTCCAGGTGGTGCTGGCGGCCCGCAGCCTGGAGAAGGCCGAGGCGGCCAAGGCGCGGATCACCAGGTCCCTGGACCGCTCGGTCGCCAAGGGGCGGCTGACCGCCGAGGCCCGCGACACCGCCCTCGCGGCGGTCACCCCGGCCGGGTCGCTGGACGCGTTCGCCGACGTGGACCTGGCGGTGGAGGCGGTCGCCGAGGACCTGGGGATCAAGCAGCAGCTGTTCGCGACGCTGGACAAGGTGTGCAAGCCGGGCGCGGTGCTGGCCACCACGACCTCCTCGCTGCCCGTGGTGGCCTGTGCGCGGGCCACCGCGCGCCCGCAGGACGTGATCGGGATGCACTTCTTCAACCCGGCGCCGGCCATGAAGCTGGTGGAGGTCGTGCGGACGGTGCTGACCGCGGACGACGTGCACGCGACCGTGCGCGCGGTCTGCGCCCAGGTGCGCAAGCACCCGGTGGACTGCGGCGACCGGGCCGGTTTCATCGTCAACGCGCTGCTGTTCCCGTACCTGAACAACGCGGTCAAGATGGTCCAGGAGCACTACGCGACCCCGGACGACATCGACGCCGCGATGAAGCTGGGCGGCGGCTACCCGATGGGCCCGTTCGAACTGCTGGACGTGGTGGGCCTGGACGTGTCGCTGGCCATCGAGAAGGTGCTGCACGCCGAGTTCCGCGACCCGGGCCTGGCGCCGGCGCCGCTGCTGGAGCACCTCGTCGCGGC
This sequence comes from Streptomyces sp. NPDC052496, assembly GCF_040679095.1. Lineage (NCBI taxonomy): Bacteria > Bacillati > Actinomycetota > Actinomycetes > Kitasatosporales > Streptomycetaceae > Streptomyces > Streptomyces sp. NPDC052496. The sequence goes on from NZ_JBFAUH010000007.1 coordinate 207,300, forward strand.
GGGCTGCCTGGGCCGCAAGACCGGCCGCGGCTTCCGTGAGTACGCCCGGCGCTGAAGCGCGGCGGACGGCCCGGCCGGCGGGCGGCGGATGGGGCGGGCTGCTGGAACCCTCCGGCGGCCCGCGCCCGCGCACCGGGGCCCGTGCGACGGCTGATGCCGCAGGCAGCGGGAATATGCAGTACCGTCCCCACATGTCCCAGCCCGCCCGTACGCAGTCGTCCGACGGATCAGAAGCCACCACTCCCGGCACCCGAAGGGCCGCCGCCCAACGCCTGAAGATGCGCCGCGAACTGGCGGCCGCCGCGATGGAACTGTTCGCCGCCAAGGGCTACGAGGCGACGACGGTCGACGAGATCGCGGCCGCGGCCGGCGTCGCCCGCCGTACGTTCTTCCGCCACTTCCGCTCCAAGGAAGAGGCGATCTTCCCGGACCACGACGACACCCTCGTACGGGCCGAGGCCGTCCTGGACGCGGCGCCCGCGCACGAGCACCCGCTCGACACGGTCTGCCGCGGCATCAAGGAGGTCATGCGGATGTACGCGGCGTCCCCCGCGGTCTCCGTGGCGCGCTACCGGCTGACCCGGGAGGTGCCCACCCTCCGCGAGGCCGAGATCGCCTCGGTGGCCCGCTACGAACGGCTCTTCACCCGCTATCTCCTCGGCCACTTCGACGAGGGCGCGCACCACGAGGGCGACGACGACCCGCTGCTGGCCGAGGTCGCCGCGTCCGCGGTCGTCACCGCGCACAACCACGTACTGCGCCGCTGGCTGCGGGCGGGCGCCGAGGGCGACGTGGAGGCGCAGCTCGACCACGCTTTCGGAATCGTCCGCGCCACCTTCGGTACGGGCATCGGGGCGGGCCGCGGCCTGGGCGGGGACAGCCACCAGGAGCCTCCGGCTCGGGCGGCGAAGCAGGGTGAGGTGCTGGTCACGGTGGCGCGTACGGACGCGCCGCTGGACGAGGTCATGCGCACGATCGAGAAGGCGCTCAAGCAGCGGTCCTGAGGGACGTACGCCCTGGTGCCGGGGTGGTGTACACCACGTCCGGCGTCGGGGCCGCACTGTTTCTCGCCCCCTATAGGGAGACATTTCACCATTTCGCCCGGCCGCCGGGCCGCTCATGCGTGTCACCCGGATGACATCTGAGAGAAATTGTTGGCACTCAGTGTCTTGTCGACTGGCACGCGGTGTCATACGTTGATGTTGTCCGGGCGGCCGGCAAGCGGCACATCACCGCGCGCCGGCTGTCCCAGCAGGCCCTTCGCGCCTGCCCGCCCGGACGCCTGCGTCACAGGCACCCTCACCGCGCTCACCAGCGCTGCCGGAACACCCTCAGCCGAACCGACGGCATCGCCTCTGCACCACCCCCGACGTTCCCTCAAGCCGTTTCCCTCGACAGGCTTCGCCGGAGGCACACCGTGAACCAGATACTTGACGCGATCCTCGCGCCAGAGAGCACCCGCGAAGACTTCGCCGCTCTGCCCCTGCCCGACTCCTACCGCGCGGTGACCGTGCACAAGGACGAGGCCGACATGTTCGACGGCCTGCCCACCAAGGAGAAGGACCCCCGCAAGTCCCTGCACGTCGAAGAGGTGCCGGTGCCCGAACTGGGCCCGGGCGAGGCCCTGGTGGCCGTCATGGCCTCCTCGGTCAACTACAACAGCGTGTGGACCTCGATCTTCGAGCCGATGTCCACGTTCGGCTTCCTGGAGCGGTACGGCAAGCTGTCGCCGCTCACCAAGCGCCACGACCTGCCGTACCACGTCATCGGCTCCGACCTCGCGGGCGTCGTGCTGCGCACCGGGCCCGGCGTGAACTCCTGGAAGCCCGGCGACGAGGTCGTCGCCCACTGCCTGTCCGTCGAGCTGGAGTCCGCCGACGGGCACAACGACACGATGCTCGACCCCGAGCAGCGCATCTGGGGCTTCGAGACCAACTTCGGCGGCCTCGCCGAGATCGCGCTGGTCAAGTCCAACCAGCTGATGCCCAAGCCGGACCACCTGAGCTGGGAGGAGGCGGCGGCTCCCGGGCTGGTCAACTCCACCGCGTACCGGCAGCTGGTGTCCCGTAACGGCGCCGGGATGAAGCAGGGCGACAACGTCCTGATCTGGGGCGCCAGCGGCGGACTCGGCTCGTACGCCACACAGTTCGCGCTGGCCGGCGGCGCCAACCCGATCTGTGTGGTCTCCAGCGACCAGAAGGCGGAGATCTGCCGGAAGATGGGCGCCGAGGCGATCATCGACCGCAACGCCGAGGGGTACAGGTTCTGGAAGGACGAGCACCAGCAGGACCCCCGCGAGTGGAAGCGGTTCGGCAAGCGGATCCGTGAGCTGACCGGCGGCGAGGACGTGGACATCGTCTTCGAGCACCCGGGCCGCGAGACGTTCGGCGCCTCCGTCTACGTCACGCGCAAGGGCGGCACGATCGTCACCTGCGCCTCCACCTCCGGCTACACCCACGAGTACGACAACCGCTACCTGTGGATGTCGCTCAAGCGCATCGTGGGCTCGCACTTCGCCAACTACCGCGAGGCGTGGGAGGCCAACCGCCTGATCGCCAAGGGCAAGATCCACCCGACGCTGTCCAAGACGTACACCCTGGAGGAGACCGGCCAGGCCGCGTACGACGTGCACCGCAACCTCCACCAGGGCAAGGTCGGCGTGCTCGCGCTGGCACCCGAGGAGGGCATGGGCGTGCGCGACCACGAGAAGCGCGCCCGGCACATCGACGCCATCAACCGGTTCCGGAACGTCTGATCCGGACGGACGGACCCCGAGAGTACGGACCAACATGACCGAACGTCACAAGGATCGTCCGTGGCTGATGCGGACCTACGCCGGGCACTCCACCGCGGAGGCGTCCAACGAGCTCTACCGGCGCAACCTCGCCAAGGGCCAGACGGGCCTGTCGGTCGCCTTCGACCTGCCGACGCAGACCGGTTACGACCCGGACCACGTCCTCGCCCGCGGCGAGGTCGGCCGGGTCGGGGTTCCCGTCTCGCACCTCGGCGACATGCGCCGGCTGTTCCAGGACATCCCGCTGGAGCAGATGAACACCTCGATGACCATCAACGCCACCGCGATGTGGCTGCTGGCGCTGTACGAGGTGGTCGCCGAGGAGCAGGGCGCCGACATCACGAAGCTGTCGGGTACGACGCAGAACGACATCGTCAAGGAGTACCTCTCGCGCGGGACGCACGTCTTCCCGCCGGGCCCGAGCCTGCGGCTGACCACCGACATGATCACGTACACGGTGGCGCACCTCCCGAAGTGGAACCCGATCAACATCTGCAGCTACCACCTGCAGGAGGCGGGCGCCACACCGGTGCAGGAGATCGCGTACGCGATGAGCACCGCGATCGCCGTGCTGGACGCGGTGCGGGACTCGGGGCAGGTGCCGCCGGAGAAGTTCGGTGACGTGGTCGCGCGGATCTCGTTCTTCGTCAACGCCGGGGTCCGGTTCATCGAGGAGATGTGCAAGATGCGCGCCTTCGGCCGCATCTGGGAACAGGTCACCCGCGAGCGGTACGGGGTGGAGAACCCCAAGCAGCGCCGCTTCCGCTACGGCGTGCAGGTCAACTCCCTCGGGCTGACCGAGGCGCAGCCGGAGAACAACGTCCAGCGGATCGTCCTGGAGATGCTGGCCGTCACCCTCTCCAAGGACGCCCGCGCCCGCGCCGTACAGCTCCCGGCGTGGAACGAGGCGCTGGGCCTGCCCCGGCCGTGGGACCAGCAGTGGTCGCTGCGCATCCAGCAGGTGCTGGCCCACGAGTCGGACCTGCTGGAGTACGACGACATCTTCGCCGGGTCGCACGTCATCGAGGCCAAGGTCGCGGCGCTGGTCGAGGACTGCCTGGCGGAGATGGCGCGGATCGAGGAGATGGGCGGCGCGATGGCCGCCGTCGAGTCCGGCTATCTGAAGTCGCAGCTGGTCTCCTCGCACGCCGAGCGGCGGGCCCGGATCGAGGCGGGCGAGGAGAAGATCGTCGGCGTCAACTGTTACGAGTCGACGGAGCCGAACCCCCTGACCGCCGACCTGGACACGGCCATCATGACCGTCGACCCGGACAACGAGGCGGGCGTGGTGCGGGCGCTGCACCAGTGGCGGGACAACCGCGACGAGGCGCGCGCGCAGGAGTCCCTGTCGGCGCTGAAGAAGGCCGCGGCGGGCGACACGAACCTGTTCGCGGCGACCCTCGAATGCGCCCGCGCGGGCGTGACGACCGGCGAGTGGGCCTGGGCCCTGCGGGACGTGTTCGGCGAGTTCCGGGCGCCGACGGGCGTCTCGGGCGCGCCGCTCGCCGTCACCGCGGAGGCGGGCACGCCGCTCGCCGCGGTCCGCGCGAAGGTCGAGCGGACCGCCGCCGACCTGGGCACCGGCCGGCTGCGGCTGCTGGTCGGCAAGCCGGGGCTGGACGGGCACAGCAACGGCGCGGAGCAGATCGCCGTACGGGCCAGGGACGCCGGCTTCGAGGTCGTCTACCAGGGCATCCGGCTGACGCCCGAGCAGATCGTCACGGCGGCCGTCGCCGAGGACGTGCACTGCGTGGGCCTGTCGATCCTGTCCGGCTCGCACGCCGAGCTGGTGCCGGACGTGCTGCGGCGGCTGCGCGAGAGCGGCGGCCACGACATTCCCGTCATCGTCGGCGGCATCATCCCCAACGCCGACGCGGCGGCCCTCCGGGAAGCCGGAGTGGCGGCCGTGTTCACCCCGAAGGACTTCGGTATCACGGAGATCATCGGCCGTATCGTCGACGAGATCCGTACCGCGAACAAGCTCGACCCCCTGGAGGTCCCCGCGTGACTGTCAACCGCCTTCGTCCCCGCCGTTCCTGCCTCGCCGTCCCCGGCAGCAACCCGCGCTTCCTGGAGAAGGCCCAGGGCCTCCCCGCCGACCAGGTCTTCCTGGACCTGGAGGACGCCTGCGCGCCGCTGGCCAAGGAAGGCGCCCGGCACACCATCGTGGACGCGCTGAACAACGGCGACTGGTCCGGCAAGACCCGCGTCGTGCGGGTCAACGACTGGACCACGCACTGGACCTACCGGGACGTCATCACCGTCGTCGAGGGCGCCGGGCCCAACCTGGACTGCATCATGCTGCCCAAGGTGCAGGACGCCCAGCAGATCGTGGCGCTGGACCTGCTGCTCACCCAGATCGAGAAGACCATGGGCTTCGAGGTGGGCCGGATCGGCATCGAGGCGCAGATCGAGAACGCCAAGGGCCTGGTGAACGTGGACGCCATCGCGACCGCCTCGCCGCGCCTGGAGACCATCATCTTCGGCCCGGCCGACTTCATGGCCTCCATCAACATGAAGACGCTGGTCGTGGGCGAGCAGCCGCCCGGGTACGGCGCGGACGCGTACCACTACATCCTGATGCGGATCCTGATGGCGGCCCGCGCCAACGACCTCCAGGCGATCGACGGCCCCTACCTCCAGATCAAGAACGTGGACGGCTACAAGGAGGTCGCCGGGCGCGCCGCCGCGCTGGGCTTCGACGGCAAGTGGGTGCTGCACCCCGGTCAGGTCGAGGCGGCCAACGAGGTGTTCTCGCCGTCGCAGGAGGACTACGACCGTGCCGAGCTGATCCTCGACGCGTACGAGTGGCACACCTCGGAGGCGGGCGGCAAGAAGGGTTCCGCGATGCTCGGGGACGAGATGATCGACGAGGCCAGCCGCAAGATGGCGCTCGTCGTCAGCGGAAAGGGCCGCGCCGCCGGCATGACCCGTACCTCGAAGTTCGAAGCCCCGGAGGCGTGAGCGCGATGCAGTTCGGCCGTACCTATGAGGAATTCACCGTCGGGGACGTCTACAAGCACTGGCCGGGAAAGACGGTCACGGAATACGACGACCACCTCTTCTGTCTGCTCACGATGAATCACCACCCGCTGCACATGGACAGCAACTATGCGGAGCGGACCACCGACTTCGGGAAGAATGTCGTCGTCGGGAACTACATCTACTCGCTGCTGCTGGGGATGTCGGTCCCGGACGTGTCGGGCAAGGCGATCGCGAATCTGGAAATCGAGTCGCTGAAGCATGTCGCGCCGACTTTTCACGGGGACACGCTGTACGGCGAGACGACGGTGCTCGACAAGACGCCGTCGAAGTCCAAGAGCGACCGCGGGATCGTGTACGTGGAGACCAAGGGCTACAAGCAGGACGGCACGCTGGTGTGTGTCTTCCGGCGCAAGGTGATGGTGCCCACCGCCACGTACGTCAAGGAGCGCGGCGGGGAGCAGCCGGGCCGCCCCGAGCTGCGGGAACCGGCCCGGAAGGAGAAGTGAGATGAGCGGACGCCTCGCACAGACCGAGGGCCTGACGGACATCCAGCGGGAAATCCTCTCGACGGTCCGGGACTTCGTCGACAAAGAGATTCTGCCGGTCGCCACCGAGCTGGAGCACCGCGACGAGTACCCGACGCAGATAGTCGAGGGGCTGAAGGAACTCGGCGTCTTCGGGCTGATGATTCCCGAGGAGTACGGCGGCCTCGGCGAGTCACTGCTGACGTACGCGCTGACGGTGGAGGAGATCGCCCGCGGCTGGATGAGCGTGTCGGGCATCATCAACACGCACTTCATCGTGGCGTACATGCTCAAGCAGCACGGCACGCAGGAGCAGAAGGAGTATTTCCTGCCGAGGATGGCGGCCGGTGACATCCGGGGCGCCTTCTCGATGTCGGAGCCGGCGCTCGGCTCGGACGTCTCGGCCATCACGTCGAAGGGCGTTCGGGACGGCGGAGATTATGTACTGACCGGTCAGAAGATGTGGCTGACCAACGGCGGTTCGTCAACTCTGGTCGCCGTCCTGTGCCGTACGGACGAGGGCCATCCGGAGGGCACCGCGCCGCACAAGTCGATGACCACCTTCCTCGTCGAGAAGGAGGCCGGTTTCGGTGAGGTCCGGCCGGGGCTGACCATTCCCGGCAAGATCGACAAGATGGGTTACAAGGGGGTCGACACCACCGAGCTGATCATGGACGGGCTGCGCGTCCCCGCCGACCGGGTCCTCGGCGGCGAGACCGGACGTGGCTTCTATCACATGATGGACGGCGTCGAGGTCGGCCGGGTGAATGTGGCGGCGCGGGGCTGCGGGGTGGCGCAGCGCGCCTTCGAGCTGGGTGTTTCGTACGCGCAGCAGCGGCACACGTTCGGCAAGCCGATCGCCCAGCACCAGGCGATCCAGTTCAAACTTGCCGAAATGGCGACAAAGGTGGAAGCGGCCCATGCGATGATGGTCAACGCCGCTCGCAAAAAGGACTCCGGCCAGCGAAACGACCTTGAAGCGGGCATGGCCAAGTACCTGGCCTCCGAGTACTGCAAGGAGGTGGTGGAGGACGCGTTCCGCATCCACGGCGGCTACGGCTTCTCCAAGGAGTACGAGATCGAGCGCCTCTACCGGGAGGCACCGATGCTCCTCATCGGTGAGGGTACCGCCGAGATCCAGAAAATGATCATCGGCCGACGGCTACTGGAGGAGTACCGAATCCAGGGGTGAACGCCCGATTTGGGGTGTTTTCTTCAGGACGAAGATCACACCCCGTCATCGTTGTTCGGCCATGGATTGGCTCTGGCTCTTGGCCAGTTGCCGCTCGCAACCGATACCATCCCGGGAAAGCCGCCGTCCCCCATTGCATATGCGGCATCCTCCGCTACGAAGGTCATCCATGCCCCACAGCCAATCCTCTGCACAACGCGGTCGTGTCCGCCTCGCGCGCGGAGCGTCGCCGTGGCTTCTGCCGACCGTCGCGACGGCAGCGGTCAGTCTGGCCCGTTCCCGTCGCTCGGGACGCTGGGCCGCCGCTGCCGTGCCCGCCACCGCCCTGGCGGCGGGCATGCTGTGGTTCTTCCGCGACCCTGAGCGGGAGATCGCTCAGGGCCGGGTCATCTCCCCGGCCGACGGTGTGGTGCAGAGCATCATGCCGTGGAAGGACGGGCGCACCCGCGTCGCGATCTTCATGAGCCCGCTGAACGTCCACGTCAACCGCGCGCCGCTGGCCGGCACGGTGACGTCCGTGGAGCACATCCCTGGTGGGTACGTTCCGGCGTTCAACAAGGAGAGCGAGAACAACGAGCGGGTCGTCTGGCACTTCGACACCGAGCTCGGCGACATCGAGATGGTGCAGATCGCCGGTGCCGTGGCCCGCCGGATCGTCCCCTACGTGCCCCAGGGCTCGAAGGTGGAGCAGGGCGAGCGCATCGGCCTGATCCGCTTCGGGTCGCGCGTCGACGTCTACCTCCCGGCGGGTGTCGAGGCCGCGGTCGAGGTCGGCCAGGCCACCACCGCGGGGGTGACACGCCTTGACCGTGATTGATCCCGACACACAGCCCGGCTGGGTCGCGGAGGTCGACGAGGAGGACGTGGCCGACGACATGCCGCTGTCGACGCGGCTGTCGATAGCGGACACGCTCACTCTCGGCAACGCGATCTGCGGCTTCATGGCCGTGTACTTCACCACCACCGGCGTCCTGATCCCGCACCTGACGGGCAACGAGGACGGCGGGATGGCGCGGCACAGCGCCGCCATGGCGGTGATCCTGATGCTGCTGGCCTCCATCTTCGACCTGTTCGACGGGCTCGTCGCGCGCAAGCTGCGCGCCTCGGCGATGGGGGCCGAGCTCGACAACCTCTCCGACCTGATCAGCTTCGGGCTGGCGCCGGCGTACTTCGTGGTCACCTGGGGCATGGTCACCCCGGACTCGCACCAGCGGGTCTCGGTGGTCGCGGCGGTGGTGGTGCTGCTGGCGGTGATCCTGCGCCTGGCCCGGTTCTCCTGTGTGACGCTGCGTGACGGCATCTTCCAGGGGATGCCGAGCCCGTTCGGCGCGCTGACCGTCGTCGCGATCGTGCTGCTGGAGCTGCCCTTCGTACCGACGCTGCTGGCGATCGTCGGGGTGGCCTGGCTGATGGTGAGCCGGGTCGAGTACCCGAAGCCGCGGGGACGGCTCGCGGTGGCGATGCTCAGCTGGATCGTGCTGAGCATGGGCATGCTGGCGGCCTGGGCGCTGGACGCCCCCGGCGGCCAGACCCTCCTGCAGACCGGCTGCTCCCTCCAGATCGTGCTGGGCGCGATGATCCCGGTCTTCGCGACGGCCCGCCGGGTCAACGCCTTCCGCGACAACCGCCGCGAGGCGCGCAGCGCGCAGGTGCAGCAGATTCCGTAGCGGTTCACGGTCCACGGACCAGGAAGGCCCCCGCCGGGCGCATGAGCGCGGCGGGGGCCTTCTGTCGTATCCGGAAGCACAACGGCGCAGGGAGCGCACGGGGCGCGCCTCTGCGCCCCGTGGTTCAGCGGCGCGCTGTCACCGCAGGAAGTCCCGCCCCAGGGCCTCCGCGGCCCGCTCCAGGAGCGGGCCCGCCTCGGCCATGCAGCGGGCCGGGTCCGGCTCCAGGTCGGTCAGCGGGTAGGCGCGGCGGATGCCGGCCCGGCCCAGGGCCGCCGGCGGCAGGGCCAGCCGGCCGCAGACCGCCGCCACCTCCAGGCCCGCGGCGCGGGCTGCCGCCGCGACGCCGGCCGGGGCCTTGCCGTGCAGGGTCTGCTCGTCCAGCGAGCCCTCGCCGGTGACGACGAAGGTGGCGCGGGCCAGTGCCGGGCCGAAGCCCAGCACCTCCAGCATGACGTCGATGCCGGGCCGGAAGGCGGCTCCCAGGCCGACCAGGGCGCCGTAGCCGATGCCGCCCGCCGCGCCCGCGCCCGGGGCGGCGGCGTACTCGGCGGCGCGCGGCCCCACCGCGGTCTCCAGGACCTTGGCGTAGTGGGCCAGGGCCGCGTCCAGCGCCTCGACGTCCTGCGGGCTCGCGCCCTTCTGCGGCCCGTACACGGCGGGTGCGCCCTTGGGGCCGGTCAGCGGGTTGTCGACATCGCCGGCGAGGATGACCCGCGTACGGGCGAGCCGCGGGTCCAGGCCCGCGAGGTCGGCGGTGACCAGGTCGCGCAGCGGACCGCCGCCCGGGGCGAGGGGCGTGCCCGCGGCGTCCAGGAAGCGGGCGCCGAGGGCGGCGAGCATGCCCGCGCCGCCGTCGGTCGTGGCGCTGCCGCCGACGCCGAAGACGATGCTGGTGGCGCCCGCGTCCAGGGCCGCGCGCAGCAGCTCGCCGGTGCCGTACGTGGTGGCCGTGAGCGGCGCGGAGCGGCCCTTCGGGAGGTGCTGGAGGCCGGACGCCTCGGCCATCTCCACCACGGCCGTGTCGTCCTCGTGGAGTGCGAAGGTGGCCGTCACCGGGTCGCCGACCGGGCCGGTGACCCGGACCTCGTGCCGGGCGAAGCCGGCCGCCAGGGCGGCCGCGACCGTGCCGTCGCCGCCGTCCGCGACCGGGACGGACTCCACCGCCAGGCCGGGGACGGCCCGGCGCAGCCCGGCCGTGACGTGCCGGGCGACCTCGGCGGCCGTGAGCGAACCCTTGAATTTGTCCGCGGCGACCAGCACCCGTGGTGCCCGGTCCTGGTCTGCCGCCGGTGTCCTTGCTGCGTCCGCCACTGTTTCCCCTTGCTTTCGAACTGGCAGTCGCGCCGCTGCGACCCTATCCGGCGCGGGCCCCGGCGAACAGGGAGCGGCCACGCCGGACGGCGCGCCAACCCGGCGATTCATTGTTTTCCCGGCCATAGTGGGACGCCATGAGCGTGCAGACGTCCGAGGAACCGACGCCGCATTCCGGACCGCCGAGCGCGGAGCACGATCCGCCGCCCGACCTGACCCTGGTCGGTATCGGCGTCGCCGCGGTACTCGCGGTGGTGGCCTGGGCGGCGCTGGGCAAAAAGAATTTCGAATCGGTCACCGATGCCGCGCTGAATTGGGTACTGGGGAATTTCGGCTGGCTGTTCGTGGTGGCCGCCGATGTCTTTCTCGCCCTGTGCGTCCTCATCGCCTTCAGCCGTTTCGGCCATATCCGGCTCGGCAAGGACGACGCGGAACCGGAATTCGGCAATCTCGCGTGGATCGCGATGATGTTCAGCGCCGGAATGGGCATCGGCCTGATGTTCTACGGCGTGGGGGAACCGCTCCAGCACTACGTCTCCCCGCCGCCCGCCGGCGGCGTCACCCCGCGCACCGGCGCCGCCGCCCGTACCGCGCTGGAGTACGCGTTCTTCCACTGGACGCTGACCCCCTGGGCGATCTACGGCATCGTCGGCCTGGCCCTGGCCTACGCGGGCTTCCGCAAGGGCCGCAGCAACCGGCTCAGCTCCGTCTTCGTCCCGCTGGTCGGCGAGCGGCGGGCCGGCGGGCGGCTGGGCCACCTGATCGACCTGCTGGCCGTCTTCGCGACCGTCTTCGGCACCGCCACCAGCCTGGGCCTCGGCGCCCTCCAGGTCAGCCGGGGCCTGAACCTCACCACCGGCGCGTCCGACAGCACGGCCGTGCAGTTGGTCATCATCGCCGCCCTGTCCGCCGCCTTCGTGGCGTCGGCCTTCTCCGGCCTGCACAAGGGCGTCAAGTGGCTGTCCACCCTGAACATCGTGCTGGCCGCGCTGCTGATGCTGTTCGTCTTCGTGCTCGGCCCGACGGTGTACGTCCTGGACAGCATCCCGGCGAGCGTCGGCGGCTACCTCCACGACCTGCTGCCGATGGCCTCCCGGACCGGCGCGTTCACCGACGCGGGCTGGCTCGGCGCCTGGACGATCTTCTACTGGGCGTGGTGGCTGTCCTGGGCCCCGTTCGTCGGCACGTTCATCGCCCGCATCTCGCACGGGCGCACCGTCCGTGAGTTCCTGATCGGCGTCCTGCTGGTGCCCAGCGGCGCGACGATGGTCTGGTTCTGCGTGATGGGCGGCAGCGCGATCCGGCTGGACGCCGGCGGCCTGGCCGACCTGACGAAGAACGCGCAGGACGCGGAGGCGTCGCTGTTCGGGATGCTGGACGCGCTGCCGGCCGGGACGGTCACCTCCTGGGTGGCGATGATCCTGGTGATGACGTACTTCATCACCAGCGCCGATTCCGCGTCGCTGGTCATGGGCTCGCTGACCAGCCGGGGCGCGCTGCACCCGCGGACGTGGCTGGTGGTCACCTGGGGCATCCTGATGGCCGCGGTCGCCGCGGTGCTGCTGGTGGCCGGCGGGCTCGGCGCGCTCCAGACGGCGACGATCCTGGTCGCGCTGCCGTTCGTGTTCGTGATGCTGGCGCTGTGCTGGGCGCTGCTGAAGGAGCTGCGCGGCGACCCGGGCGCCGGGCCGGCGCGGCACCAGGCGATGCACGGGCTGCGCAGCGCGGTCCGCGCCATCGTCGGCGAGACGATCACCGAGCAGGGCCCGGTCCGGCATCCGCGGCTGCGGCGGGCGGCGGACGCCAAGCGGACGGGTGACGACACCGGCCCGCCGGGGCAGGGGCCGGCCGGGGCGTAGGGCGGGGGCCGGCCTGGGCATAGGGCAGGGGCCGGCCTGGGCGCAGGCCAGGGCCGGAGCGCGGGCCGGGAAGCGGAAGGGCGCGCCGGCCACGGCCCGCGCCGCGCCCCCTCCGCCAGCGGGCGCCGCTTCGGTACCGGACCCGTACCGATCGGTGAACAGGCCTGTCGCCAGGGTGAGTTGATCGGCACAATGTGTCTGTGCCGCATTACGACTATGTGGAATTCCCGTTCGACGACGCCACGGTCCGGGTGGAGCTGGCGGCCGCCGGTGAGCCGGCCGGCGGGCACGGGGGCGCGGACTTGCCCGGCGGGATCGGCGGCGTCACACCGGTGGGCAGCGGTGCCCGGGTCACCGCCCTGGCGTCCGACGCGCTGCGGGCCGTCCTCAGTCCGCTGGGGCCGGTCCTCCAGCAGGTGCGCGACGCGGTGCGCACGGCGCCCGACCCGCCGCAGGAGCTGGCCGTCACCTTCGGCGTGCAGATCGGCCAGGACCTGAAGCTGGGCATCGTGGGCAGCGCCGGGCAGGCGAGCATGACCGTCTCGGCGAGCTGGCAGTTCCCGGTACGGGACTGAGCCGTGGGCTGGTTCACGGTGCCCGCCGACGAGCCGCCGGCGGACGCCCGCGGGGCGCTGGTCAAAGTGGTGGGCGGCGGGCCGGGCCGTACGGCGGGCGCGGGCGTCCACCTCGCCGCCCGGCACCTGCTGACCTGCGCCCACGTGGTCAACACCGCGCTCGGGCTGCGGCCGCTGACCCACCGTGACCCGGGCCCGGTCCGCCTGGACGTGGCTTTCCCCGCCGTGCCGCACGTCGCGGCGGTCTCCGCGCGGCTGGTCGCGTGGGTGGCGCCGCGGGCGGCGGACCGCCCCGGGCCGGCGCCTGAAGGAGCCCTGGAGTGGGCCGGTGACCTGGCCGTACTGGAGCTGGACGAGCCGCCGCCCGACCCGGTGCGCCCGCTGCCCTGGACGGACATGGCCACCGGCCAGGAGGTACGGGCCTGGTACGGCGGCGGGCAGCCGTTCACCTACGCGGACGTGCGGGTGAGCGCCTGCGACGGCTCGGTGGGCTACCTCGACGGACAGCTGTCCGGCGCCGCCGTCGAGGAGGGCTACAGCGGCGGGCCGCTGTGGTCACTGCACGACGCCGCCGCGGTCGGTCTGGTGATGGGCCGGATCACGGCGCCGGGCGGGGCGTTCGCCGCCCAGCACACGGTGCGGCGCAGCTGGGGCATCACCCGGCAGGCGATCGAGGCCGAGCTGGTACGGGCCGGCGCGGGCGGGCTGCTGCCCCCGGACGGCGGGCACGGTGCGGCGGTGCACCCCGAGGACAGCGGGCTGCGCGACATGCTGGCCGGCCCGGTGCAGGCGCTGCTCGGGGCGCCGGCGGACCGCGCCGCGCACGCCACGGTCCTCGGTGCCGAGCTGGGCCTGCGGACCCCTTCGGACGGTTCGGCGCCGACCGTCGAGGAGCTGGCCACCGTCCTGTACACGGTGCGGCGGGCGCTGCCGACCCTGACCGAGTCGCTCGCGCGCACCGTCACCGACAGCGGGGACCGCGCCGAGCTGGACCGGCTGCTGGGGCTGGGGCGGCTGGTCGAAGCGGCCGGTCTGCTGTCGGTGGGCGAGCACCGCAAACTGCTCGCGAAGCTGACGGACCTGACGGCCCGTGACCCGGGGCTGCTCCCCCGGGCCGCCGCCGAGGCCCTGCAGTACATGGCGCTGCCCGCGCCGCTGCACGGCGCGCGGCTGTCCGTCCCGGCCGTGCCCGCCGCGCTGCACGCGCTGGAGACCTGGCCCGGTGACTGCACGCCCGTACCGAACGAGACGCCCCGGCTGCCCGCGCTGGTACGGGTGGTGGAGTACGTGGCGGCGGAGGTCGGCGGGCTGGTGGGCGAGGTGCTGCGGGAGTGGAGCGTGCGGGTCGCCCAGCGGCTGGGCGTGCACGCCTCCGCGCTGGACGAGCGGCGGGCGGACGCGGCGCGCTGGGCCGCGCGGACCGCGTCGGCGGGCACCTGTGTCCTGGTCGAGCTGACCCGGCACACGGACGACCCGCCGGACCGCTACCGCTGCTCGCTGTGGCGGCTGCGGGACGACGGGACGGCCGCGCGGGCCGGGCCCGGCGACGACCGGCCGCTGGACGGCGCGCAGATCGCCCGGCTGGTGCGCACCGTGGCCAGCGGCGCGGAGGGCCCCGGGCGGGGCGTGCCGATGGTCGCGGTGGCCGTCGGCCCGGACGGGCTGCAGCTGCCGGTGGACGAGTGGGACGGCGCGGAGCCCGGCGAGCTGTACCCGGCGCCGCTGGGCGAGGACTTCCTCGTCGTGCTGCGCTGTCCCCAGGTGCGCCGGCACTCCCGTACCGCGCGGCACGACCTGAGCCGGCGCTGGGACGCGCGGCGGCGCACCGGCCCGCTGATCGCGGGCGAGGAGGTCACCAGCGACCGGGAGCTGATGGGGATGCTGAAGACGACGCACCGGGACCAGGGCAGCGTCGTGGTGCACGGGCCGCCCAAGCACCGGGCGCAGTTGCTGAACGTGTGCTTGTTCATGGGGGTGCCGATCGTGCTGTGGGACCGGGAGGCGGTCGACCACCGGCAGGCGGCGCGCCTGGAACCTTCGCGCCCGTCCGGTCCGTTGGAGGAACTGCCGGAGCGGATACGGCATTTCCGGGTCCGGGCCCACATGGATCCGGCGCAGGCGGCGCGGCCGGCGCTCGTCTGGGAGGACGCCGGGCTGCCGCTGCCGGACGAGTTGCAGCTGGCCGATCCGGGCGGGCCGGCCGGGCCGGGTGAGGGGCCGCTGGGGTGAGGGGCGGGGCGTACGGAGCGGGGCGTACGGGGCCGGGGCGCGCGGGCGCGGGCCGCGGCGGGCAGCGACGGCGGACGGCGGGAGCGGATCGGCGATGACGGAGAACGACGCGTGGCGGCTCTTCCGGGGCGACCGTGTCCCCCGGCAGGCGGTGCTGCCCCCGGCGCCGCCGTGGCGGCAGTTCGCGGCGGACGGCGGCGCGGCCGGCGGCCGGCGGCGGGAGCGCCCGTACCTGATCGGCCGGGCCCAGGCGGACGTGGTGAGCGCCGCCCTGCATCTGCGGCGCCCGCTGCTGGTGACCGGCCATCCGGGCACCGGCAAGTCGTCGCTGGCGCACGCCATCGCGCACGAGCTGAGTCTGGGGCCGGTGCTCCAGTGGGCGGTCAACAGCCGTTCGGTGCTCAAGGAGGCGCTGTACGACTACGACGCCATCGGCCGGCTGCGGGAGACCCATCTGCGCCAGGAGCACTCCGGTCCGGAGCCGGACATCGGCACGTACATCCGGCTGGGGCCGCTGGGCACCGCGCTGGTGCCGCGCGAGGTGCCGCGGGTGCTGCTCGTCGACGAGCTGGACAAGGGTGACGTGGACCTGCCCAACGACCTGCTGATGGTGTTCGAGGAGGGCGAGTTCGAGATTCCGGAGCTGTCCCGGCTGCCGGAGGACCGCAGCGAGGTGGAGGTGCTGCTGCACGGCACGGACAGCGGGCGGGTGCGGGTGACCCGCGGCCTGGTGCGCTGCCGGGAGTTCCCGGTGGTGGTGATCACGAGCAACGGCGAGCGGGACTTCCCGCCGGCGTTCCTGCGCCGCTGCGTGCGGCTCGCGCTGCCCGAACCGGACGAGGAGCAGCTGCGCAGGATCGTCGCCGCGCACCTCGGCGAGGAGGCCCTGCCCGGGATGGACGACCTCCTGCACACCTTCCTCAACGAGCGGGCACACGGCGAGCTGGCGACGGACCAGCTGCTCAACGCGGTCTTCCTGCGCAAGGGCGGGGTGGACCTGGACGCCCAGGGGCTGCTGCGGGCGGTGCTGCACCGGCTCGGCGGAACGGTGTGACGGTGCCGGGCGACGGCTCCGGGTTCGAGCAGGTCGGTGCGGTCACCGGCTACGAGCTCTCCACCCTGGAGCTGCTGGACGTCCTGTGGCTGGCCGGACGGCTGCCCCGCGACGGATCCGCGCCGCTGGCCGCCCTGCTGGGGCAGCCGGCCGGCCCGGCCTCCGGCGGCGGCCCGGGCCCGCCCGGGGAGCCCGGCCGCCACCCGGACGGTACGGCCACGGGCGCCTCGGGCCGCGCCCCCGCCCCGTCCGGCCCCGGGCCGGCCGCGCGCCGGGGGTCGCCCTCCCAGCTCGCCGGCGCGCTGCACGCCGCCGCCTCGGCGGGCGGCGCCCCCGAACTCTCCGGCCCCGCCGCGCACTCCGGGCACCAGGACGCGGGGGCGCTGCCCGTCCGCATACCGGAGACCAAGGCGCTGGGGCACGAGGAACTGCGGCTCAGCCGCGCCCTGCGCCCGCTCAAGCAGCGGCGGCCGCGCCGCGACCGCCAGGAGCTGGACGACGCGGCGACCGTGGCGGCGATGGCCGAGACCGGGCTGCCGGACGTGGTGACGCGGCCCGCCCGCGAGCGGTGGCTGGACCTGACGCTGCTGATCGACGACGGCGTCTCCATGCTGCTGTGGCGCCGCCTGGCCGCCGAACTGCGCACCCTGTTCGAGCAGTTGGGCGCCTTCCGGGACGTACGGGTGCACGGGCTGGACAGCCGCTCGCCGGACGGCCCCCGGCTGCGGGCGCGCCCCTTCGACCCCGACCCGGCGCTGCTGTCGCCCGCCTCGGTCGCCGACCCGTCCGGCCGCAGCCTCATCCTGGTCGTCAGCGACGGCGTCGGCTCCTGCTGGCGCGACGGCACCCTGCACACCACCCTGGACCGGTGGGCGCGGCGCGGCCCCACCGGCGTCGTGCACGCACTGCCCGCCCACATGTGGGGCGGTTCGGGGCTGCGGGCCGAGCCGTGGCGGGTGACCACGCGGCGGCGGGGCGCGGCCAACGACACCTGGGACGTGACCGACGCACTGCTGCCGGCGGGCTTCGCCGACGACTTCCGCGGCGTGCCGGTGCCCGTGCTGGAGCCGCGCCGGGCGGCCGTCGCCGCCTGGGCCCGGCTGGTGGCCTCGCCCGGGGCGAGCGCGGAGCTGCCGCTGCTGGCCCCGCCCGCCGCGCCCGGCGTACGACCGGTGGCGGGCACCCGGACCCCGGACGCGGCGGACGCCGTGCTGCGCTTCCGGGACGCCGCCTCCGCACCGGCGTACCGGCTCGCCGCCCACCTGGCCGCGGTGTCGCCGATCACGGTGCCGGTGATGCGGCTCGTGCTGGAGGCGGTGCCCTGGCCCGCCGAGACGTCGCACCTGGCGGAGGTGTTCCTCGGCGGGCTCATGCGCCGTTCCGGGCCCGCCGACGGCACCCAGCCGCAGCACCTGAGCTTCGAGTTCACCGCCGGCGCCCAGGAGATCCTGCTGGACACCGCCTCCCCGATCGAGCTGCTGCGCACCACGCGCGCGGTGACCGAGCGGCTGGCGCGCCTGGTGGGCCGGTCGCCGGACTTCCCGGCGTGGCTGGCGCACCCGTCCGGTACGGGCGAACTCCTGCCGGGCACCCGGCCGTTCGCGTGGCTGGAGGACCGGCTGCTGACGCACCTCGGGGCGCGCCCGATGGCGCCGGTCCGGACGCTGCCGCCGGAGACGTACGAGGAGACCCGGCTGCCGGACACCTCGGGGGCTGCGCCGTCCTGGCTGCCGCTGCGGCTGCAGGACCTGCACGCCCTCGGTCCGTACACCTTGCGGCTGCGCGGCGAGTCCGGTGGTGTGCCCAACGTGTACATCGGGGAGGACGAGGCGGGCGCGCAGGTGCTGCTGCGTGTGTCGGCGTCCGTCAAGTGGCCGATGGCCAGGGAGCTGCTGGGCGTCGAGTGGCGGGCGCTGCACCGCATGGGCGGGGTGTACGCCCCGGAGGTCGTCGCCAGTGACCTGGAGGGCCCGGTGCCGTGGATCGCGCTGCGGCTCGACCGGCTCAGTACGCAGCTGCCCGCGCCGACGCTGCGCGCGCTGCTGCACGCGGCGGGGCCCCTGCACGGCTCGCCGCTGTTCGCGTGGCTCGGGTGGCACCTGGCGCGCGCGGTGAGCCGCTGTCACCGCAACAACATCGTGCACGGCGCGCTGACCCCCGGCACGGTGCTGGTCACCGAGGAGACCGTACGGATCCTGGAGTGGACCTCGGCCCGTATCGACGGCGAGTCCAGCGCCTCGCCGCTGGCCATGCCCACCCGCTCCCCGCACCGCGCGCCGGAGGTCACGTCCTGGGGGGAGTCGCGGATCGCCGCCGGTGACGTGTACGCGCTCGGCACGATCCTCGTCGACGCGGCGACGGGCCGGTCCTGGCGCTGGTACCGGCGCGACGTCCTGCTCACCCAGGAGGAGTTCCTGCAACTGGACGGCGGGCTCCGGGACATCCTGCTGCGCTGCATCGACGACGAGCCGGAGGCCCGGCCGACGGCTCCCGAGGTGGCCGAGGTGTTCGCCGGCTACCTGCCGGAGTCGGTCACCCGGGCCGAGCCGGACGACGGTCGGCCCGGCCCGTCCCCCACGCTGAGCGCGGAACTGACCGAGCCCGACCGCAGCGACGCCGACGCCGAACGCGACCGGCTGCTCGCCACGGTCCGCGCCCCGCTGACCCGCCCCCTGCGCATCGCCCTGCTCGCCCTCAAGGACCGGGTGGGCTGCACCACGACGACGGCCGTGCTCGGCGCGCTGCTGGCCGAACAGCGCCGCGAGCCGGTGCTGGCCGTCGACGCGGACCGGCACGCCGGCAGCCACATCCGTATCGCGCGGCGCGTCTACCGCGACACCGACGCCCGGCTGACGGATCTGGCGCGCGCCGCCGGCCAGGTGCGTGACTTCGAGGACTTCCGGCTGTTCGTCTCCGAGCACCGTTCGGGGCTGCTGGTGCTGGCCAACGACGCCGTCCAGCACCGTACGGGCCCGCCCGGCCAGTTCACCGACCGCGACTACGCGACGGTGACCGCGCTCGCCGAGCCGTACTGCACCGTCACCCTCGCCGACACCGACCGGTTCCCGCAGGCCGTGCTGGACAGCACCCACCGGGTCGTGATCGTGACCCGCGCCGACCCCGCCGGGCTGACCCACGCGGAGCGCTCCATGGACCGGCTGCTCACCCTGGGCCTGCCGCACCTGGCGGCGGACGCCGTGGTGGTGCTCAACCACAGCCGCCCGGAAGCCGGCTGGACGCTGAACCCGGCGACCGTACGCGGGCTCAGCTCCCGCTGCCGTGACGTGGTCATGGTGCCGCGCGACGGCCATCTGGCCACCGGCAGCGTGGTGGAGCTGTCCTGGCTGGCCCCGGAGACGTACCGGGCCTATCTGCGGCTGGCGGCGCTGCTCCTCGATCGCTGGTGAGCAGGGGTGACGGGCCGCGGGGGGGGGGCGGCCCGTCCGCCGTACGGCGCAGCCTCACGCACGCCCATCCGGACGGGTGTCTCCATGAGCCGTGGGCCGTCGTCGGTCAGGACGGTCTCGGTGTGCGTGGGGCCGAACTCGACGCCCAGGACGTCCAGTACCGACGTCACATACGCTTCGTTTTCCGCCACCACCTCCGCCGGGAGGCCGGCGGGTGAGACGGGGCAGCGCCTCGCCGCAGAACAGGCTCCAGCGCAGTGTGGGCATGCTGCCCGGCCCGAGCCCACCGCGCTTGCGCAGGACGGCGGCCACGGAGGGCACCGAGAACCACACCGTTGATCCCGTTGCGCTCCAGGTACTTGCTGGGGGGCAGCAGCTCGATGGGCTCCACCGAGCAGAGGCGCGCGCCGTTCTCCCAGGCCATGAAGAGGTCGAAGACCGACAGGGCGAAGACCGACAGGGCGAAGACCGACAGGTCGAAGGTCTGGTCGAAGGTCTGGGTGAGCCGGTCGTCCGGGGTGAGCCGGTAGCGCTCCTGGTCGGCGTCGAGGAACGCCCGTACGTTGCCGTGGGTGACCGGGACGCCCTTCGGGGTGCCGGTGCTGCCCGACGTGAACAGCAGGTACGCGATGCCGCCGGCCGAGACCTCCGGCAGCCGTTCCAGCGGGGAAACCGTCCCGGGGTGCGCCACCGCGCCAGGTGTCAGCCGGTGAAGCCCGCGTCGTTCAGCGCCTTGTCGATCCGCGCGCGGTGGTCCTCCTCCCACATGTCGAGGGTCTCGCCGGCCTCTTTGGCCAGTTCGGCCTGGGCGGCGGTGAGGATTTCCGCCTGGCGGGCGGCGGGGGTGACGACGACGCCCTCCTCGTCGGCGACCACGATGTCACCGGGGTGCACCAGCACACCGCCGACGCGGGCCGGTTCACCGAGCGAGCCGAGCTTCTTCTTGGTGCCGGGAATCGGGATGACGCCACGCGCGAAGACCGGGAAACCGGCCTCGCGCACCTCACCGAGGTCCCGGATGACCCCGTCGACCACGAAGGCCGCGACGCCCCGGCGCTGGGCGACCGCGCACACGTTGCCGCCGGCCAGCGCGTGGTCCAGGTCGCCGGACTCCACGACGATCACCGAGCCCGGAGTGGCGCGGTAGATCGCGGCGTGCAGCATCAGGTTGTCGCCGGGCTCGCAGCGCACCGTGTACGCGGGGCCCGCGACGCGCGGCGCGTTCCACAGCGGGCGGATGCCGGTGTCCATGACCTGGCCGCGGCCCAGCAGATCGGCGAGGGTGGTCGGGGGAACGTTCTCGAATGCGTTGTCCATGGCTTCCTCTGTTCGGTCAGCGGCGGGCGGCCGCGTCCTTCTCCGACCTCACCGGCCCCCTCTACGCGGCCCGGCAGCCGGGAGTCCCGGCCGAGCCGCAGCCGCACTGCGCGCTCCTGGTGGCGAGGAGTTTCCCGACGAGACGGGTGCAGATCAAGGAGTCACCGATCCGCTCGGTGATCGCCCCGGTCTCGGCGGACACCGGCCGCTGCCCGCTGTGCCGGGCGAGCGCGGCCAGGCCCAGCAGCGTGTGTTCGGCGTTGCGCCGCTCGTGCTGCCGGACGGCCGGATCCGAGTGACACATCGCGGGACAGTCTTTCTGTGGTCCTTACAGATTGTTTGAGCCGGACCATTTGATCCACGTTGCGAGGCATTCCTCAACACGGAAAGAGTAAAGAGACCGCCTGCAACGCTGAGCGCCGTTCCCGCGCCCGCCGCCCGTCCGGTGCCGTCCGCCACCGCTCTTGACTTCAAGGCCGCTTGAGGTTGCATCGTCGGCGCATGACGTTCTTCCCGGACACGGCGGTACCGCCGGGCCGCCTTGCGGTGGGCGTGGTGCTGCCGTCCCGTGCCGTGCGGCGCGCCCAGCGGCTCGGTCTCGCGGCGGCCGCCCGGCACGCCGAGCAGGCCGGACTCGACCTCGTCTCGCACCGGCACCGGCCGGCCCCCGGCGAGCCGCCGCCGGACGCCGCGGCGGCACTGGCGGCGGTGGCCGCGGCGACCGACCACATCACCGTCGTCAGCGAGGCGTGCGCGCCGCGCCTCCCGTCACCGGACCGGACCGCCGAGCAGCTGGCGGGCCTCCAGCGCATCGCGCACGGGCGGCTGGTCCTGGGCGTCGGGGCGGACAGCGGGCCCACGCCACGAGCGGCCGCCGGCATCCCGTACGAGCCGCATGGCCCGTATGACCTGTGTAGCCCGCATAACCCGTACGACCCGTACGACCCGTACGACCCGCATGACCCGTACGACCCGTACGACCTGCATGTCCCGTATGACCCGCATGACCCGCATGAGGAGCGTGAACGCCGGACCGACGCGGTGCTGCGGCTGCTGCCCCGGATGCTCGCGGGTGAGCGGGTGCCACCGCCGTACGCGTACGGGCCGGGGTGCGCGCCGGCGGCCCCGGCGGCCGCCGTGCGGGTGCCGCCGGTCTGGATCGCCGGCGGCACGCACGCCGCGGTGCGGCGCGCCGCGCTTCTGGGTGACGGCTGGTTCCCCTCGCCGGCTCCGGCTGCCGAAGTGGCCGAGGGCACCGTGCACTTGGCGGAACTCACCGCCGCACTCGGCCGCAAGCCCCCGGTCGTCGCCGTGGGCGCCGTCGCCGCACTCGGTACGGAACCGGGCCTCCCCGGCCGCGCGGACATCGCGGCGGGTCTCGCCGAAGCCCACGGCGCCCCGGCCGGACGCTATGCGGAGGTGCCGGTGACCGGCGGCGCCCGGGAGGCCGCGGAACGCCTGCACAGCTACTGCGGAGCGGGCGTCAGCCGTGTCCTGGTGGGTTTCGCGGGCGGGGACTGGCGGCGTCAGGTGGAGTTGCTGGCGGAGGTGCGGGACCTGGTGCGCTGAGCGCCCGGGCCTGCTGAGCGCAACTCCGGCCAGGGCCACGGCCGTCACTCCCGACGCCCTCCGCCTGCGGCGTCATGGGGCCCGCCTACGCTGCCCTCATGGACAACACAGCAACCGACAGCACCGGTACGCCTCATTCCTGGGAGGACGACTGGACGGTGCGCGCGGCCGCCGCCCTCACCGAGGTGCCCGGCGTCGTCGGCGTGACACTCGGAGGCAGCCGGGCCCGCGGCACCCACCGGCCGGACTCCGACTGGGACTTGGGGGTCTATTACCGCGGCGAGGTCGGCGTGGCGGCGCTCGCGGAACTGGCTGCCGAGCTGACCGGGGCGCCGGTGGAGATCCACCCGCCGGGCGCGTGGGGCGCGTGGGTCGACGGGGGCGCCTGGCTGGTGCTGCCGGACGGCCGGCACGTGGACTGGATCCTGCGGGACGCCGACCGGGTGGAACGGGTGTGGCGGGAGTGCCAGGCGGGGCGGTACGAGATCGGTGCCCAGGTGGGCCACCCGCTGGGCTTCTGGTCTCCGGCGTACCCGGGGGAACTGGCCCTGTCACGGGTGCTCGCCGATCCCACCGGCCGTCTCGGCCGCCTCAAGGAGGAGCTGCGGGAGTACCCGGAGCCGCTGCGTGCCGCGCTGACCGGTACGGCGGTGTGGGACGCCGGATTCTCCCTGGCCATGGCGGGCAAGTCCCAGGTGTCCGCGGACACCTTGCACGCGGCGCTGTGCCTGGCCCGGGCGGTGGGTGACCTGACGCAAGCGCTGCACGCCCACCACCGGACCTGGTGCATCAACGAGAAAGGCGCGCTCGCCGCTGCCGCCGCGCTGCCCGGCGCACCGCCCGGGTTCGCGGAGCGGGCGGGTGCGGTGCTGGGCGCCATCGGCCGTACGGGTACGGAGTTGGCGCGGTCGCTGAAGGCGGCGGAGGTGCTGGTCGCGGAGGTGCGGGCGGTGGTGGGGAGCGGCGGCTGAACGGCCGGGGCCCGCCCGCGGGCCCTCCGGTCGTCGAGAGCAGCACGGACTACGCCCGCTCCGGCCCGGAGCCGCCCCGTTCGAAGGCCAGCAGGCGGCGCTTGCGGTCGAGGCCGCCGCCGTACCCCGTGAGGCTGCCGCTCGCGCCGATGACGCGGTGGCAGGGGATGATGATGCCGATCGGGTTCCTGCCGTTGGCCAGACCCACCGCGCGGGCGGCGGAGGGCTTGCCGAGGCGGCCGGCGAGCTGCCCGTACGAGAGGGTGCCGCCGTACGGGATCTCGCACAGGGCGGCCCAGACGCGGCGCTGGAAGGGCGTGCCCCGGGGCGCCAGGGGCAGGTCGAAGGCGGTGCGGGTGCCGTCGAAGTAGGCGCGCAGCTGCTGTACGGCCGCGGCGAACGGCGGGGCCGCCAGGTCCTCCGGCGGGCCGAAGGACTCCTGCGGCGGGCGGTGGCGCTGGTCGGTCATGTAGAGCCCGGCGAGGGCGTCCCCGTCGGCGACGAGGGTCAGCGGGCCGTAGGGGGTGTCGGGGAGGACGGCGTGGCAGCGGGCGGGACTGCCGGGGCCGGAAGCGGGTACGGGGGCGGGAGCGGGAAGGGGCATGGGGCGCCTCGGTCGGTCGGGGTGGGCGGTCGGATCGGCGGAGGAGGTCGGACGGCAGGGTCCGGCGGTGCGGATCAGCCGGTCGGGAGGTGGTTGACGGGGTGGTCGTCGGTGGCCCACAGGTACTGGACGGCGTACGCGCGCCACGGGCGCCAGCGCGCCGAGTGCCGTATCAGCGCCGCCGGGGTGGCCGGTAGCCCGAGGCCGGCGGCGGCGCGGCGCAGGCCCAGGTCGGTGGGGGTGAACGCGTCGGGGTCGCCGAGGGCGCGCATGGCGATGCACTCGACGGTCCAGGGGCCCACGCCGGGCAGCTCCGCGAGCTGGGCGCGGGCCCGCTCGCGGTCGCTGCCGACGCCGAGCTGTACGGTGCCGGCGGCGAGGGCCTCGGTCATCGCGGTGAGGGTCGCGCGCCGGGTGCGCGGCATGGCGAGCGTCTCGGGGTCCAGCCCGGCCAGTTCGGCGGCGGCCGGGAAGAGGTGGGTCAGGCCGCCCGCCGGGTCGTCGATCCTCCGGCCGTGCGCGGTGACCAGCCGGCCCGCGTGCGTGCGGGCCGCGGCGGTGGACACCTGCTGGCCCAGTACGGCCCGTACCGCGAACTCGTCCGCGTCCGCGGTGCGCGGCACCCGCCGTCCCGGCGCCTTGCGGACGAGCGGGGCGAGGACGGGATCCTCACCGAGCAGGCCGTCGACCGCCTCCGGGTCGGCGTCCAGGTCGAGCATCCGGCGGCAGCGGGCGATGGCCCCGGCCAGATCGCGCAGGTCGGTGAGGGACAGCCGGCAGTCGATGTGGCCGGGGCGCGGGGACAGGGCGACGATGCCGTGCCCGTACGGGAGCGCGAGGGTGCGCCGGTACGCGCCGTCCCGCCACTCCTCCACGCCCGGTACGGCGGTCGCGGCCAGGTGGCCGAAGAGGTTGTCCGGGCACAGCGGCTGCCGGAAGGGGAGCCGCAGGGCGAGCGCGCCGGGCAGGGCCGCGGCGGCCCCCGGCCGGGCGCGCCGCCGCAGCTCGGTGGGGGCGAGCGCGAACACCTCCCGTACCGTGTCGTTGAAGGTGCGGATGCTGGCGAACCCGGCGGCGAACGCCACGTCGGCCATGGGCAGTTCGGTGGTCTCGACGAGCAGCCGCGCGGTCTGGGCGCGCTGCGCGCGGGCCAGGGCCAGCGGCCCGGCGCCGAGCTCGGCCAGCAGCTGCCGCTCGACCTGGCGGGTGCTGTAGCCGAGCCGGGCGGCCAGGCCCGGTACGCCTTCGCGGTCCACGACGCCGTCGGCGATCAGCCGCATGGCGCGCGCCACGAGGTCGGCGCGCTCGTCCCACTGCGGTGAACCGGGGCTGGC
Organism: Streptomyces sp. NPDC052496; assembly: GCF_040679095.1. Classification (NCBI taxonomy): domain Bacteria; kingdom Bacillati; phylum Actinomycetota; class Actinomycetes; order Kitasatosporales; family Streptomycetaceae; genus Streptomyces; species Streptomyces sp. NPDC052496. The sequence goes on from NZ_JBFAUH010000007.1 coordinate 232,695, forward strand.
GTCCGGGCGGCACCGCTTGCAGGCGCGGTAGCCGGCCTGCTGCGCCGCGGCGGCGCTCGGGTAGAAGGTCATGTTCTCGGGCTTGGGCGGCACCACCGGGCAGCTGGGACGACAGTAGATACGCGTGGTGCGCACCGCCGTGTAGAACCAGCCGTCGAACCTGGCGTCCTTGGACTGTACGGCGCGCAGACAGCGCTCGAAGTCGGTGTGCATGACTCCAGGATCCGGCAGCCGCGCGGACGGGGCTGGCGGATTTGCGACATCAGCGTCCGGTGACCAGGGACGGCCCGGTGGCCGGGCGGGCCCCGGACCGGCACCGCGCGGGGTGGCATACGGCACCCCGCGAGAATTTGCGCCGGGCCGGGGGCGGTGTGCGAGAGTTGACCACCCGGTCGGCCGGGCGCGCACGGGTGCGCAGCCGCTGCCGGGGCCCCTCCTTCAGACGAACGGTTCCGGCCGCGCCTCCGGCGTGTCCGGAGTCGTTCCCCTCCCTACGTCCTTTCCAGAGAGTGATGCAGGCAACGACTCTTCTTCCCCGGACCGAGGACCTGTTCACCCAGGGCCTGGAGCTCCAGGAGGGTGCCGCCCTCCTGCGTTTCGGCGCCGCGCGGCAGCGGCCCGCCGACCGGAGCAGTTGGTGCAACACCGGTGCTGTCGCCTGGCTCGACGCCGCGCGCGGGCACGTGTGGAGCGTCGGCGAGGCGGATGCCGCCGCCGGTCTCGTGCTGCGTGCCGCACAGGGCTTCCCCGACCAGGTACGGGAGTTCACCGGGCCGCGGGGCACCGAGACGCTGGTCGGCCGGCACCTGGCGGTGACCGACGTGGTCGAGTGGATCTTCCGCTGGACGCTGGAGGAACCGCCCGTCCACCCGGCGGAGGACCGGGTGGTCGCGCTCGACGAGAGCCACCACGGGGAACTGCTCGCCTTCCTCAACGAGCACAGCCCGGCCCACTCGACCGGCCCCGGCTCCGCGGACGTCAGCCTCTGGGCCGGTATCCGCGGCGCGGACGGGCGGCTGGTGGCGTGCGGCGCGATGAGCAGCCTGCGGGACAGCGGCGCACCGCTGATGGCGTCCGTCGCCACCGACGCCGCCCAGCGCGGCCAGGGCCTCGGCGCGGCGCTGACCTCGTGGCTGACCCGGCACACCGTACGGCGGCACGGCTTCTGCACCCTGTGGCAGCTCGCCGACAACGCGCCCGCCGAACGGCTCTACACCCGGCTCGGGTACCGCAACGAGGACCCGTGCGTCTCGGCACGGTTCGCCGGGCACCGAGAGCCTGCCGGTCAGTCCACCTGCGCGGCGAACGCCGCGTAGGCCCGCTCGTCGAACAGCACGAACCGCACCTCCGCCACGGCCGTCCGCGCGGCCCGTACCGTCTCCACGGCGATACGGGCCGCGTCGTCCAGGGGCCAGCGGTAGACCCCGGTGGAGATCGCCGGGAAGGCGACGGTGCGGGCGCCCAGCTCGTCGGCGACCCGCAGCGACTCGCGGTAGCAGGAGGCGAGCAGGCCGGAGCGGTCCTCGGACTGCGACCGGACGGGGCCGACGGTGTGGATCACCCAGCGGGCCGGCAGCCGGCCCGCCGTGGTCGCCACGGCCTGCCCGGTGGCCAGGCCCTTGCCGTAGTGCGAGGCGCGCAGCGCGCGGCACTCGGCCAGGATCTCGGGGCCGCCGCGCCGGTGGATCGCGCCGTCCACTCCCCCGCCGCCCAGCAGTGAGGAGTTGGCGGCGTTCACGACGGCGTCGACCGTCTGCTCGGTGATGTCGCCCTGCACGAGCGTGAGGGTGAGCTGGTGCGCGGTCATACGGGCATCATGCCCTGTCCCCCGCACCGGCCGCTGCGGCGGCAGGCCACCTGATCTCGAAGTACTTCACCCGCTCGTCCTCCCCCACCAGCCGCATCCCGGCGGCGGCCATGACGTGCTGGGACGCGGTGTTGCCGTGGTCGGCGTCGCCCTTCACGCAGGTGATGCCGTGGTCTTCGGCGAGGCGCAGCAGCCCGCGCAGGGCCTCGGCGGCGTAGCCGTGACCGCGTGCCTCGGGGACCAGGCCGTAGCCGATCGGCACGCTGCCGTCCGCGCCGGGCGGCCGGTTGAAGCCGAGGCTGCCGATGACCAGCCCGTCCGCCCGGCGGCGTATCTCGTAGTCACCGAACGGCCGCGGGTCGCCGGTGGCCGCGCAGTGGTTCAGGAAGTCGGCCGCGGATTCCACGTCCCCGTCCGTCGGGTATCCGGGCGCCCACCGGTCCCCGGCCGCCGGGGTGCGCGCCACCAGCCGCCGCGCCTCGGCGGGGCTGAGAGGGTGGAGCACCAGCCGTGCCGTCTGCAGATCGCTCATGCAGGGGGAGTATCACGCGCGGTGCGCGGGGCGCACGGGATTTTCCTGCCGGGGCCCGGCACGGTGAGCGTCCGTACCGTCAGCGGGCCGTCATGAGGTAGCCGGTGAGCATGGCGACGAGTTCGTTCTCGAACCGGGTGATGTCTATGGGGTCCGGTGCGGCGATGAGCTGGTGGACGACGAGTTCGGTGGTGGCCACGACGAGCCGGGCGGCGGTGTGCGTGTCCGCGACGCGGACCTGCGGATGGCGCTCGAGGAGCTGCTGGATGAAGGCGACCCGCGCCCGGTGGTCCCGGGCGATCCGGTCGAGCAGTTCGGGGGTGCGGGGGCCCTGCTCGGCCATGACGCGGAGCAGCTGCGGATCGTCCAGGTGGTTGTCGATGGAGGCGCGTACGAAGAGCCGGACGGTCTCCTCGATGGAGTCCGGCAGCTGTCCGCCCAGCCGGTCGGCGACGGTGGCGGCTCCGGCGTCCAGGTGCCGGACCAGCAGCTCCACCAGGATGGCGTCCTTGTTCGGGTAGTACTGGTACAGCGAGCCGATGGACACCTGGGCCCGCTCGGCGATGCGGTTGGTGGTCCCCGCGGCGTAGCCGTACTCGGCGAAAACGTGAGCAGCGGCGGTGAGGATGCGCTGCCGGGTGGCCTCGGCACGGGCCTGGCGGGGCTGTTTACGCGGCTGGAGCCCGCGGCGGTCGGCTGTCACGACGCCTCCTGGACGGCCCCTCGAATGCGAGTGGCAAAGACCTGAGCAATTACTCACAATGATGGCATGAGCTGCGGCGGAGCGGTTCTCACCACTGCCGTGAGGGGCCGCTGCCGCTGCCTGTGCCCGTCCGCCGTGCCGCCTTCCCGTAAGGAGCCTTCATGACGCACACCCTGGCCCGCCCCCGGCGGCTGTCCCTGGACGAGGTCCGCGCCCGGCTCGGCGAACCCGAAACCATGCTGGAGAACAAGAAGATCGACCACATCGACGCGTTCTCCCGCCGCTTCATCGCGCACTCGCCCTTCCTGTCGCTGGCCACGGCGGACGCGGCAGGGCGGGCCGACTGCTCGCCGCGCGGCGACTACCCGGGGTTCGTGAAGGTCCTCGACCCCCACACGCTCGCGATACCGGACCGGCCGGGCAACCGGATCGCCGACTCGTTCCGCAACATCGCGGAGAACGACGGGGTCGGGCTGCTCTTCCTGGTCCCCGGCATGCGCGAGACGCTGCGGGTCAACGGGCACGCCTACCCCACCGACGAGCCCGACGTGCTCGCCCGGATGCGCACCGAGGCCAAGGCGCCGGTCCTGGCCATCATCGTCGAGGTCGCCGAGGCGTACTTCCACTGCGGGCGCGCGCTGCTGCGGTCCCGGCTGTGGGATCCGGCGAGCCAAGCCCTCGCCGACGAACTGCCGTCGGCCGGTGAGATCGCCGCAGCGCAGTTCGGCTCCTTCGCCCCTGAGCAGTTCGACGCGGTCCTCGAAGAGGCCTACCGGAAGCTCTACTGACCGCTCAGGAAAGGGAATCACCGATGCAGCGGACCCTTCTCGACCGCATCGAACCGCTCACCGAGGACGTCGTCTCCCTCGTCCTGCGCGGCACCGACGGCCCTCTTGCGCCCTGGGAGCCGGGCGCCCATGTCGATGTGGCCCTGCCGAACTGGCTGACCCGGCAGTACTCCCTGTGCGGGGATCCCGCGGACCGCGAGACCTACCGCGTCGCCGTACGGCACGACCCGCTCAGCCGCGGCGGCTCGGAGTACATCCACCGTTTCCTGCGCCCGGGCCGCACGCTCGACGTGTCGCTGCCGCGCAACCACTTCCCCCTGCTGCCCGCGCCGGGCTATCTCTTCCTCGCCGGCGGGATCGGCGTCACTCCCGTCCTGCCGATGCTGCGCGCGGCGACCGCGGCGGGCGTACCGGCGTCGCTGGTGTACGTGGGTCCTTCGGCCGACGCCATGCCGTTCGCCGGTGAACTGCGCGCCGCCTACGGGGACGCCGTACGCCTCGTCACCACCCGGGAGCACGGCAGGCCGGACTTCGGCGCACTGGCCGCGGGGCTGGCGCCCGGCACGCTGGTCTACTGCTGCGGACCGGCCTCCATGCTCGCGGCGGCCGAGGCCGCCTTCCCTGCCGGGCAGCTGCGCGCCGAGCGGTTCCAGCCGCTGCCCAAGGCGTTCGGCCCCGACACGGCGTTCGAGGCCGCGTGCGCCCGGTCGGGGCGTACGGTCCAGGTGGACGCCGACGAGTCGCTGCTGGACGCCCTGAACCACGCCGGGCACGCCCTGCCCTCCGGGTGCCGTGAAGGCGTCTGCGGCAGTTGCGAGATCACCGTTCTCGGCGGGGAGGTCGAGCACCGGGACGACATCGGCGCCCCCGAGGGCCGGATGTACGCCTGTGTGTCCCGGGCGCTGGGGCCGCGGCTGGTGCTGGATCTGTGAGCCGCGCCCGGCAGAGCGCTGCGCGGGAGTGCCCGGGCGCGGTCAGGGCACCGGCTCTCAGGCCTTTTCGAGGATCGTCTTCAGCTCGGACAGCATCATGGTCCAGCCGCCGCTGACGCCTTCGAGCATCTTGGAGTCGGCCGAGGTGAAGCCGTCGTGGGTGATGGTCAGCTTGACGCCCAGTTCCGGCTCCTCGGCCGGCTCGATGTCGAAGGCGACCTTCGAGCGCTCCTTGACCGCCTCGGCGAACTCCGCGTCGCTCATGCCGAACATCTCCTGGTGCATCGGCTGCAGCGTGTGCCAGGTGTAGGCGAGCCGCTTGCCGGGCTCCGACTCGGTGACGACCTGGCCGAGGTCCTGCGGCTCGCCGCCGTCCTCGACCGGCCACAGCACCTTCGAGCCGGCCTGCCAGTCGGAGGAGGGCGCCCAGCCGCCGTGGTACTGCTTCAGGAACTCCGGGCTGGTCAGCCCCTCCCAGAGCTTCTCGGGCGTGGTGTGGATGTAGATCGTGTAGACGAACTCGGGCTTGCTCATCGCCGTTCCTTCCAGGGCGTGCTTCAGGTTGCCGAGCGCGGCCATCCGGCCGCGCTCGTACTGGCCGATCCAGCGGTCGGCGAGTTCGTGGATGGGTACGGGGTTGAGGTAGTGCAGCCTCTCCCGGCCGTGCCGGACCACCGTGACCAGGCCCGCGCCCTCCAGCACCGCCAGGTGCTTGGACACCGCCTGCCTGGTCATCTCCAGCCCCGCGCACAGCTCACGCAGACTCTGCCCGGACCGCTTGTTCAGCCGGTCCAGCAGCCGCCTGCGGTGTGCGTCCGCGAGCGCCTTGAACACCTCGTCCATGTCGTCCGACCCCCTCACCACCAGATTGGCAACCGCAAGGTTGCATGTCAAGCCGACACACAGTGACCCGGTGGCGCGGGAAAGGTGTCGCGCGACGGCGTTCCGGCGTGGGCGGCTCGCGCCCAGGTCAGCGGGTCGGCCGGAGCCGGGACCAGACCGCCCGCGCCGCGTGGTGGCCGGACATGCCGTGCACGCCGGGCCCGGGCGGGGTGGACTGGGAGCACAGGAAGACCGCCGGGTGGGCGGTGGCGTACGGGACGCGGGCCAGTTTCGGGCGCACGACCAGGCCGAGGCCCGCGGCGGAACCGGCGCAGATGTCGCCGCCGACGTAGTTCGCGTTGCGGGCGGCCAGCTGGGGCGGGCCGGCGACGGCACGGGCCAGTACCAGGTCGCGGAACCCGGGTGCGAAGCGCTCCAGTTGGCGCTCCACCGCTTCCGTGGCGTCGCCCTCCCAGCCGTTCGGGACGTGCCCGTACACCCAGAAGGTGTGCTTGCCCTCGGGGGCGCGGGTGGGGTCGATCAGACTGGGCTGCGAGGTGATCAGGAACGGTACGGACGGGGCGCGGCCGTCGGCGGCGGCGCGCAGCGCGGTGCCGATCTCGCCGCTGGTCGGCCCGAGGTGCACGGTGCCCGCCCGGCGGGCCGCGGCCGAGGTCCACGGCACCGGCCCGGACAGCGCGTAATCGATCTTGAAGACGCCGGGGCCGTACCGCACGCCGCGGTAGGCGTTGCCGAGCCCCGCGATCCGGGCCAGGGCGGTCGGCGAGGTGTCGAAGACGTACGCACGGGCCGGGGGCAGGTCGTCCAGCCGCTTGACCTCGTACCCCGTGTGCAGCACACCGCCGTGCCGGCGCAGCAGCGCGGCCAGCGCGTCGGGGATCGCCTGGGAGCCGCCGCGCGGGACCGGCCAGCCGTTCGCGTGCGCGGCGAGGGCGAACATGACGGCGGCGCCGCCGGTGCCGGGGCTGCTGAGCGGCGCGATGACGTGCGCGGCGAGCCCGGCGAACAGGCCGCGCGCCTTCTGGTCCCGGAAGCGCCGGCTGAGCAGGGCGGCCGGCTGGGCCGCGGCCAGGCCGAACCGGGCGTACGTCACCGGGTCGCGCGGCAGGCCGAGCCACTGGGTGCGCAGGAAGTCCGCGGCGAGGGTGTCCCACTTGCCGAGGAAGGGCGCGAGCAGGCGCCGGTAGGCCCCGGCGTCGTGCACACCGAGGGACATCGCCGTCTCGCCGACGGAACGGGCGAGCACCGCGGCGGTGCCGTCGGGGAAGGGGTGGGCCAGCGGGAGGTCGGGGTGCAGCCACTGCAGGCCGTACCGCTCCAGGTCCATGGCGGCGAAGGCGGGTGAGCCCGCGGCGAGCGGGTGCACCGCCGAGCAGGGGTCGTGCCGGAAGCCGGGGAGGGTCAGCTCCTCCGTACGGGCGCCGCCGCCGATGGTGGCGTGGGCCTCGAAGACCTCGACGGACATGCCGCGGCGGGCCAGTTCGACGGCCGCGGTCAGCCCGTTGGGGCCCGCCCCGATCACCACGGCATCGAGCATCGTCGGCACCTGCGCCACTCCCCTCGTGTGCGACCCTCGCCGTTGAGGATCAGTTGGCGGCCGCCAGCAGTCCGAGGATACGCCGGGCGGTCGTCTCGTCCCGCGCCGCGGTGAAGGGCAGCGCGTTGCCGCCGCCGACACGGAACGGCTCGCCCGCGACCGTGCCGCTCGCCCCGCCGGTCTCGTGCACCAGCAGCAGCCCGGCCGCGTGGTCCCAGGCGTTCTCCCAGCTGAAGGCGACGGCGTCCAGCTCGCCCTGCGCGATGTGCAGGTACTCCAGGCCCGCCGAGCCGCAGGGGCGCGGCGCGATGCCGTCGGTCTCCAGGGCCGCCAGCACCCGCTTCTGCTCGTCGGTGGTGAAGTCGTAGTGCGATATCGCCACGTCCAGCACCGCGCCGGGCACCGGGGGCGCCGGGCGCAGCGGCTCCCCGTTCAGCTCGGCGCCGGCGCCGCGGCGGGCGGTGGCCATCAGGTCCAGGGCGGGCGCGTACGTCCAGGAGGCCAGCAGCTCGCCGCGGAGCGCCAGGGTGACGAGCGTGGCGAAGCCCGGATCGCCGTGCACGAACTGGCGGGTGCCGTCGACCGGGTCGACGATCCACACCGGCGCGTCGCCGTGCAGCGCTCCGAGCACGGCCGGGTCGGCGTGCACCGCCTCCTCGCCGACCACCAGCGAGCCGGGCAGCAGGCTCGTCAGATCGGCGGTCAGCCGCTCCTCGGCCAGCCGGTCGGCGACCGTGACGAGGTCGTGCGGGCCGTTCTTCTCCAGCACCTCGTGGACGGCGAGCTGCCGGAACCGTGGCATGATCTCGGCCGCCGCGGCCTTGCGTACGGCGTCCTCGACCGCTGCCGTGCCGATCGCCCGCAGCACCCCGTCCGCCGTGTGCGCCGCGGCGCCGGCCGCCGCGCCCGTCCCGTCCGTCGTGACTCCCGTATCCGTACGCATTGCTTCGATCATGACTCCATCGAACCACGCCCCACTGACACGGGGCCTGGACAGGAGGTGAACTCCGGATGCCGGAGCCGGGCCGGGGCCCGCTCCCGCCGTCCCGCCCCGTCTCCTACCGTCCCACCGCGTACCCCTGCATCCCCCGCGGGTTCGCCGCGGCCGAGAGCACGCCGGTCTCCGGATCCCGCGCCACCGCCGACAGCCGCCCCTCCGACCAGGCGTCGCCGACCGTCACCGCGTGTCCGCGCCGCCGCAGCTCCCCGATCACCTCGTCCCCGACACGGGACTCGACGGTGACGCTGCCCGGCCGCATGGCACGCGGGAAGAAGGACCCGGGGAAAGAGTCGGTGTGCCAGTTGGGGGCGTCGATGGCGCCCTGGAGGTCGAGGCCGCCGCGTACAGGGGCACGCAGGGCCGCCGCCAGGAGGAAGTGCAGCTGCCACTGGTCCTGCTGGTCGCCGCCGGGGGTGCCGAAGGCCATCACGGGCACGCCGCCGCGCAGCGCCAGGGAGGGCGTGAGGGTGGTGCGCGGACGGCGCCCCGGCGTGAGGGTGTTGGGCAGCCCCTCCTCCAGCCAGGCCATCTGGAGGCGCGTTCCCAGGGGGAAGCCGAGCGCGGGGACCACCGGGTTGGACTGGAGCCAGCCGCCGGAGGGCGTCGCCGAGACCATGTTGCCCCAGCGGTCCACGATGTCGATGTGGCAGGTGTCGCCGCGTGTGGCGCCGCTCCGGTCGACCTCGGGCGCGATGACCGGAGCCGCGCCGGGGGTGCCGGGCGTGGCCACGGTGGGCTCACCCGCGCCCCGGCCCGCGGCGCCCGGCACCGCGGCCGCCGCTTCCCCCGCCGCGACGGCCAGCGCGTGCTTGCTCAGCCGGGGCGTACGGCCGTCCGGGCTGCCGGGCCGCAGCTCGTACGAGGCGCGCTCGCCGATCAGCGCGCGCCGCGCCGCGTTGTACTCCTCGCTCAGCAGCGTGCCGACCGGCACCTCGGCCGCGTCGCCGTACCAGGCCTCGCGGTCGGCCATGGCCAGCTTGCAGCCCTCGATCAGCAGATGGACGTACTCGGCGCTCCCGTACCCGGGCAGTTCCGGCGGCAGCAGCGCCAGTTGCTGGAGCAGGGCCGGCCCCTGCGACCAGCCGCCCGCCTTCGCCACCGTCCAGCCGTTCCAGTCGTACGTGACCGGGTCCTCGTACGTGGCGGAGAACGCCGCCAGATCGTCGCCCGTGAGGGTGCCGGCGTGCCGCTCACCGGAGGTGTCCATGGCGGGACGGGCCGCGAAGGCGGCCAGCGCCTCGCCGATGAAGCCCTCGCGCCAGATCCGCCGGGCGGCGTCGATCTGCGCCTCCCGGCCCGCCGACGCGGCCTCGGCCTCACTGATCAGACGGCGCCAGGTGGCCGCCAGCGGCCGGTTGCGCAGCAGCCCGCCGGGGGCGACCGGCCGCCCTTCGGGCAGGTAGATCTCGGCGGACGATATCCACTCCGTCTCGAACAGCTCCCGTACCGTCGCCACCGTCTCGCCCACCCGCTCCACGGCCGGGTGCCCGTACTCCGCGTAGCCGACGGCGTACTTGAGCACCTCCGCCAGGGACTTGGTGCCGTGGTCCCGGAGCAGCAGCATCCACGCGTCGAAGGCACCGGGCACGGCCGCGGCGAGCGGGCCCGTACCGGGCACCAGTGTGAGCCCGAGCGAGGTGTAGTGCGCCACGCTCGCCCCGGCAGGCGCCGGTCCCTGGCCGCAGAGCACCCGCACCGGCCCTCCTGCGGGCGCGAGGATGACCGGCACCTCGCCCGCCGGCCCGTTCAGATGCGGCTCGACCACGTGCAGCACGAACCCGGCGGCCACCGCCGCGTCGAAGGCGTTCCCGCCGTCCTCCAGCACGGCCATCGCCGACTGGGAGGCCAGCCAGTGCGTGGTCGCGGCCATGCCGAAGGTTCCCTGGAGGGTCGGGCGGGTGGTGAACACGGTTCTCCTCGCATCGTGCGCACGGTTGGTCGGTCTCTTTCCGCCTCTCCCCCGTACCGCCTCCGGAAATGCCCGCTGCGGGACTCTTCCTGATCACATTCGCCGGGCAGCGCGCTGTCCGAAAGCCGTTCGCCGCTCCGGCCGCCCGTCCGTAGGCTCCCCGCATGACCGCTACCGATCCCGCCCGCCCCAGCGCCCACGACGCCGCCCGGCAGCCCCTGGTGGCCATCCTCAGCGGGGCCGGCACCTCCACCGACTCCGGCATCCCGGACTACCGCGGCCCCCAGGGGGTGTGGCGGCAGGATCCCGAGGCGGAGAAGCTCGTGACGTACGCGTACTACATGAAGGACCCGGAGATCCGGCGCCGCGCCTGGAAGGTACGGCAGGACAGCCCGGCGCTGCGGGCCCGGCCGAACGCGGCCCACGAGGCGATCGCCCGGCTGGAGCGCTCCGGTGTGCCGGTCCGGGTCATCACGCAGAACGTCGACGGGCTGCACCAGCTCGCCGGTGTCCCGGACCGCAAGGTCCTGGAACTGCACGGTACGGGCCGCTTCGTCGTCTGCACCCGCTGCCACGCCCGGTCGCCGATGTCCGAGGCCCTGGCGCGGGTGGCCGCGGGCGACCCGGACCCGGCGTGCACGGTGTGCGGCGGCATCCTGAAGTCGGCGACGGTGATGTTCGGTGAGCGGCTCGACCCGGAGGTGCTCGGTGCGGCGATGGGCGTGGCGAAGGCCGCCGACGTGTTCATCGCGGTGGGTACGAGCCTCCAGGTGCAGCCCGCGGCCTCGCTCGTGGGGCTGGCCGCCGAGCACGGCGCCCGGCTGATCATCATGAACGCGGAGCCCACCCCGTACGACGGCCTGGCCGCGGAAACGATACGCACTCCCATCGGCACCGCCCTCCCCGCCCTCCTCGCCACTCTCATGCCCTGAAACCCCGAGCCCTGAGAAGCCCGGGCTCCGGCACCAGGCGCCCCGGCTCCTTCGGCGAAAAGGCCTCCCGAACCGCCCCCTTTGCCAGGAATGCCACCGGCAGCGCTACGGTGGTCCCGGTTGCCGGCCGGGCGGCCGGAACGGAACAGCGGGAGGACACGCCGTGCAGGGCAAGCACCACGGTGAGTACAAGGTGCCGGGCGGCAAGCTGGTGGTCGTCGACCTCGACGTGACGGACGGCGCGCTGCGCGACGTACGGGTCGCGGGAGACTTCTTCCTGGAACCGGACGAGGCCCTCGGAGCCATCAACGCGGCGCTGGAGGGGGCGCCGGCCGACACCGACGCGGCGGGGCTCACCGCACGGATCGAGGCGGCGCTCCCGCCGGGCACCGTGATGTACGGCCTCACGGCAGAAGGAGTCGCGGTTTCCGTGCGCCGGGCCCTGGCGCAGGCCACGGACTGGACGGACTACGACTGGCAGCTCATCCACGAGCCACCGCAGTCCCCCGCCCTCCACATGGCCCTCGACCAGGTGCTCACCGAGGAGGTCGCGGCCGGCCGCCGCGCTCCCACGCTCCGCGTCTGGGAGTGGGGCGCCCCGGCCGTCATCATCGGCAGCTTCCAGTCCCTTCGCAACGAGGTGGACCCCGAGGGGGCGGCGCGGCACGGAGTCACCGTGGTGCGGCGGATGTCCGGTGGCGGGGCCATGTTCGTGGAGGCCGAGAACACCATCACGTACTCCCTTTCGGTCCCGGCCTCCCTCGTCTCCGGACTGTCGTTCGCCGACTCCTACGCCTACCTCGACGACTGGGTCCTGAACGCGCTCGGTGACATGGGCATCAAAGCCTGGTACCAGCCCCTGAACGACATCACCTCCAAGGAAGGCAAAATCGCCGGCGCCGCGCAGAAACGGCTCGCCGGCGGCAACGGCGCCGTACTGCACCACGTGACCATGTCGTACGACATCGACGCCGACAAGATGCTCGACGTGCTGCGCATCGGCAAGGAGAAGATGTCCGACAAGGGCACCAAGAGCGCGAAGAAGCGCGTCGACCCCCTACGCCGCCAGACCGGCCTGCCCCGCAGCGAGGTCATCGACCGCATGCTCACCTCCTTCCGCGCCCGCTACGGCCTCACGCAGGGACACGTCACGGACGAGGAGATGGCCCGCGCCGAGGAACTGGCCCTCACCAAGTACAGCAACGAGGAATGGACCGCGAGGGTGCCGTAGCGGCGGCGCCCGTAGCAGCGCTCCAGCCTCTCCCCTGAGCAGGAACCGCCGGCCCCTCAGCCGCTCACGCCGCCGTCCCCAGCCGGAAGCGGGCCGCTACCTCGTCCGCGAGGTCGCCGGCCGGGCGGGCGCCGTCCATGGTGATCACTGTGTTCCCGTGGGCGGCGGCCTGGCGGCGGACCTCGGCGTCCCAGAGTGCGTCGCGGGCCAGTCGTTTGGCCAGGGTGGCTTCCGGGGCGCGGCTGCCCCAGCTGACCAGGGACCGCACCGGGACGCTGCGGCGGGCGCGCAGTGCCGCCATCCGGAACTCCGGTGTGGGGAGCAGGAAGACCGCCTGGTCGGGACGGGTGAGCAGGGGGGCGATCTGGCGCGGCAGGTTGCCGAACCAGTCCACCAGGACGGGCCGGTCGGTGGGCATCGCGAGGAGGTCCTCGACCTCGAAGGCGAAGGTCTCGGCGACCACGCGCTGCGCGAAGCCGCACGCCTCGTCGGGGCTGCGGCTGTCCCACAGGGAGCCGGGCGGCTCGTCGCGGGCGGCGTGGAAGTGCGGGTGCTCCCGCGGGCTGCAGCGGGGCAGCCAGGTGTGCTGGGCCAGGTCACCGCGGTAGATCAGGGCGCCGTGGCGCCGGGCCAGGATTATCGCCAGCGTACTCTTGCCCGCTCCGGTGCCGCCGGCGATCCACCGCACGTGGGAAAGCCGGCCGGGCGGCACCGTCGTCGTACGGATACCGGGACCGCAGGGTGACTCCGTCGGGGGGCGCCTCATACGGTCCATGGTCCTCGTACCGGCCCTGCCTCTCCAAGGCCGCCCCGTATGGGGAGCATCAGGAGTGGGCAAAGAGTTGGCCGGGACGGATGAGTCGGTGCGCGCCCCCGCGCGCCTCCGCGCGTTCTGTGCGCCCCCTCCGGGACCGTGCGCCGGGCCGGCGCACCGGACCGCAGGGTTCGAGGCCCCGGTTGCGGCGCAGGGCACGGGGGCGGCGTACGGCGTCGGGCCCGGCCCCGGTTCAGCGAACGGGCCGTACGGTGCCAGGCCCGGCCCCCTGTTCAGCGCACCGGATCGTACGCCGTCAGGTCCAGCCCCGGGTCGCCGCCCGTCGCGAGCAGTGCGGCGATCCGGCCGGCCCACGGGCCTGCGGTCAGGCCGTTCGGGCCCAGGCCGTCGGCGACGATCAGGCCGGGCGCCCCCGGGACACGGCCCAGCAGTGGCCGGCTGTCCGGGCCGACGGGCCGGAAGCCCACGCGCGTCTCCAGGTGGGTGGCGTCCGCCAGTCCGGGGGCGACGGCCAGTGCCTCGGTCAGCAGCTCGGCCAGGCCCGCGGCCGTCACCCGGTGGTCGAATCCGGTGCCGGGCTCCCGGGTCGCGCCCGCCGCGATCCGGGAGCCGTCGAAGGGGACGAGGTAGTGCCGGCCGGCTCCGGGCACGACGACGGGCCAGTGCCCGGTGTCCGCGCCGGGCAGCGAGAGGTGGACGATCTGGCCGCGCTCCGGTGCGACCCGTACGGTGACGCCGGCCGGCGCCAGCAGCTCCGGCGCCCAGGCCCCGGCCGCGACGACGACCGCGTCCGCCGCGATGTGTTCGCCGTCCACCTCGATGCCGGTGACGCGGTCCCCCGTACGCAGCAGCGCCGCGCGTCCGGGGCGCAGTACGACGCCCCGCAGCCGCGCCTGGCGCAGCAGCGCGTCGCGCAGCCGGCCGCCGTCGACGCGTGCGCCGGCGGCGATGCGTACGGCCCGCCGGCCGGGGCCGAGCGGCGGGAACAGTGCCCGCGCCTCGGACTCGCCGAGCAGGTCCACCTCGCCGGTGTCCGCGGCGTCGCGCCGCCGTTCGACCACCCGTCGGCGGATGCGGTCCAGTTCCGCGTCGTCGGCGGCCAGGGCGAGCGCGCCGACGGCCCGGTACCCGACGCCGCGCTCCCCCGCCTCGGCGAGTTCGGCGACCAGCCCGGGGTAGTACCGGGCGCCCTCCGCGACGGCGCGGAACCAGTCCGCGTCGCCGTGTGCGGAGGCCCAGGGGCAGATGATGCCCGCGCCGGCCGCGGTCGCCTCGCCCGGCTGGGCGCGCCCGGCCAGCACCACGTCCGCGCCGAGCCCGGCCGCGTGCCAGGCGGTGCTCGCGCCCACGATGCCCGAACCGATCACGGCGACGCGCATGCCCGTCTCCCCTCCCCCGGCGGGCTCTCAGCCCGCGAACTCCGGAATGATCCGTTCGCCGTACGCGTCGATGGTGGCGTCCTTCGCGTCGTGCATCGCGTACAGCGCGAACTGGTCGACGCCCAGCTCCCGCAGCCGGTGCAGCTTCTCCACCTGCGCCTCGGGCGGCCCGAGCAGGCAGAAGCGGTCCACGATCTCGTCCGGCACGAACGCGGTGTCGGGATTGCCGGAGCGGCCGTGGTGGGCGTAGTCGTAGCCCTCCCGCTCCTTGATGTACGCGGTGAGCGCCTCGGGCACCATGCCGGAGTGCTCGCCGTACCGCTTGACCAGGTCCGCGACATGGTTGCCGACCATGCCGCCGAACCAGCGGCACTGCTCGCGGGCGTGGGCGAGGTCGTCGCCGACGTAGGCGGGTGCCGCCACGCAGATCCTCACGTCGGACGGATCGCGGCCGGCCGCCGTCGCGGCATCGCGGACCGCCTTGACCATCCATTCGGTCAGGAACGGGTCGGCGAGCTGGAGGATGAAGCCGTCGGCCAGTTCCCCGGTCATCTTCAGGGCCTTGGGCCCGTACGCGGCCATCCAGACCGGCAGCCGTCCGTCGCGTACCCACGGGATGCGCAGCGGGTGGCCGCCCACGTCGGTCTCCCGGCCTTCCGCGAGGTCGCGGATGATCCGGATCGACTCGCCGAGGCGGGCGAGGGTGTTGGGCGGCCGGCCGGCCACCCGCATGGCCGAGTCGCCGCGTCCGATGCCGCAGACGGTGCGGTTGCCGTACATGTCGTTGAGGGTGGCGAAGGTGGAGGCGGTGACCTCCGGGGTGCGGGTGGAGGGGTTGGTGACCATCGGGCCGACGATCAGGCGTTCGGTGTGTTCGAGGACGCGGCTGTAGATGACGAACGGCTCCTGCCACAGCACGGAGGAGTCGAAGGTCCAGCCGTAGCGGAAGCCCTGCCGCTCGGCGCGGCGCATGGTGGTGACGACGTCGGACGCGGGCGGGTCGGTCTGCAGGACGACTCCGAAGTCCATCTCGGCCTCCTCAGTTCAGGTACTGGCAGGTGCCGCGCGGGGTGTACTGGCCGTGTCCCGCGCGCCCGGTGTAGCGCCGCTGGTCGATGACGGTCTCGCCGCGCGAGAGGACGGTCTCCACGCGGCCGGTGACGGTGCGTCCCTCGTACGCCGAGTAATCGACGTTCATGTGGTGGGTGGCGGCCGAGATGACCTGCTCGGCGGCCGGGTCGTAGAGGACGAGGTCGGCGTCCGAACCGGGCGCAATGGTGCCCTTCTTGGGGTAGAGGCCGAACATCCGGGCCGGGGTGGCGCAGGCGATCTCGATCCAGCGGCGGCGGCTGATGTGCCCGTCCACGACACCTTGGTGGAGCAGGTCCATGCGGTGTTCGACGCCCGGCATCCCGTTGGGGATCTTGGAGAAGTCGCCGCGGCCGAGCTCCTTCTGGCCCTTGAAGCAGAACGGGCAGTGGTCGGTGGAGACCACCTGGAGGTCGTTGGTGCGCAGTCCGCGCCAGAGCGCCGCCTGGTGCTCCTTGGGGCGCAGCGGCGTGCTGCACACGTACTTCGCGCCTTCGAAGTCCGGCTCGGCCAGGTTGTCGGTGGACAGGAAGAGGTACTGCGGACAGGTCTCGCCGAAGACGTTCAGGCCCTTGTCGCGGGCCTGCGCCAGCTCGGCGACGGCCTGCTCGGCCGAGACGTGCACGACGTACAGCGGCGCGCCGGCGACCCGGGCGAGCTGGATCGTACGGTGGGTGGCCTCGGCCTCCAGGAGTTCGCGGCGGACCTCTCCGTGGTAGCGGGGGTCGGTGCGGCCCTCGGCGAGGGCCTGTTCGACCAGGACGTCGATGGCGATGCCGTTCTCGGCGTGCATCATGACGAGTCCGCCGTTGGCCGCCGAGCGCTGCATGGCGCGCAGGATCTGGCCGTCGTCGCTGTAGAAGACGCCGGGGTAGGCGGTGAACAGTTTGAAGGAGGTGACGCCTTCCTCGACCAGCAGGTCCAGCTCCTTGAGCGAGTGCTCGTTCACGTCGGAGAGGATCATGTGGAAGGCGTAGTCGACGGCGCACTGGGCGTCGGCCTTGGCGTGCCAGGTGTCCAGGCCCTCGCGCAGTGCCTGGCCGCGGGTCTGGACGGCGAAGTCCACGATCGTGGTGGTGCCGCCCCAGGCGGCGGCCCGGGTGCCGGTCTCGAAGGTGTCGGAGGAGAACGTCCCGCCGAACGGGAAGTCCAGGTGGGTGTGGGCGTCCACGCCGCCCGGGATGACGTACTTGCCGGTGGCGTCGAGGACGCGGTCGGCGCCCTCGGTCCAGCTCTCGGCGGTGGTCGTGCCGTGCGCGGCGAGGGCGGCGATCCTGCCGTCCTCGACCAGGACATCGGCATGGATCTCATCGGCGGCGGTGACGACCAGACCGCCGCGGACGACTGTTCGGCTCATGCTTCCGGTTCTCCCTTCCACACACAGCACAGGTGCTCGGCGGCGCCGGAGGGACACGGCCCGGCGTGGTCGGCCGGCCGGGCGGCGCGTCCCGGGTGACGCCGCGTCACGGCCGGTCTACACCCGTAGAGCGCGGCCGTGCAGCTGACCGTAGAAGCATGTCACCCACCGTGGCAACACCATGACCGCAGTTGCGCGGGAACCGGCGGGGCGTGTCCGGCTGCCACCCGTAAAACTTCATCGCTTGCGCAATCCGGGAACCTTGGCGCGGGGCGCCGCGTTCCCCGGTGGGAAGAACCCGGCACACCGGACCGCACCGCACACGCAACAGGAGACACAGCACCATGGGCGTCAGCCTCAGCAAGGGCCAGAACGTCGTCCTCAACCAGGACGGCACTCCCCTCGCGGACGTCACCGTCGGCCTGGGCTGGGACGCCCGGCCCACCGGCGGCGCGGACTTCGACCTGGACGCCTCGGCGATCGTCTGCGGCCCCGACCAGCGCGTCCTGTCGGACGCGCACTTCGTCTTCTACAACAACCTGGCCAGCCCGGACGGCGCGGTCCGGCACACCGGCGACAACCTCACCGGCGAGGGCGACGGCGACGACGAGCAGATCCTGGTCGACCTCGACCGCCTCGGCGAGCGGACCGGCCAGGTCGTCTTCACCGTCTCCATCCACGACGCCGGGACGCGCGGGCAGAATTTCGGCCAGGTCGAGGACGCGTACATCCGCGTCGTGGACAACCTGACGGGCCGTGAGATGTGCCGCTACGAGCTGTCGTACGACGCCGCCGGCGAGACGGCGATGGTCTTCGGCGCGCTCTACCGGCGCGGCGGCGAGTGGAAGTTCCGCGCCATCGGCCAGGGCTACGCGTCCGGGCTGGCCGGCATCGCCGCCGATTACGGCGTCGACGTCGGCTGACCCGGTACGCGAAAGGGCGCGCCCGCGGAGGGCGCGCCCGTCAGCCGTGCTTACAGGTGCGAGGCGATGGCCGGCATCAGGTCCTGGAAGGTGCGGCCGTTCGCGGGCTCGCCGATGGCGGCCATCTCCCAGCCGCCGCCGGAGCGGCGGACCTTGGCCATGATCTGCGCGGTGTACGGGCCGCCGCCGGTCAGGGTGTAGCGGGCCAGCTCCTGGCCGTTGGTCTCGTCGACCAGGCGGCAGAACGCGTTCTGCACCTCGGCGAAGGTCTGGCCGGTGAAGGAGTTCACCGTGAAGACGATCTGGTCGACGCGGGCGGGCACCCGCTGGAGGTCCACGAGGATCGCCTCGTCGTCGCCGCCCTGCCCCGCGCCGCCCACCAGGTTGTCGCCGGTGTGCCGTACGGAGCCGTCGTCGCTGATCAGGTGCTGGAAGAAGACGACGTCGACGGGCTCCTGGCCGGCGAAGAGCACGGCCGAGGCGTCCAGGTCGATCTCGCGGGCCATCAGCTTGGCGAGGAAGCCCTTGCGGGCGGCGGCCTGCCAGCCGAGCCCCATCCGTACGACGCTGAGCTCGCCCCCGCCGGACTTGCTCAGACTGATCTTCTGACCCTTGTCCAGGTTCACGGTCATGTGCTGTCACTCCTGCGTCGGGATGGCGTGCCTTGGGCAGGGCGGCGGCCGCCGCCACCGGCCGGGAACCGTAAATCTACAGCACTGTAGAGGTAATGGAGAAGTAAAGACGCGACGTGGGGCGGGTGGAACGCGGACACCCGTCGCACGTCACGGACGGCGGACAGCGGGCGTCCGGCACTTGGCGGGCCCCGCTGGAATGCTCACAGCGGGGCCCAGTCGTACGGTACCCAGCCGGGCGCCCGGACAACAGACCGCGTCGCCCTTTCAGGGCATCGAGGAGGCCCGCGCCGCCGGCTGCTCCGCGGGGCGGCCGGCCGGCTGCTCCGCCGCCCGTTCCGCCAGCCGGCGCAGCGCCCGCGCCGAGGCCGAGCCGGGCTCGGCGTGGTACGTGACCAGCTGCTGGTCCGGGTCGGCGGGCAGGGCGAGCGTCTCGTACGCCAGCGACAGCGGCCCCACCACCGGGTGCGTCAGCCGCTTCCTGCCGTAGCCCTTGTCCTGGACGTCGTGGGCCGCCCAGATCCGCCGGAAATCGGCGCTCTCCGCGGACAGCCCGTCGATCAGCGCGCGCAGCCCCGGGTCGCCGGGGAACCGGCCGACGTCCCGCCGCAGCTGGGCGACGACGTGCGACGCCTTCTCCTCCCAGTCGGCGTACAGCTCCCGCGCCGCCGGGGCGCGGAAGAGCTGCCAGCCCATGTTGCGCTCTTCGGGGCGCATCGCGGCGAAGTCACCGAGGAGCGCGCGGGCGAGCCGGTTCCAGCCGAGGATGTCCAGCCGCCGGCCGACCACGTACGCGGGGACGCCGTCCATCGCGTCGATCAGGTCCTGGACCGCGGGCCGGATCCGCTGCGGCCTGGGGGCCGGGCGCTGGTGCCGGGAGACCGGCCTGACCAGGTGGGACAGGTGGGAACGCTCGGCCCGGGTCAGCCGCAGCACGTCCGAGATCGAGTCCAGCACCGCCGCGGAGACGTTCTGCCCCCGCCCTTGTTCGAGCCGTATGTAGTACGCCACGCTGACCCCCGCCAGCTGCGCCAGTTCCTCCCGCCGCAGGCCGGGTACCCTGCGCCGCCCGCCGTGGGGGGCCAGGCCGACGTCCTCGGGCTGGAGCCTGGCGCGGCGGGAGCGGAGGAATTCGCTCAGTTCGGTGCGCTGGTCCATCCCTGAATTATGGCGGGCGCCGGACGGGGGGCGGCGCCTAGGGCGGCCGGACGCCGCAGCCGTACGGTCCGGAGCGCCCGCGGCCGTACGGCCGGAACGCTCGGCGTCGCACGGTCAGGGTGGTCCTGCCAGTGGTAGGAACGCCGAGCGTAGGCTGGACAGGGCACTGGTTGCCTCAGGCATACGAGTGCAGGCTTGAGGGCATGAACCGCACCTCTGTACCCGCATACGCAGCACCCGCCCCGAAGGCTCCGCTGGAGCGCACCACCATCGAGCGCCGGGCGCTGGGCGCGCACGACATCCTCATCGACATCAAGTTCGCGGGCATCTGCCACTCCGACATCCACACCGTGCGGGCGGAGTGGGGCGACGGCGGCCACTTCCCCATCGTCCCCGGCCACGAGATCGCGGGCGTGGTCAGCGAGGTCGGCCCCGAGGTGACCCGGTACGCGGTCGGCGACCGGGTCGGCGTCGGCTGCTTCGTCGACTCCTGCCGCGAGTGCGAGAACTGCCTGGCCGGCCTCCAGCAGTACTGCACCGGCGAGCTGGGCCAGGTCGGCACGTACAACGCCGTGGGCCGGGACGGCGTGGCCACCCAGGGCGGCTACTCCACCCACCTCGTCATCGACGAGAACTACGCGCTGAGCATCCCCGACAACCTGCCGCTGGACGCCGCCGCGCCGCTGCTGTGCGCCGGCATCACCCTCTACTCGCCGCTGGCGCACTGGAAGGCCGGCCCCGGCAAGAAGGTCGCCGTCGTGGGCCTGGGCGGCCTCGGCCACATGGGCGTCAAGATCGCCCACGCCATGGGCGCCGAGGTCACCGTGCTGAGCCAGTCGCTGCGCAAGCAGGAGGACGGCCTGCGGCTCGGCGCGGACCATTACTACGCCACGTCCGACCCGGCGACCTTCGAGAAGCTGGCGAACAGCTTCGACCTGATCGTCAACACGGTCTCCGCCCAGCTCGACCTCAACGCCTACCTGGGCCTGCTGCGCACGGACGGCACCCTGGTCCAGCTCGGCGCGCCGGAGCACCCGCTGCCCATCGCGCCGTTCGCCCTGATCGGCAACCGCCGTTCGTTCGCCGGCTCGCTGATCGGCGGCCTCCAGGAGACCCAGGAGATGCTGGACTTCTGCGGTGAGCACGGCATCACCTCGGAGATCGAGGTGATCGACGCCGACCGGATCAACGAGGCGTACGAGCGGGTGCTCGCCAGCGACGTCCGCTACCGCTTCGTGATCGACACCGCGACGATCTGACGGCCGCGGCCGCATGGCCGGATTCCGCTGTCCCCCGGGTGCCGTCGCGTGGGCGACACCCGGGGATCACCGTCGGTACTGTTCCGGCGACAGGTTCCGTGCTACCGTCGAATCAGTTGCAGTTTTGGTACCCATAAACGTTATGTGCGCCTGACGGTATGTGACCGTCGGGCGCATTTTGTTTCTGCCGGTCACATCCGGATGGGCTCAATTGCGGCGACCCTGGAAACCGCACAGTGCGGATTTCCTCAACTGCCTCGATCGAAGGATACAGACATGGCAACCGGCACCGTGAAGTGGTTCAACTCCGAAAAGGGCTTCGGCTTCATCGAGCAGGACGGCGGCGGCGCCGACGTTTTCGCCCACTACTCGAACATCCAGGCCCAGGGCTTCCGTGAGCTCGTCGAGGGCCAGAAGGTCAGCTTCGACGTGACCCAGGGCCAGAAGGGCCCGCAGGCGGAGAACATCGTTCTCGCCTGACGCCGACACCGACGCGACACTGTCGCACGCGGCCGCAGCGTCCATGTGACCACCGGCCGCGACGACAGGACCGCGTGAGCCGCGAGCCGGAAGATCACCCGAACGGGTAATTTTCCGGCTCGCGTCTTTCTGCTCCGGGGCCGGGCCCTTCTTTCGAGGCCGGCGCCCCTCTCCCGAGGTTTCGCGTCCCTCTTTCCCGACGCTTTCCGAACACGTTCCCGGCCTTTCCGTCCGCCGCCGCGGCGCCCGCGGAAGATCACGGACCGGGAACCGCTCCGGCCGGCGCCTCAGCCGGACGACAGCCCGCGCTCGGCCTCCCGCAGGGCCTCCGTGAGGATCCCGGCGCCTTCCTCGGCCTCCTCCGCGGTCAGGGACAGCGGGGGCGCGATCCGCAGGACGGCACCCGTCGGACCGCCCTTGCCGATGAGCAGGCCGCGCTCGCGCGCGGCCTCCACGACCAGGTTCGCCGCCCGCGGCGACGGTGCGCCGGTGGCCGGGTCGGCCAGTTCGACGCCGATCATCAGGCCGCGCCCGCGCACCTCCCGTACGGTCCCCAGTTCCGCGCCGGCCGTCCGCAGCCGCTCGATGAGCCGGCCGCCGACGCGCCGGGCGTTGCCCTGGAGGTCGTGTTCGAGGAGGTGGCCGAGGTTGGCCAGGGCCGCCGCCATGGTGACCGGGCTGCCGCCGAAGGTGGAGATGGAGTTCGCGCCGAGGCAGTTCATCACCTCGGCGCGGGCGACGACGCCGCCGACGGACATGCCGTTGCCGATCCCCTTGGCGAAGGTGAGCAGGTCCGGCGGGCCGTTGCCGGCGTGCGCCTGCCAGCCCCAGAAGTGGTCGCCGGTCCGGCCCCAGCCGGTCTGCACCTCGTCGGAGATCCACAGGATGCCGTGCCGGTCCAGCACCTCGCGGAAGGCCGCGTAGAGCCCGTCGGGCGGCGAGGTGAAGCCGCCGACGCCCTGCACCGGCTCGGCGATCAGCGCGGCGACGCCCGCCGTCTGGCCGAGCAGGTCCTCCAGGTCGGCGACGCAGGCGTCGATGTACGCGGTGTCGGACAGCCCGGCGAACGGGCCGTGGCTGCGCACGCCCCCGTGCACGTACAACGTCTGGAGCGGCGAGAGGCCGGTCGGCGACCAGCCTGCGTTGCCCGTGATGCCGACGGCCGAGAAGGACCGGCCGTGGTAGCTGTTGCGCATGGCCAGGACCTGGTTCGAGCGCCGGTACGCGGTCGCCAGCAGCAGCGCGGTGTCGTTGGCCTCCGTCCCGGAGGTGGTGAAGAAGACCCGGGCGTCGGGGATGCCGGAGAGTCCGGCGATCCGTTCCGCCAGCTCCACCATGGGGCGGGACAGGTAGAGCGTCGAGGTGTGCAGAATGCGGCCGGCCTGCTCGGCGACCGCCTTGGTCACCTCCGGCAGCGCGTGGGCGGTCATGGTGGTGAGGATGCCGCCGAAGAAGTCCAGGTAGCGGTTGCCCTCCGCGTCCCAGACGTGGCGGCCCTCGCCGTGCGTCAGCTCGACGGGCCGCTCGTACAGCAGGGTGAGCCAGTCGGGCAGTACGGCGCGGTGCCGGGCATGCAGGTCCGCAGCCGGCGGGGTCGCGGAGCCGCCCCGGGGCGGGTGCGGGGCCGTCACGGCCGGACCAGGCCCTCGTACGCGTCGGGGCGGCGGTCCCGGTAGAAGGCCCACTGCTGCCGCACCTCGTCGATCAGGCCGAAGTCCAGGTCGCGGACGACCAGCTCCTCCTTGGTGTCGCTGGCGACGTCGCCGACGAACTGACCCCGGGGGTCCACGAAGTAGCTCGTCCCGTAGAAGTCGTTGTCGCCGTACTCCTCGACGCCGACCCGGTTGATCGCCGCGACGAAGTACTCGTTCGCCACCGCGGCGGCGGGCTGCTCCAGCTGCCACAGGTAGGCGGACAGGCCACGGGAGGTGGCGGAGGGGTTGTAGACGAGCTGGGCGCCGTTCAGGCCCAGCTGGCGCCACCCCTCGGGGAAGTGCCGGTCGTAACAGATGTAGACGCCGATCCGGCCCACGGCGGTGTCGAAGACCGGCCAGCCGAGGTTGCCCGGCTTGAAGTAGTACTTCTCCCAGAAGCCCTTGACCTGCGGAATGTGGTGCTTGCGGTAGGTACCGAGCACGGTGCCGTCGGCGTCGATGACGGCCGCGGTGTTGTAGTAGAAGCCGGACTGCTCGACCTCGAAGACCGGCACCACGATCACCATGCCGGTCTCGCGGGCCAGCGCCTGCATCCGGCGGGTGGTGGGCCCGTCCGGCACCGGCTCGGCCCAGCGGTAGTGCTCCGGCTCCTGGACCTGGCAGAAGTACGGGGCGTTGAAGACCTCTTGGAAGCCGATCACCTGCGCGCCCTGCGCGGCCGCCGCCCTG
Organism: Streptomyces sp. NPDC052496; assembly: GCF_040679095.1. NCBI lineage: Bacteria > Bacillati > Actinomycetota > Actinomycetes > Kitasatosporales > Streptomycetaceae > Streptomyces > Streptomyces sp. NPDC052496. The sequence continues at coordinate 256,345 of NZ_JBFAUH010000007.1, forward strand.
GCGTGCTCCTCGTGCTTCGCGATCATCGATTCGGTGTCGCCGGTCCAGGACGCCTGAACCAGTGCGGCGCGTACGACGTTACGGACAACATCGGCCATGAGCTGCTCCTTCGTCGAGCCGTCGGCCACGGGCCATGCGGATCTACGCGTGTGGAGGCGACCGTAGGCCTCGTGCAGCGGCGAGGCAAGACCGTCCCCCCCCCCGGGGGAGGCGCCGTCCCGCCGGGCCGTCGGACGGGACGGACCGGGCCGGGTCAGCCGCCCGCGCCGCCGGCCCGCAGGGCGTGCGTGATGGCGCGGTGGCGGTGCGGTGAGACGCCGGCGGCCGCGTCCAGGAGCAGCGGGGTCAGCTCGGCCGGCGCGCTCGCGGCGGCCTCCACCGCTTCCTCGGGCGTACGGGCCCGGACCAGCGCCGCGAACAGTTCCCGGGCCTGGGCCGGGCGGCCCGCTCCGAGCAGGGCCAGCGCCGTGTGCGCCACTTCCGCCACGGGGCGGGTGACGCCCTGGCGCAGCAGGCGCGCGCTCTCGGACGTACGCCCGGCGGCGGCGAGCGCGTCGGCGGCAGCGGCGAGGCGGGCGGGCGGCAGGCACGCGGCCTCCCAGAGCAGCGTCGGTACTTCCGCCGCCAGGCCGGCGCTCTCCAACTCCCCGATGAGGACGGGCAGCTCGGCGGGGTGGGCGTGCGCGGCGGCGCACAGCAGGGCGTGCGCCTCGCCACCGCGCCCGGCCGCCCGCAACCGGGCGAGCCGGGCGGCGCCGGCGGGGGCGCGCGGGGCGGCAGGACCGGCGGCGTCGCCCGGGAGCCGGCGGACCGCCGCCCGCTCGGCCGACGCGTCGACACGGGCCTGGAGTTCGCGCACCCGGGCGCCGGTCCGTGCGTGGTCGTCGCGGGCCCAGGCCAGTTCGCCGGTCAGCCGCTCCGTCTCGGGGCCGCCGTCCGCCGTTCGCAGCGCGGCGAGCAGTTCCCTGCCGCGCAGCGCCGCGTACTGCCGTTCGCGCAGCATCACGTCGAGCCGGTCCGCCAGGCGGGCGGGGGCGCCCGGCCGGGCGTCGTACGCCGCGACCGCCGCCTGGTGGAGCCGGCGCGCCCGTGGCCCGGCGGTGCGTACGGTGTGTGCGCCGCGCTGTTCGGCGAGGTCGTGGAGCAGCGACTCCACCACGTCCCAGGGCGGTACGTCCCGCCCGTCCAGGCAGGCCCGCAGCCCTTCGGGGTCGCGGAGGGTGAAGATCCCGTACCATCCGGCCGTCCGGTCGAGCAGCTGGGTCAGCCCGCGCAGGAAGCGCGCGAACTCCTCCACCGGCGTGCCCGGTTGTTCCCCTGTCACGTTCCTCTCTCCCCTCCCCCGGCCCCCGTACGTCCGCCCGTCCCACCTCACGCCCGGCCCGCATCCGGCACCAGCCGGGTTTCGGCCTGGATTGCGGCCGCGCCACGGGCGGATCCCACGGGCCCCCGCCCGGGACGGTGCGGCCGCCCGCCGTCGCCGGTGGTGGGGCCCGGTCCGCGGACGTGGCCGGGACACAGCGCCCCGTTGCGGCCCGGCGGGCCCGGAGCGGGTGCCCGCGCGGGGCGCGGCCCCGCTGCTCACCGGCTTTCCGCAGGCCCGTCCGGGGGAGCCGGGGCGCGGCCGTGCTTCGGGCGGGCCCGGCGGGGCACCCGTGTCGCATGACCGACAACGAGGGACTGTCCGGCCGGGACGAGTCGTACTGGATCGCCACCACGAGCAGCACGTCCTACCCGCCGCTCACCGAGGACACCGAAACCGACGTGACGGTGATCGGCGGCGGGGTCGCCGGGCTGAGTACGGCCTGGGAGCTGGCCAAGGCCGGCCGGCGGGTCGTGCTGCTGGAGGCGGACCGGATCGCGGCCGGGGTCACGGGCTACACGACCGCCAAGCTCTCCGCGCTCCACACCCTGGTCTACGACCGGCTGCGCCGCACCCGCGGCCCCGAGGGCGCCCGCGACTACGCCCGGTCCCAGCAGGGGGCCGTCGAGCACGTTGTCCGGACCGCCGGGGAGCTCGGCGTCGACTGCGACCTGGAGCGCGGCCCCGCGTTCACGTACGTACGCGACCCGCGGAGCGCCGGGCAGCTGCGGGCGGAGGCGGAGGCCGCCCGGGAGGCCGGGCTGACGGCCTCCTTCGTCACCGAGACCGGGCTGCCGTTCCCGGTGGCGGGCGCGGTGCGGGTCGAGGACCAGGCCCAGTTCCATCCGCGCAAGTACCTGCTCGCGCTGGCGGAGGACTTCCGTGCCCGTGGCGGCGTCATCCACGAGCGCACCCGGGCCACCGGCCTGCACGAAGGTTCCCCCTGCCGGGTGACGACGGAGACGGGCACCACCGTCACCTCGCACGATGTCGTGGTCGCCACCCACTATCCGGTCTTCGACCGGGCCCTGCTGTTCACCCGGCTGTCGCCGCGGCGGGAGGTGGTGGTGGCGGCCCCGATCGACGCCGGCCGGGATCCGGGCGGCATGTTCATCACCCAGGAGGAGGGCAAGCGGTCCGTGCGCACCGCGCCGTACGGTGACGGGCGGCGGCTGCTCATCGTCACGGGCGAGACGTTCAAGCCGGGCACGGCCGACGCCGGCGAGAAGTTCGCGACGCTGACCGCCTGGACGCACCGGCACTTCCCCGGTACGGAGGTGGCGTACCGGTGGGCGACCCAGGACAACGACGCCACCGACACCGTTCCGCTGATCGGCCCCTTCCACCCGGGCGCGCGGCACACCTATGTCGCCACCGGGTTCGGCGGCTGGGGCCTGAGCGGCGGTGTGGTCGCCGGACGCCTGCTGACCGGCCTGATCGCCGGGGATCCGCCGCCGTGGGCCGGGCTCTACGACCCGCGCCGGCTGTGGAGCACCGTCCGGGAGGCCCCCGCCTTCCTCAAGCACCAGGCCGAGGTCGGCCGGCACTTCGTCGGCGACCGGCTGCGCACCTCCTACGCCGACTCGGTGGCGGACATCGCCCCCGGTGACGGCGCGGTCGTACGGGTGCGGGGCCGCCGCTGCGCGGTCTACCGCGACGAGGACGGGACCACCCGCGCCGTGTCGGCGCGCTGCACCCACCTGGGCTGCCTGGTCGCCTTCAACGCGACGGAGAAGGCGTGGGAGTGCCCCTGCCACGGCTCCCGCTTCGCGCCGGACGGCTCGGTCCTGCAAGGCCCGGCCACCGAGGCGCTGGAACCGCGGGACGCGGAGTAGCCCGGGCAGGGCGGGCCGGCACTGCTGCCTCGGCGCCGAGTTATCTTGCTCGGGCAGAGATCCGGTTCGGGCTGTCGCGGGCAGGGAGTTGAGGGTGGGGGCAGGGGACGTGCTGGACACGGCGGGAAGACTCCGGGCGATCGGCGAGGAGCTGTCGGACCGCTTCTACGAGCGGGCCGACGTGGTGCGGACGCTGGTGGTGACGCTGCTCGCCGGGCAGCACTCGCTGGTGCTGGGGCCGCCCGGGACGGCCAAGTCCGAGCTGGCGCGGGAACTGACGGGCCGGATCGAGGGGGCGGCCTACTGGGAGATCCTGCTGTCCAAGTTCACCGCGCCGACGAAGATGTTCGGTCCCGTCGACGTGGCCGCGCTGGCGCGCGGCGAGTACCGCCAGGTCTACGACGGCCGCGCCACGACCGCGCACGTCGCGTTCATCGACGAGATCTTCAAGTGCTCCACGGCGGCCCTCAACGAGACGCTGGGCTATCTCAACGAGCGGATCTACCACCCGGAGAGCGGCGGCGCGCCGATCCGCTGCCCGCTGATCGGTGCCATCACGGCGAGCAACGAGCTGCCCGGCGGGGAGGACGCGGCGGCGGTCTACGACCGGCTGCTGGTGCGGATCGAGGTCGGGTACCTGGAAGACCCGTCGAACTTCGCCGCGCTGGTCCGCTCCGCCGTCAGCCGCCCGGCGGCGCCGGTCCGCACCACCGTCGAACTGGCCGCGCTGCAGCACGCCGTGGCCGAGTCCGTGCCGGACGTGGCGGTCCCGGACGGGATCGTGGACGCGGTGTGCACGCTGCGGGCCGCGTTGCGCCGCAGGGAGCTGATCGCCTCCGACCGCCGCTGGCGGCAGGCGGTGCGGCTGCTCCAGGCGTCCGCGTACCTGGACGGCCGCCCGGCGGTCGCCGAGACCGACCTGTCGGTGCTGACCCATGTGCTGTGGGACTCCCCCGCCGAGCGCCCGGCCGTCGAGCGTGAGGTGCTGCAGCTGGTCAACCCGGACGCCAAGGAAGCGCTCGACCTGGCCGACGCCCTCGCGGAGCTGGAGGCCCAGCTCGACGCGATGGCCGGGCAGTCCCGCGAGGCGCTGAGCGAGTGGGTCATCAAGAACGCCCACCACAAGCTCGCCCGAGCGGGGCAGCGGCTGGAGAAGCTGCGCGCGGAGGCGGTGGGCGCCGGCCGCTCCACCGCCGCCATCGACCGGGTCGCCGGCCGCCGGCGCGCCGTCCGCGCCCGGGTCCTCACCGAGGCCCTGGGCGTGGACGCGAGCATGGTGCAGGCCCAGCTCTGAGCGGGGGCGGGACGATGAGCAGGCTGGACGACCTGGCGGGCTCGGCCGGGGTGTGGCTGGGGCGGTCCGCCGCGACCGGGGAGGAGCACGTCGGGGCCGTGGTGGCGGACCGGTTCGACCGGTTCACGTGGCGCGACACCGCCACGCAGTCGGCCGGGCTGCGCGAGCTGGCGGCGGAGCTGAGCGAGCATCACGAGGGCGCCGCCGACCTGCTGGCCGATGTGTTCCTGGCTGCCTACAAGGCGGGCCCGCGCCTGCGTGCGGCCGCGGCGATGGCTCCCTCCCGGCTGGTCAACCATCAGGTCATCGTCTCGCTGGTGGAGTCACCGGAGTTCGCCGAGCTGCACCGGGAGACGGCCGGTGACCCGTACGCCGCCGCCATGGCCGTACTCGCCCAGGCCGCGGCCGTGCGCCGGATGCTGGCGCGCTCCCGGGCCGCCCAGGACCAGGCCGACCGGGCGACGCAGGCCCGGCAGGACGCCGACGGCGCGGCGGCCGCGGTGGGCGAGGCGCTCCGGCACGCCGCTGAAGAGGCCGGCGAGGACGGCACCGTTCCGGACCCGGCCGCCGACGCCGTACAGCAGGCGGTGCAGGCTGCCGAAGCGGCGCAGGCCGCTGGTCAGCGGGCTGTCCGGGACGCCAGGCAGGCGCTCGCGGCGGCGGCCCCCGCCGTCCGGGCCGCCGCGCGGCAGGGGGTGGCGCAGGCCGCCGGCACCGTGCGGGAGGAGGCCGCGCTGATGCGGGCGTGGGGCGTCGGCCCCGGCGAGCTGGAGCGGCTGGCGTTCGACCAGCGGGCGCGGCTCGCGGAGCGGCTGCGCACCAGCCGGCTCGCCCGGTGGGCCGACCTGATCGGCCGCTTCCGGCAGATGGCGAGCGGTGAGCGCGCCCGCAAGGTCGAGAACACCGCCGGGGAGCTGGTGGGCGTCACGCTCGGCGACGATCTCTCCCGTGTCATCCCCTCTGAACTGGCCAATCTCGGGCTGCCCGAGTTGCGGGCGGTGTTCGCCGCGCGCTATGCCGCCGGGGAGCTGATGCTCTACGACAGCCAGGGGGAGCAGATCACCGGCCAGGGCGCGATCATCGCGTGCATCGACACCTCGCACTCCATGTACGCGGAGGGGCCCAGCGGCGGCACCCGGGAGGCGTGGGCCAAGGCGTGTGCCCTGGCCCTGCTGGACCAGGCGCGTCACGCCGGGCGCGACTTCGCCGGCATCCTGTTCTCCGCCGCCGGGCAGTTCAAGGTGTTCCGTTTCCCGGCCGGTGAGCCCGTCGGCATCGCCCGGGTGGTCGAGTTCGCGGAGACGTTCCTCGGCGGCGGCACCAGTTATCAGACGCCCCTGTCTGCGGCGCGTGAACTGCTGGCGGAGGAGTTCGACGACGCCGCCCGCGGGCGCGGCGACATCGTCCTGCTCACCGACGACGAATGCGAGGTCTCCGAGGAGTGGACGCGCACCTGGAACGAGGCCAAGCGCCTGCTGGGCTTCCGCGTCTTCGGCGTGGCCATCGGCGCCCCGGACGCCGCCGGGAGCGGCTCGGTCCTGGAGGCCCTGTGCGACAACCTGCGCTCCATCGAGGACCTCACCGACGTGCACGCCGCCGCCGACCTCTTCCGCGTGATCTGACCGGGGTGAGACTGGTCACCGTGCGGCCGGGCCGGGCCCGCCGTGGGGCGGCGCTTCGGCCGGAACGCGAGCAATCAGCCATCTTGAGTGGGTGTTCCCGACAGGTGGTGAGTACATTGGCCCCTTGCGGAGCCGGGGCATCCTCTTCCGTCGGGGTGCGCCGCACCTCCGTACGCCGCGCCGCCGCGGCAGCGACCCCCCGCGAGAGAATGGACCTCCCTTGAGCACGCCCCGCCTCGTCCCGCTGTCCCCGACCACCTGGGCGTGGACGCACGACAGCACCGCCTGGGGATACAGCAACTGCGGGCTCGTGGCGTCCGACGGCGAAGCGCTCCTGATGGACACTCAGTTCACGCTGGGGCTCACCCGGGAGCTGCTGGCCGCGGTCGCCGGCGCCGTACCGGACGCGACGGTGACCACCGTGGTCAACAGCCACCAGAACGGCGACCACACCTGGGGCAACGAACTGGTGCCGGGCGCGCAGGTCATCACGTCCGAGGCGTCGGCCGCGCACCTGTGCCAGGAGATGTCCCCGGCCGTGCTGTCGGCCCTGAGCAGCGGCGAGCCGTCCACCGCGGTCACCGCCTACGCCGTCGAGCACTTCGGCGCCTTCGACTTCGGCGGCATCACCGTCACCCCGCCCACCCGGACCTTCACCGGCAGCCTGGACCTCACCGTCGGCCGTACGGCGGTACGGCTGCTCGACCTGGGCGCCGGGCACAGCGCGGGCGACGTCGCGCTGCACGTGCCCGAGGACGGGGTGGTGTTCACCGGAGACGCCCTGTTCCACGGCGGGCACATGATCGTCTGGTCGGGCTCGCTCTCGTCCTGCGTCACCGCCTGCGACACCCTCCTGGCCACCGGCGCCACGACCTTCGTGCCCGGCCACGGCCCGCTCGCCGACCGGGCCCACCTGACGGCCTTCCGCGACGAGCTGGCCCGGATCCTCGACACGGCCACCGCCCACGCCCGCGCGGGTACGGAGCTGGCCGAGGCGGCCCGCCTGGTCAAGAAGGAGTACGCGGGCGGCAAGGCGCACCCCGAGCGGCTGTTCACCGCGGTCGCGGCCGCTTACCAGGAGGCGGGCGTGGCGGGCGTGCCGTCCACCACGTTCGAGCTGGTCGAGGGCATGGCTCAGCTCGCCGGCGCGTAGTCGCACGGCACGACGAGCATGAACCGCTGCGTACGGTCGCTGAGCGGCGCGAAGCAGCGGAAGGTGACCTCGAACTCCTCGTCCCCGTGGCCGGGCAGGTACAGCCAGCGCCGGTCACCGTCCGGGTGGGTGACGGTGGTGAGGTCGTCGGTGAGCAGCCGGGCCGCGACCCGGTCGCGCTCCTTGATCTCCTCGACGACCTCCGCCAGCCGGCGGTTCTCCGGCTGCTCGGCGGCGGCCAGCCGGAGCTGGGACGCCATCGGCTTGGCCCAGGACTCCTCCCAGTCGATCAGCTGGAGGCGGGCCTCGGGGTAGGTCAGCGCCCAGATCATGACGTTGACGCCGTGCTTCATCCACGGCCAGTCCTGCTCGCAGGCCGCGTTGTACAGGAGCACGTCCCACGCCGCGTCGGACAGGTACGCCGGCCAGGGCTGCACCTGGATGAGCGCGGACGTGGACGGGTCCACGGAGCCGGCCGGGCGGTACAGCGGCGGCGGCACCTGGCCCCGCGCGTAGACGAAGAGGGTGTGCCGCTGGGCCTCGTCGAGGTCGAGGATGCGCACGATGCGCTCCAGCCACTCGGTCTTCGGCCGCTCGATCCGGCCGGACTCCAGCCTGCGGTACCAGCCTTCGGTGACGCCGGTGAGCGCCGCCATCTCGGCCTGGGTGATGCCGCGGCGGTCCCGGTGGCCGAATCTGGCGGTGAAACCGGGCACCTGATGGGCGTCCCGGCGGCCGCGCCAGTCGCGCAGGAAGTCACCGAGCCGGTGCTTACTGGACATCCTTCGCCAAACTCCCAGCGATTCGGTAAAAGGATCGAAAAGTTACGGCCGACTTTAACCCGTTGTCGCTACGCACCGGACCCACCCCTCCCCGCACTGTCCGTCTCGCGAATCACCCCAAAACCTGCCACTTTCCTCATTTCTTCCACTGGAGCGGCACGCCGCCTACCGGAACTCCCGGTGCCGGTCACCCCATGTGACCGGCAGCGGAGGAGAACGGTCAGTCGGTTTGTGCCAGAGTGACTGACCGCGCGAGGGCAGCCGCACCGCACCGCCCCGCGGACGCACCGCGACCGCCCACCGGCGGGAGCCGGGCGACACCAGCAGCAACCGAGAGGGCCCCATGAGCCGCAGCGTCTTCATCACCGGTGGCAACCGGGGTATCGGCCGGGCGATCGCGGAAGCCATGGCCGCCGACGGGGACAAGGTCGCCGTCACGTACCGCTCGGGCGAGCCGCCCGCCGGTGTCCTGGGCGTCCGGTGCGACATCACCGACCCGGAGCAGGTCGAGGCGGCGTTCCGGCAGATCGAGGCGGCGCACGGCCCGGTCGAGGTGCTGGTGGCCAACGCCGGCATCACCCGCGACGCCCTGCTGATGCGGATGTCCGAGGACGACTTCACGGACGTCGTGGCGACCAACCTGACGGCCGCGTACCGGCTGGCCAAGCGCGCCACCCGCGGCATGCTGCGCGCCCGCAAGGGCCGCATGATCTTCGTCGGCTCGACCGTCGGCCTGCGCGGCGAGGCCGGCCAGGCGAACTACGCGGCGGCCAAGGCCGGACTCGTCGGCCTGGCCCGCTCCCTCGCCCGCGAACTGGGCTCGCGCAACATCACCGCCAACGTGGTCGCTCCGGGCCTCACCCGGACCGACATGGCCACGGCGCTCCCCCAGGACCGCCTGGACGCCATGGTCGAGCAGATCCCCCTCGGCAGGATGGCCCGCCCCGAGGACATCGCCGCGGCGGTGCGCTGGCTGGCCGGCGACGGGGCCTCGTACGTCACCGGGGCCGTCGTCCCGGTGGACGGCGGCGCCGGCATGGGGCACTGAGCCCCGCGGCAGCCGCCCGCTGTCGACCACATCACCCGCGCCCTCCCCGGCGCGGGCCGACAGACCTACCCCCACGAGGGGCGGTGCCGTGAGTGCTTGGACGGGGGTCAGGCACTCACGCACCGGGGGGAGGAGGGGAGCCTGTGAGACGCCGGTCGCCGGCGTCTCACAGGCACAGCGCGCGAGGCGCAGGCGCGGTGCGCGGGACACCGGCCCCGGCGGCCGGTGACCGGCCGGCGTCAGCCGCGCGGCAGCGCCTGCCGTCCGGCCAGGAGCAGCAGCGAGTCGACCAGGTCCTCGGCGGTCGAGCCGGTGGCCAGACGCCGCAGTTGCCGGCCCATGACCAGGGCGACCACGGTGCCCGCCAGCCGCTCCGCGTCGGCGACGCCGAGCGCCGTCAGGATGCGGGCGGCGAGCCGGTCGTACGCGGCGAAGCACTCGGCCGCGGCCGTCCGCAGCCGCTCGTCGCGGCCCGCCTGCACATACAGCTCGAACGGCGCGATGTGCTCGCTGTCGAACTCCGTGCCGCCCGCCACCTGGCCGACCAGCGCGGCGGCCTCGGGCAGCCCGATCCGGTCGAGGCAGCTGTCCTCGGCCAGTTCGGTGAACCGCCGGGTCTCCTCGGCGACGAACCGCAGCAGGCTCTCCCGCAGCAGGTCGTGCTGGGTCGCGAAGTGGTACGTCACCGACCCCAGCGAGACGCCGGCCTCCTTGGCGATGCGCCGGTTGGTGACGGCGGCGATGCCGTCCTGCCCGATGATGCGCAGCACGGCACCGATGATGCAGCGCCGGGTGTCGCCGCCCGCCTGGCCCGGTACGGGCCGGGGGCCGCGCTCCCGGCCCGTACCGGATCCGTGGTCCGGGCCCGCCAGGGAGCCGGAGTCCGGGTCCGTCCTCCCCGCCTGTCCGGCTCCCGTGCCTCTCCGCCCCGCGCCGCGCGCCGTCACCGGTCCACCGCGTCCGCCGGACCGGAACCGCCCGCCGTCCGGAGCCGGCCGGCCGCCGCCTTCAGGCCCCGCACCCGCGCCCGCCCCCGCGTCGAACACCGCTCCCCCCTGCCTTCCATGGCCACCACCGCCCCCTCCCCCACGCTCCCCGCCCCCACCTCGGGCCACCGCTCGTACCACCGCAACTCCGCCTCCAGCTGGGCCGCCAGCGAGATCAGCAGCGGTTCCGAGTGGGCGGGGCCGAGGAGTTGGGCGCCCAGGGGGAGCCCGCCCGCGGTGAAGCCGGCCGGTACGCTGATGCCCGGCCACCCGAGGACGTTCCACGGCCAGGCGTACGGACACGCGGCGATCATGGCCCGGTCCGTCTGCCAGCCGTTCATCCGCGCGAGCGTGCCGATGCGCGGCGGCGGCGCGGCCGTGGTCGGTGTCAGGACGAGGTCGTACGGGCCGAACAGCGCGCCCACCCGCGCGTGCTGCCGCCGCTCCGCCACCCGCGCCCGGCGCAGCACGGGGCCGCCGAGCAGCCGCCCCAGCCGGGCCGCCGCGCGCGTACGGCGGTCCAGGAGCGCGCGGTCGGGCACCCGCAGCGCCCACTCCCGTACGCCGGCCGTGGCCCGGGGCACGAACGCGAGGCCGATGAGCCCGTAGTCCGGTTCGGCCTCCTCGACGTGGTGGCCGAGGCCGGCGAGGGCGCGGGCGAGGGCGGTGACGGCCGTGCGCACCTCGGGGTGGAGCGGTTTGGGCGTACCGGTGAAGGCCGGTTTCCAGGACAGGGCGATCCGCAGCCGTCCCGGGTCGCGGTCGGCCGCGGCGCGTGCCGCGACCGGGCGGGGCCGGTGCGGGTCGCCGTCGTGGTTGCCGGCGGCGGCGTCGAGCAGCAGCGCCGCGTCACGGACCGTACGGGCCAACGGGCCCAGCACCGTGATGCCTTGGAACGCCTCCGCTTCGGGCCAGGTGGAGATCCGGCCGCGCTGGGGCTTGATGCCGACGAGGTGGGTCCAGGCGGCGGGGATGCGGACCGAGCCGGCGCCGTCCGTACCGAGGGCGGCCGGCACCAGCCCGTCGGCGACCGCGGCGGCCGAGCCGCCCGACGAACCGCCGGGCGTGTGGCCGGGGTTCCAGGGGTTGCGGGTGTCGCCGAAGGCGGGCCCCTCGGTGAACGGCCACTGTCCCAGCTCGCAGGAGTTGGTCTTGCCGACGACGACCGCGCCGGCCGCGCGCAGCCGCCGTACGGCCTCGGCGTCGGCGGACTTGGGCGGGAACTCCCCGGCGCACCCGAACGCGGTGGGCTCGCCCGCCACATCGGTGTCGTCCTTGACGGCGACCGGCACGCCGAGCAGCGGCAGCCGCTCACCCGCGGCCAGGCGCCGGTCGGCCGCGGCGGCCTCGGTGAGCGCGGCCTCGGCGCGGACCCGCCGGAAGGCGTTGACCGTGTCCTGGGTGGCGTCGATGCGCTCCAGCGACCGCCGTACCAGCTCGGCCGAGGACACCTGTCCCGCCGCCAGCGCCGCGGCCTGCTCGGCCAGCCCTTCGTACTCCCTGGTGCCGTTGTCCCGTAGGCCCATGGCTCCCCCTCACCGGCACATGTTCGTTCGAACGAACAACTTCGACGGTAACCGGGGGCGGCGCCCGCTTCAACGGCGCGTCCGGGGCGTCACGGCCGGTGCCGGCCCAGTTCCGCGAGGCGGGTCAGGGCCGGCAGCGCGTCGGCGAGCGCCTGCCGTTGCCCGGAGGTCAGCTGGGCCACCAGCGGTTCCAGGTGGCGGGTGCGGTCCGTGTGGCGGGAGCGGCCGATCCGCCGGCCCGCCTCGGTGATGCGGACGAGGACGGCGCGTCCGTCGCTGGGGTCGGGGCGGCGCTCCACGAGTCCGTCGCGTTCCAGGCGGGTGACGAGCTGGGTGATGCCGGGCTGGCTGACCTGCTCGGTCCTGGTCAGGTCGGTCAGCCGCAGCGGCCCGTCGGCGTACGCGAGGGTGTCCAGCACCGACAGGGTGGTGAGGGAGAGTTTCGCCGGTGTGGGGAGCCGGGCGTAGAAGCGGTTGACGTGCTCGACCGCGGTGGCGAAGGCGTCCACGTCCAGGTCGCCGTCCGGGGAGGGGGGCGGGTGGTCGTTCGGGTCGTCGTTCACATCGGGAAACTTATCGTACGGTCAATTAACGTACGTATACTCCCGTTGTGTACCGATTGGGGTGGTACGCAGAGCTCCGCCCTGAGCCTTTACCCGCTTCCCTCGGCCCGCCCCCCTTGGTACGCCCCGACCGCTCACCCCTTGGGCCGTACCACCATCGCCGATCCGCCCCCGCGCCGCTGCTTCTCCGCCGCCGCCAGCCAGCGTCCGTCCGGCAGGCGCTGTACGCCGGTCGCGGCACCGATCTCCGGGTTGCGGGTGAACGTATGGCCGATGGCCTCCAACTGGGCGCGGACCGGGCTGTTCCACAGGCCGGGTTCCAGCTCGGTGGCGGCCGCGTTGCGCTGGCTGGCGCGGGGCGCGGCGATGGCGTCGACCAGCGGCATCCCGCGGTCCAGGTGGTTCAGCAGGCTCTGCAGGACGGTGGTGATGATGGTCGCGCCGCCGGGCGAGCCCAGCGCCACGACCGGGCGGCCGTCCCGCAGCACGATCGTCGGGGACATCGAGGACCGCGGGCGCTTGCCCGGACCCGGCAGGTTCGGGTCGTGCACGGCCGGGTTCGCCGGGGCGAAGGAGAAGTCCGTCAGCTCGTTGTTGAGCAGGAAGCCGCGGCCCGGTACGACGATGCCGCTGCCGCCGGTCTGCTCGATGGTGAGGGTGTAGGCGACGACGTTGCCCCACTTGTCGGCGACGGTCAGGTGGGTGGTGTTCTCGCCCTCGTACGTCGTCGGGGCGGCCCGGCCACCGGTCCCGCAGGGCTGCGGGTGGCGCGGGTCACCGGGCGCCACCGGGCTGGTGAGCACCGCGTCGTCCTTGATCAGGCAGGCCCGGGAGTCGGCGAAACGCTGCGAGGTCAGGCCGCGCGTCGGCACGTCCTCGAACTCCGGGTCGCCGACCCAGCGTCCACGGTCGGCGAAGGCGATGCGGCTCGCCTCGATGTAGCGGTGCAGGTAGTCCTTCTCGCTCAGCTTCGACAGGTCGCTGCGCTCCAGGATGTTGAGCGCCTCGGCGATCGTGGTGCCGCCGGAGGAGCCGGGCGCCATGCCGTACACGTCCAGGCCCCGGTAGCGGGCCCTGGTCGGCGCCTGGCGGCGCACCTCGTACTCCCGCAGGTCCTTCGCCGTCAGGTCGCCGGGCCGTACCTTGCGGCCGGCGCCGGGCCGCACCGGCGGCTGCTGGACGGTCCGTACGACGTCCCTGCCGAGCCGCCCGTGGTACAGCGCGTCGACGCCCTTGTCCCCCAGCTCCTTGTACGTACGGGCCAGGTCCGGGTTCTTGAGGGTGGAGCCGACCACCGGCAGCTTGCCGCCGGGAAGGAAGAGGCGGGCGGTGGCCGGGAAGTCGCGGAAGCGCTCCTCGTTGGCGGCGGTCTGCGCACGGAACGTCTCGTCGACCGTGAAGCCGTCGCGGGCCAGTCTCTCCGCGGGCTTCAGGAGTTCGCGCAGCGGGCGGGTGCCCCACCGGTCCAGCGCGGTGTCCCAGGTCGCGGGCGTGCCGGGGGTGCCGACGGACAGGCCGCTGGTGACCGCCTCGGCGAACGGGACCGGCTTGCCGTTCTCCAGGAAGAGGCCGCTGTCCGCGCTGAGCGGCGCGGTCTCGCGGCCGTCGAGGGTGCGTATGGTGCGGGACTTGGCGTCGTACGAGACGAAGTAGCCGCCGCCTCCGACACCGGCGGAGTACGGCTCGGTGACGCCGAGGGCCGCCGCGGTGGCGACCGCGGCGTCCACCGCGTTGCCGCCCTTGCGCAGCACCTCGATGCCGGCGGCCGAGGCGTCGGCGTCCACGCTGGAGACCGCGCCGCCGTAACCGGTCGCGACCGGCACCTTCGGCGGGGTCTTCGGGGTCTTCGCGGACAGCCCGGCCGGAGCGGACGGCGGGGCGGCGGCCGGTGACTGGGCCGCGGCCGGGACGGCGGTCAGCGAACCGGCGAGCGCGGCGACCACCCCCAGTACGGAAAGGCGTCGGGCAGGTGTCATACGGCGTTCCCTCCTGGCCTGTTCGGGCGGCAGGGGCCGGAGCCTACCTGCGTGATCACGGGGGCGACAGGGGGCGCGAGGGCAGGGCGCGAAAGGGGCGCGAACGGCGGAACGGCCGCCGGTGCGCAACGGTACGGGCCGCCGCACAGCGGACGGCGCTCCCATGTCCGTACGGGCCGCCGCACAGCGGGCGGTGCGCCCATGTCCGTACGGAACCGGGCAAGGCAGCCCAGCCGCCCGCCCCGCGTTCGAACACACTCCCGGACAGCCGCTACGCTCCCCCGCCATGGACCACACCCTGCTCCTCGTGATCGTGGCGGCGGCCGCCCTCGCCGCGGGCGCCGCGGCCGGCTGGGCCGCGCACACCGCCGTGGCGCGCCGCAAGCTGAGCCGCGAGCAGAGCTTCTTCGGGCTGCCCGACGGGTCGGAGTGCGTGCTGGTCACCCACCGGGACAGCACGTCGGCCCACTGGAGCATCCCGCGGCACGACGCGCTCGCCCTGCTCGGCCTGGCCTCGGTGGTGGAGACGTGCGGGGCGCACGCGGAGGTCGCGCCGCACGACACCGGACTCCAGGGTTTCGGCGCCCGCACCGAGTTCTGTGTCGGTGACCCGACCGCGCACCGGCGCCTCGCGGCTCACCTGGCGAACCTGCTGCCGGGCGTCGCCGTCCACCCCGGTGACGAACACGGCATCGGGCGCGGGACGTTCGCCGTCGGCGGCTCGACGTACCGGATGGAGCCCGGCGCGGTGGAGTACGTGCTGCTGGCCCGGCTCACCGCCGTCGCGAGCGGCCGGCCGGTCTTCCTCGCGGCCGGGCAGCGCCCGGTCACCCACCGCGCCGCCGTCCGCCACCTGGTGCGCAACCGGGCGCGGCTGGCCCGCAAGTACGGCACCGACGGGCAGTTCTGCCTGCTGCTGAAGGTCGTCAACTCGCAGGCGTACGGGCCCGACGTGGTGGAACTCGTCGCCGACGTGACGAAGGCGGCGCTGGCGCCGGCCGAGCCGAAGGGCCACCGGGCCGGCGTGTAGGGCGAAGGCCCACCCCGCCGCGAAGGCCCGCCCCGCCGGGCGCGATCACGGCCCGGTTCCGCCCCCGTCTCAGCCGGGCGCCAGGGTTCCCTGCCCGAGGAACGCCCCCACCCTCGCGTTGATCTCACCCGCCGCCTGATGCTGCATCCCGTGGTGGCTGCTGCCGGGCAGGACCGTGATCCCCGCATCGGGAAGCAGCGCCGCGGCGGCCTTCGCCACCCGCCCGGCATCGTGGGGGCGGCCGCGGCCGGCCAGCACGACCAGCACCGGTGTCCGCAGCGCGCGCAGAGCCTCCGCCGCCGGCCGCGGCCCCGCGACGGGCCGGGCCTTGTCGAAACCGGCCGCCGCCTCCTGCAACCGCAGCCAGGCGGGGTCCAGCGGCGCGCCGCCGCTCTCCCAGCGCAGGAACGAGCGGACGCGCGCGGGGCTCGGCGCGAGCAGCGTCGGCAGCGCCCGCAGCAGGTACCCGGGCCGGTACCCGGCGAAGCAGCCGGTCGGGTCGAGCAGGACGAGGCGGCTGACCCGGGACGAGGCCAGGGCGTGGTGGAGGGCGATCCAGGCGCCGTAGGAGTGCCCGGCGAGGGCGGCCCGTCCGACGCCCAGGCCGTCCAGCAGCGCGTCGAGCCACCGGACGAGGTCGGCGACGCTGCTGATCCGCCGTCCCCCGGCCGGGCGGCTGAGGCCCACGTCGCCGATCAGGTCGACGGCCAGCACCCGGTGGGTGCGGGACCATGCGGGGATGTTGGCGGACCAGGCGGCGGACGAGTCCCCGCCGCCGGGCAGCAGGAGCAGCGGCGGGGCCCCTTCCGGTCCGGCGCGGTTGACGCGGGTGACGCCGAACGGCGTACGGATGTCGAGGCGTTCGACGTCCCCGCCCCAGGTGGCGAGCGCTTCCTCGTACGCCTCGGTGAACGTTCCGTGCATCGCGGTCTCCCCCGCTCGGCGCTTGTCCCGCTCCGTTTCCTCACCGGCCCCCACGAGGCCGTACGGAACCGGGCGCGCCGGAAGACGCGCGGGGGGACGGCGGCCGGGGCCCCGGCCCCGCGCTCACCCGAAGTACATCACCTCGGGCGCCGGCCCGCCGAGGTACGGCCGCCAGTCCGCGAGCCCCGGCCCGTTGGGCGTGCCGGTGGCCGCGAAGGCGGCCAGCGCGCCGCCGAACGCGCGCGCCAGCCGGCGGTCCTCCGGGCCGGTGCGTCCCAGCATCGGGCTCCGCGGGTAGGCGTCGAAGGTACCGAACAGGAACGGCAGTTCCGCGCAGTGGGTGGCGCCCAGCGTGCCGTCGTCGCCGTCCGGGGCCCGGTCGAAGCGGTAGACGTACGCGGGTGTGCCCTGCGCGGCGCGCTGCTCCGCGATGCGGGTGGCGCCGTCCCGGAACATCCAGCCGGTGGCCGCCTCGGTCAGCAGGTCCGCCGGTGACGCGTCCGGCCGCAGCCGCGCCAAGTCGTCGTACGCGACGGCCGCCTCGGCACGGCCGCCGTCGCGGAAGTCGCCGCGGGCGTCCTCGCACATGATCCGCAGGACGTCGTCCCGGGTGCAGGCCCGGGCCGCCGCGTCGAACGCCAGGAACGCGGTCATCTCGTCCCGTACCGTGCCGATCAGCAGCTCGGTGCCGCCCAGGGCGCCGTCCGCCACGGCCTGCCGGAGCGCCACCGGCAGGCCGGTGCCGCCGAGCACCGGGTACATGGGCGGCGCGAGGCGGCCCGGGCGGGCGCGGTCCGCCGCCAGCCGGGCGTACGCGGCGAGCAGCCGCTCCACCGGCAGGGCACGCAACTCCCGCAGTGCGGCCGCCTCGTTGCCGGGCACGGCCGCCTTGTCGGGCACGTCCAGCAGGCGCAGGAAGTCCGCCGTGGTCTCGGCGGCCGCGGCCGGGTCCTGGGGCGGCATTCCCCACGGCCCGCTCTGTGCGACGACCCGGCGCACCAGGCCGCGGGTGGGCTCGGCGACCGCGAGGGACAGGGCCGCGTACGCGCCCGCCGACTGGCCGCCGACGGTGATGCGGCCGGGGTCGCCGCCGAAGGCCGCGATGTTCTCGTGCACCCAGCGCAGCGCAGCGGCCTGGTCCTGGAGGCCGAGGTTGGCCACTCCGGCCTCGGGCAGGAAGAGCCAGCCGAGCGGGCCGACACGGTAATTGGCGGTGACCACGACGAGGTCGCCGAGCGCGGCGAGCCGGGCGCCGTCGTACCAGTCCCAGCCGCCGCAGCCGCTGGTGAAACCGCCGCCGTGGAACCACACCAGCACGGGCCGGCCCGCGTCCGGCGCGTCGGCCGGGCTCCAGACGTTCAGGGTCAGGCAGCCGTCCTCGTCCCAGTCGGGCGTCCGCGCCCCCATCACGCGCTCCAGGCGTGACGGGCCCTGCGGCACGGCGGGTCCGGGACGCGCCGCGTCCCGTACGCCGGTCCAGCCCTCGTGCGGGCGCGGCGGCGAGAAGCGCAGCGCGCCGGCCGGCGAGGCCGCGTACGGGATGCCGCGGAAGGCGGCCACCGCCGGGGCGTCCGCGGGGCTCGCCGCTCCGGCGCCCGCCGGCCGCCGCACCGCGTCCGCCTCGTCGTCCGCCACCGGGGCCGGCGCGCCGCGCACCCGGCCCCGCTCCGTCCGCACGCTCCGCCACCACTCGCCAACTGCGGCCATCGGCTCCGCCTTTCCTCCGGTTCGGCCCCCGCGCAGTTTCTGTTCTACGCGACCGGCAGCCGCCCGCGTACGCGTCGTCACCGTCCCGCGCCGCGGCCTCCCGTCTCCGGCCGCGCCCGGGACATCCCGGTGTGGTAATCCTGTAGCGACGGCTCCGCCGCGCGAGGGCCGTGGGTGACCGGCTGCATCCCCACCCGAGGGAGTCCGTGATGACCGAGCGCAAGCCCCCCGGCGTCAGCTTCGAGACCTGGACCGACCGGCAGATCCGCGAGGCCACGGAGCGCGGTGACTTCGCCGGCCTGCCCGGCTTCGGCAAGCCGCTGACCGGTCTCGACAAGCCGTACGACGCCATGTGGTGGGTCAAGGAGAAGATGAGCCGGGAGAACCTCTCCTTCCTGCCGCCGACGCTCGCGCTGCGCAAGGAGGCCGAGGACGCGCTGGAGGCCGCGCTGCGGGCCCCTTCGGAGCGGGCGGTGCGGCGCGTCGTCGGCGAGATCAACACGAAGATCCAGGAGGCGGTCCGGCAGCCGCCGCCCGGCCCGCCGCTCGGCCTGGAGCCGTACGACGTGGAGAGCGTCGTCGCCGACTGGCGCGCACGGCACGGGAAGTAGCCCGGCGCCCGCGCCGTACGGCAGCGGTGAGGCGCCACACCGCGAACGTGTGGCGCCTCACCGGTGCCGTACGGCCGGTCCGCCCCGTGCCACTTCCGGTCCGCGGGCCGGCCGGGGACAGTTCTTACGGACGCAACGCCTCCCGCACCCCGCGGCAGGCGTCGAGTGCGCGGGTCGTGGCCTGGGTGCACAGGCGGCAGTGTTCGTGGCTGCCGGCGTGTGCGCGGCACAGTTCGTTGCTGCGTTCGCAGGCGACGGCGCAGGCGTCGAGCTGCGCGGCCAGCAGCCGGGTCTCCGCGCCGCCCTCCCGCAGCAGCAGCCGCAGGGTCGTCCCCACGACGTCGTGGCAGTCCAGGTCGGCGCGGACCGCTTCGCGCATCCGGTCCGCCTCGTCGGACGCCGACATGCCCGTGGCGCAGACGAGGACGGCCTTCTCGCACTCGGCGAGGGCGTCGGTGGCCGGGGCCAGCACGTCGGTGCCGAGCCGGGCCTTGGTGGTGATGCTGTCGAGAAGGGTGCGGGTCGGGAGCATGGCGGCCTCCAGGCGTGATGGATCCGGGCCGGTTCCGGCACCGCATCCCGGCGGCCGGAGGGTGGCCCGTGGATGCCCTTCGGCCCGACCGTACCGCTGCCCGGCGCGGCGGAACAGGCGCGCGGCCGTCCGTTCCGTCCGCCGCACCCCAAATTGGCATCGGAAAATCCAATTCAGTACGGTGTGCTCGTGCGACTGACGAAGAGCACCGACATCGCGCTCCGCATCGCCATGCGGCTGGCGGTCCTCGAAGGCCGGGGCGACGCGCCGACCACCCGCGAGGTGGCCGGCGCCGTCCAGGTCCCGTACACGCACGCCGCCAAGGTGGTGAGCAGACTCCAGCACCTGGGCGTCGTGGAGGCACGGCGCGGACGCAACGGGGGCCTGTCCCTGACCCCGGAGGGCCGCACCGGCTCCCTGGGGCGCCTGGTGCGCGAACTGGAGGGCGTCGGCGACGTGGTGGGGTGCGAGGACGATCCGCCCTGCCCGCTGCGCGGGGCCTGCCGTCTGCGGGGCGCCCTGCGCGCCGCGCAGGAAGCGTTCTTCGCCTCGCTCGACCAGCTGTCCATCGAGGACCTGGTGGGCACCCCGACCGGCCCTCTGCTGCTCAGCCTGACGCCCCGGCCGGAGGGCTGAACGGCCCTACCGCACCCCCCTGTCCCGGCTCGTACGCTTGCGGAGAAATGCGAATCTGAGATGCAAGTTATTGGCGTCACAGCACGTCGCAGCGCCCTCCCCAGCAGCCGAGCCGTCAGCACATCCCAAGAAACAAGAACCGGAGCATCCGATGTTGTCGTCCCAGTCCGCCGAGACCGTCCGTGCCACCCTGCCCGCGGTCGGAGCAGCCATCGGTGAGATCACCCCGCTCTTCTACGACAAGCTCTTCGCCGCCCACCCCGAGCTGCTCCGCGACCTGTTCAACCGCGGCAACCAGGCCAACGGCAGCCAGCGCCAGGCACTCGCCGGCTCCATCGCCACCTTCGCGACGTACCTGGTGGAGCACCCGGACGAGCGTCCGGACACGATGCTGGAGCGCATCGCGCACAAGCACGCCTCGCTCGGCGTCCGCGCCGACCAGTACCCGATCGTGCACAAGCACCTGTTCGAGGCCATCGTCGAGGTCCTGGGCGACGCGGTCACCGAAGAGGTCGCGGCGGCCTGGGACGAGGTGTACTGGCTGATGGCGAACGCCCTGATCGCCGTCGAGAAGCGCCTGTACGAGGCCGCGGGCGCGCCCGACGGGGACGTCTGGCGGGAGTACCGCGTCGTCAGCCGCCTCCAGGAGACCGAGGACGTGGTGACCTTCGTCGTGCGGCCGGTGGACGGCGCCCCGGTCCCCGCTTCCCGGCCCGGCCAGTACGTCTCCGTACAGGTGCGGCTCGCCGACGGCGCCCGGCAGATCCGCCAGTACAGCCTGTCGGGGCAGCCGGACGGCGCTCTGCAGTTCTCCGTGAAGCGGGTGGCCGGCGACGCGGCCGGCTCGCCGGCGGGCGAGGTCTCCCACCACCTGCACGCCCACGTGCGCGACGGCGAAGTCCTCCGCGTCAGCGCCCCGTTCGGCGACGTGGTGCCGGAGGAGAGCGACCGCCCGCTGCTGCTGGCCTCGGCCGGCATCGGCTGCACGCCCATGATCGGCATCCTGTCCCGGCTCGCCGCCGACGGCTCCGCCCGCCGCGTGCTGTCCGTGCACGCCGACCGCTCCCCCGCCACCCACGCCTTCCGTGCCGAACTGCGGCAGCTGACCGAGAAGCTGGGCAGCGCCACGGCCGACGTCTGGTACGAGCAGCCGGACGCCGCGGAGGGCGACGAGCCCGCCGTCACCCGCCACGAGGGCCGGATCGACCTGAGCCGGATCGACATCCCGGAAGGCACCGTCGCCTACCTCTGCGGCCCGGTGCCCTTCATGAAGGCCGCCCGCGACCAGCTGCTGACGGCGGGTGTGGCCGCTGCGGACATCCACTACGAGGTGTTCGGCCCCGACCTGGGTCTCTGACCTGGACGTGCGCCCGGCCCACCGGCCGGGCGCACCGCCCGCCCCGGCGTTACCCATCCGTGACCTACCGACGGGTTACCAGCGGTAAGAAGCGCACCTTACTCTCCAGTACTTCAGCCTTGAAGCACTAGGAGCAGTAGATGTCGCCCTCCCGCACCATGCTGCGCACCACCATCGGCACCGTCTCCGCCGCCGTGCTCGCCACCACCACCCTCGCGGGCGCCCCCCTGGCGCACTCCGCCACCGCCGCACCGCACGCCCCCGCCACGAGCGCGCCCACGGCCGGTGCCGGCACGCAGCAGGAGCTCGCGGCGAAGTTCCCGGACGTGAAGTTCGTGGACATCGAGGGCGACGGCGGCATCACCCTGAAGGCCAACGTCTTCACCCCGGGCGACGCCGTACCCGGCCGCCGCTACCCGCTGGTGGTGCTCCCCACCAGCTGGGCCGTGCCGCAGATCGAGTACGTCGTACAGGCCAAGAAGCTCGCCGACGCCGGGTACGTGGTGGTGGGCTACAACTCCCGCGGCTTCTGGCAGTCCGGCGGGCAGATCGAGACGGCCGGTCCCCCGGACATCGCCGACGCCTCCAAGGTCATCGACTGGGCACTGGCCCACACCCCGGCCGACCCCGCGAAGGTGGGCATGGCCGGCGTCTCGTACGGCGCCGGCATCAGCCTGCTGACCTCGGCCTTCGACAAGCGGATCAAGGCGGTCGCGGCGCTCAGCGGCTGGGCCGACCTGATCGACTCGATCTACAGCGGCCGCACCCAGCATCAGCAGGCGGCCGCGCTGCTGGGCGGCGCCGGCGCCCTCACCGGGCGCCCCAGCCCGGAGCTGAAGACCATCCTCAAGGACTTCCTCGCCTCCAACCTGGCCAAGGAAGGCGACATGCTCAAGTGGGGCGCCAAGCGGTCCCCGGTCACCTACCTCGACAAGATCAACGCCAATGGCGCGGCGATCATGCTGGGCAACGCCTGGGGCGACTCGCTCTTCCCGCCCAACCAGTACGCCGACTTCTACGAGAAGCTCAAGGGCCCCAAACGGCTGGAGTTCCGGCCCGGCGACCACGCCACCGCCGAGGGCCTGGGCCTGCTCGGTCTGCCGAACGACACCTGGGACCACACCAGACGCTGGTTCGACCATTACCTCAAAGGCGCCGACAACGGCGTCGACCGTGAGGCGCCCGTACAGCTGAAGTCCCGCTCCACCGGGGCCTACGAGGGCTATCAGAGCTGGCAGGACGTCCCCTCCGGCAGCCGCCGCATCGAGCTGAACGGCACCCAGCGCATCCGTACGAACCGGGACTCCGGCGCCAACGGCGGCACGGTCTTCCTCTCCAGCCTGCTGGACCAGTTCTTCCGGCTGCCACCGATGGCCTCGATCCCGCTGCTGCCCCGCTCGGCCGCCGCCGTGTGGCAGTCCGAGCGGTACACCTCCGCGCAGCACGTACGCGGTACGGCGAAGCTGCACACCACCGTCACCAGCACCGCGGAGAGCGGCACCGGCATCGCCTACCTGTACGACGTGGGGCCGCTCGGCCTCGGCAAGCTGGTCTCGCACGCGCCGTTCACCTTCCACGGCAAGGCGCCGGGCACGCCGTTCGGCGTGGACCTGGAGCTGTTCTCGACGGCGTACGACGTCCCGGCGGGCCACCGGCTGGCGGTGGTCGTGGACTCCGTGGACCCGCTCTACATCGAGCACAACCCGTCCGGCGCCCAGCTGACCTTCTCCTCCCCCGCGGACGACCCGTCGTGGGTGTCGGTGCCGGTACGCGACTGAGAGCCCGTGCACCGGGCCGGGGATCAGTGCTGCTGCTGCGCGCCGGGCAGCAGCGTCCCCGGCTCGGGCGCGTTCACGTCCACCGCGTCCGTCTTCGGACTCCTGCGCTGCCGCTTGGCGACCCGGTGGGCACACCACGACAGCAGCATGCACAGGCCGATGTAGATCGGCGAGACGATCATGACGACCGGGATGAACGGCAGGTCGTAATCGAGGTTGGAGGCGATCAGCTTGCCGGCGTGCAGGAACTCCTCGTAGGTGATCAGGAAGCCGAGCGAGGTGTCCTTCAGCGCGACGACCAGCTGGCTGATGATCGTGGGCAGCATGGCGCGGACCGCCTGCGGCACCAGGACATGCGTCATGACCTGCGTCTTGCGCATCCCCAGCGCGTACGCGGCCTCCCGCTGTCCCCGGTCGACGGAGTGCACGCCGGCCCGGAACACCTCGGCCAGCACCGAGCCGTTGTACAGCGTCAGCCCCGCGACCAGCGCGTACAGCGGCTCCGCCTGCAGCGCCACGTACACGAAGAAGATCATGACCAGTACGGGCATCGCCCGGAAGAACTCCACCAGCAGCGTGCTCACCCAGCGGACCGGCGCATGGTCCGAGAGCCGCCCGGCGGCCAGCACCGCGCCCAGCACGAGCGAGAGCGCGGCGGCGATCGCGAACGCCTTGAGCGTGTTGCCCAGCCCTTCGAGCAGCAGCTCCTGAATGCCTTGGTAGGCGAACGGGGACCACTTGCGCGCACTGAACTGGCCGGTGTCGACCAGCAGGTACCCGACCCAGGCCAGAACGGCGAGGATCACCACGGTCGCCGCGATCCCGTAGAGCCGGTGCCGGCGCCTGGTGCGCGGTCCGGGGACGTCGTAGAGGGCGGTGGTGGCGGTCATCGGGGAATCCCCCAGCGCTTTTCCAGCACGTTGAACAGCGCGCTGATGGTCAGGGTCACGATCAGATAGCCGACGGCGATCCAGACGAAGGTCCAGATGATGCTGTAACCCAGCTCGTTGAGCGTCTTGTAGGTGCCGAGGAGTTCGACGACGCTGAAGGAGCCGGCGATCGCGGAGTTCTTGGCGAGCGCGATGAGCGTGGAGCCGACGGGCGGGATGACCGTACGGAACGCCTGCGGCAGCACCACGTCGCCCAGCGTCTGCGAGAAGGTCATACCGAGGCTGCGGGCCGCCTCGCCCTGGCCCACCGGGACGGTGTTGATGCCGGAGCGCACCGCCTCGCAGATGAAGGCGGAGGTGTAGCAGCCCAGCGCGAGGACGGCGAAGACCTTGAAGGGCAGGACCACGCCGAAGCGCGGCAGGCCCAGCAGCACCGCGAAGAACAGCAGCGTCAGCGGCGTGTTGCGCAGCACCGTCACCCACACGGTGCCGAACACCCGCAGCGAGCCGACCGGCGCCACCCGGAAGGCCGCCATCAGCACCCCGACGACGAGCGCGAGCAGCGAGGCGAGGACGGTCAGTTCGACGGTGCCGAGCAGGCCCTCCCCGTAGAGCGAGAAGTTGTCCACCAGTACGTTCATCCGGTCGGTCCTCGTCCTCAGCTCGCCGGGTAGCGGTCGATCGCGGGTGGCCGCGGAGCGCGGACGCCGGACAGGCCCAGCGTCGCGTCGTACGCCTTCTTCCAGTCGCCGTTCTTCTCGTGGGCGGCGAGCGCGTCGTCCAGCGCGAGGCGCAGCGCGGTGTCGCCGCGCGGCACACCGATGCCGTACGGCTCCTCGGAGAACGGCCGGCCGGCCAGCTTCAGCTCGTCGGGCACCTTGGCCGCGTAGCCCATGAGGATCGCGTCGTCGGTCGTGACGGCGTCCACCTGATAGGTGAGCAGGTTGTCCACACACACCGAGTACGTGTCGTACGCGACCAGGTCGGCCTTCGGGTAATCGGCCTTGATGCGCTGGTACGGCGTGGAACCGGCCGCCGAGCAGACCTTGCGGCCCGCCAGGTCCCCCGGCCCGTCGATGCCCTTCTGATCCTTGCGCACCAGCAGGCCCTGCCCCGCCATGTAGTACGGCCCCGCGAAGCCCACCTGCTGCTTGCGCTTGGCGTTGATGGTGTAGGTGCCGACGTAGTAATCGATCTGGCCGTTCTGCAGGGCCGTCTCACGGTTGGCGGAGGAGATGGTCTTGAACTGGATGCTCTTCGGGTCGAACCCGAGAGAGGCCGACAGCATCTTGGCGATCTCGACGTCGAAGCCGGTGTACGTGCCGGAGGCCGGGTCACGCTCGCCCATGTACGGCTGGTCCTCCTTGGCGCCGACGACCAGCCGGCCGCGGCTCCTGGCCTTGCGCCAGGTGGCGGAGGCGGGCAGCTGGAACCCCTCGGCGATCGCGTAGCGCGGCAGTTCGCTGCCCTTGGGGCCCTTGACCGGCGGGCTGCCGGGCTTGCCGCAGCCGGCAGCCAGCAGGGCGGCGGTCAGCGCGAGCGCCACGAGGGCGGTTCGGGTCTGGTGCATGGCGGCGCCCCCGGTCAGTGCTTGAGGATCTTGGAGAGGAAGTCCTTGGCGCGGTCGCTCTCGGGCGCGGTGAAGAAGTCCTCCGGCGTACGGTCCTCGACGATCCGGCCGTCGGCCATGAAGACGACACGGTTGGCCGCGGAGCGCGCGAAACCCATCTCGTGGGTGACGACGACCATCGTCATGCCCTCCTGAGCGAGCTGCTGCATGACCTCCAGCACCTCGTTGATCATCTCCGGGTCGAGGGCGGAGGTCGGCTCGTCGAACAGCAGGGCCTGCGGCTCCATGGCCAGCGCGCGGGCGATGGCCACCCGCTGCTGCTGCCCGCCGGAGAGCTGCGCCGGGTACTTCTCGGCGTGCGCGGCCAGGCCCACCCGCTCCAGGAGCCGGCGCGCCCGCTGCTCGGCCTCCTCCTTCTTGCACTTACGGACCTTGACCGGCGCGAGCATCACATTGGCCAGCACACTCTTGTGGGCGAAGAGATTGAAGGACTGGAAGACCATGCCCACTTCGGCACGGAGTCTGGCCAGCTCCCGCCCCTCCTCGGGAAGCGGGTGGCCGTCCAGGGTGATGGTGCCGGACTCGATGGGTTCCAGGCGGTTGACGGTGCGGCACAGGGTCGACTTGCCGGACCCGGAGGGCCCGATGACGACGACCACCTCACCGCGGCCGACGGTGAGGTCGATGTCCTGGAGGACATGGAGTTTCCCGTAGTACTTGTTGACCCCGCGCAGCTCGATCAGCGCATCACCGGCCATGTGCAGCCCGCTCACTCTCATCCGTACCGCCAGGACACCGCAGGACCCCGCAAACTACCCGCCCGAAAGCAGCACTTTTCCCCTGACACGCATGAATGCCCCGATAATCCCCGATTACCCGGCAAAGTACCCACGCCCGCCCGGCCCCGGCCTCCGGCCCGGACCCCTGCCCGGCGCCACTCCCCTAGGTACACAGAGCCTGCCTGCGTACCTAGCCTGTGGGGCATGCGTGACAACCGGCCCGTCTTCCAGCGCATCGCCGACGATCTGCGCCGTCAGATCGACGACGGGGTACTGCCCGTCGGCGCGCGGATCCCGTCCCGGTCCGAGCTGAAGCGGGCCTACGAGGCCAGCGACCAGACGGTGGACCGCGCGGTCCGCGTCCTCAAAGCCGCCGGCTACGCGGAAGGCCAGTTCGGGCGGGGCGTGTTCGTCGCCGACCGGGCGCCGATCGGCACCCTGCTGCGCTCCACCGGCGCCGTGGACTCCCCGTTCGCCGCCCGTATCGCCCTGGAGGGGTCACCCGAGCACACGCCGTTGACCTGGGAGGTGTCCTCGTCGACGGACGCGGCGTCCGACCGGGTGGCACGGCGGCTGTGCATCGTGCCGGGCACCGGCGTCGTGCGGTCGGTGTACGAGTACCTGGCCAACCGGCAGCCCGTACAGCTCGCCACGAGCTGGGAACCACTCGCCATCACCGAAGGCACCGACGTGATCTTCCCGGAGTGCGGCCCCTACGCGCGACGGGGCGTGCGGGGGCGCATGGCCGCCATCGGGATCCGGGTGGTGCGCGCCGAGGAGCGCGTGGGATCCCGGCCCGCCTCCAGCGCCGAGGCGGAGGCGCTGGGCTGCTCCCCCGGCCAGTGCGTCACGGCCGTGGAACGCACCCACTTCGACGCGGACGGGCGGGCCGTGGAGACCTCGGACATCGTCGTACGGGCCGACCGGTGGCGGCTGGCGTACGACATCGGGTTCGTGTGAGGGAGCGCCCGGCGGCTGTGCGGGTGCCCGGCGGCCGGCTCCCGGCGTCTTGCCGTAGGCCCGGTAGGCCCCGTAGGCCCGGTGGTCAGCTTTCGGCGGCCTCCGCGTAGAGCTGGCACAGTTCGGGCGCCCCGTTGGCCGCCCAGTCCCGGCCCGCCGTCACCACGTCCACCTCCCGGCCGGAGGCCAGCCGGACCACCGGCTCGCCGCCGGGCCAGACCTTCCAGGCCGCGCCGGGCACCGTCCGTACCAGCACCGTGCCCAGGTAGCAGCCCGCGTCGTTGCCGAGCCAGGTCACCACCTCGGGGTCGTCGCGCCAGGCCGGACGCAACTGGTCCAGCGCCTCCAACGAGTGCACCGAGTCGTCCAGTTCCACGCCTTCGGTCTGAGCCTGGGCACGCAGCAGCTCGCACTCCGCCAGGAGCATCGCCGCGCCTTCGGGGTCGTCTTCCACAGCAGGGCCCACTTCCGGGCGCTTGCGCCACTTGTCCAGGAAAGACATGTTCATGGGCGTAGCGTCCCACCCGGGCCGGGGCGGTGGCCACAGGCGCGCGGCAGGCGGGTGGCCGGATCACCGGCCGGAGGGCGGGGTGCGGGCGGTGCCGCTCGCGGTCGTCTGACGCTCGCGCTCGTCCTCGGTCCGTGCTCGTCCGCGCCTACGTGTCGGCGACCGGCACCCGGCGATCGGCGGAAGGAAGAACGTATGCGCGTACGACTGGGAGGAACACTCCGCACCCCGGCCCTGCGCCCCTCCCTCACCCTTGCCCTCACCCTTGCCCTCGCCCTTGCCCTCGCCCTTGTCCCCTCCCTTGCCCTTTCCCTCCCCTTCGCCCCCGCAGCGGCAGCGGAGGCAGGGGCGCCGGTGGGCCAACGGGCCCCGTCCCCACCCCCCTTGACGGCCTTCTTCGACAACACGGCGGTCAGCGAGCCGTCCGATCCCGGGTCGGCGGACTTCGACGGCGCCGGCAACTCGCTGTCCGCGCCGGACCTCATCGCCGCGGGCTGGACGCCGGGGCGGGTGCTGACCCTCGACGCGGCCCGGCTGCGATGGCCGCGCACCGCCGCGGGCCGCCCGGACAACGTACGGGCCGCCGGCCAGACGGTACGGCTGCGCGGCCGCGGCGACGCGCTGTCGCTGCTGGTGGCCGCGACGGGCGGCACCGTGACCGGGAGCGGCACGGTCCATTACCGGGACGGGACGCGCAGCACGTACCGGCTGACCGCGCCCGACTGGCGTACCGGACCGCTGAGCACCAAGGCGGTGGCGCTGCCGCACATCAACACGCCCGGTGGCCAACGGGCCGAGCGGGCGCGGCTGTACGCGGTGAGCGTGCCGCTGGCGCGCGGCCGCGAGGTGGCCGCCGTCGTACTGCCCGAGGACCCGGGCCCTGGTGCCGATCTGCACGTCTTCGCCGCGGCGGTACGTGACAACGGTGCGGGCTGGACGGGCGGTTGGGGCGCGAGCACCGGCGGCTACGCGAAGGCCGGGCCGTGGCGTGACCAGACGCTGCGGCTGGTCGTACGTACCGGCGCGGGCGGGCCGCGGGTCCGGGTCCGGCTGGCGAACACGTTCGCGTCGGCGCCGGTGAGTTTCGGGGCGGCGAGCGTGGCCTTACAGGGCGGGGGCGGCGGCGCGGACGCCGCGCGCAAGCCGGTGCCGCTGACGTTCGACGGGCGGCGCGGCATACGACTCCCGGCCGGCGCCCAGGCGTACAGCGATCCCCTGCCCTTCACCGTGCCCGCGGGCCGCACACTGCTGGTGAGCGTTCACCTGCCGGGTACGGTGACGGCGGCGCCGGTGCACCGGGAGTCCCGGCAGGTCTCGTACGTCAGCACGCCGGGCAGCGGCGACCGTACGGGTGACATCGGCGGCGCGGCGTACCCGGGCACGCTGACCGGCTGGCCGTTCCTGACCGGGGTGGAGGTCGCGGGCGGCCCCGGCACGGTCGTGGCGCTCGGCGACTCGATCACCGACGGGCAGGGCTCGACGGCGGGCGCCGACCGACGCTGGCCGGACGTACTGGCCCGCCGCCTCCAGGCGCAGCACCGAGTGCCGCGCTACGGCGTGGTCAACAGCGGCATCGCGGCGAACCGGGTGGTCACCGACCGCTATCCGGGTGACGGGGTGAGCGCCGACACCGGTGGGGTCAGCGCCGAGCACCGGCTGGACCGGGACGTGCTGGCGCAGCCCTCGGTCCGTACGGTCGTGGTCTTCGAGGGCATCAACGACCTACGGGCCGGCACCCCGGCGCACGAGGTCCTGGCCGGACTGCGGGCCGTCGCCCGGCGCGCGCACGAGCGCGGGCTACGGGTGGTGGCCGCGACCGTAGCGCCGTGCGAGGGCTTCGCGGACTGCACGGCGGCGGTCGACGCGCGGCGCACCGCCCTGAACACCGCGATCCGGTCCCAAGTCCCACACGGCACGGGCGCCGACGCCGTACACAACTCCGACGCCATACGGGACTCCGCCCTCCCCCTGCACGCCTTCGACGCCGTACTGGACTTCGACGCCGTCCTCCGCGATCCGGCGCACCCGCAGCGGCTGCTGCCCGCGTACGACAGCGGCGACCACCTGCACCCCGGCGACGCGGGCCTGCGGGCGCTCGGGAAGTCCGTGAACCTGCGAACGCTCGCCCCCGGACCCGACAGGCACTGACCACACCCAGGCCCGGACCCGACAGGCACTGACCGGCCCAGGCCCGGACCCGACAGGCACTGACCGGCCCAGGCCCGGACCCGACAGGCACTGACCGGCCCGGGGCCCTTCCGTCGGCTCAGACCTCCAGATCCACCACCACCGGCGCGTGGTCCGAGGCCCCCTTGCCCTTGCGCTCCTCGCGGTCGACGTACGCGTCCGAGACGGCCTTGGCGAACGGCTCGTTGCCGTACACCAGGTCGATACGCATGCCCTTGTTCTTCGGGAAGCAGAGCTGGCGGTAGTCCCAGTAGGTGAACGGCTTGTCGTACTTCAGGGGCCGCGGCACCACGTCCGACAGCCCGGCCTCGCGCAGGGCGGCCAGGGCGGCGCGCTCGGCGGGCGTCACATGCGTCATGCCTTCGAAGACGGAGGTGTCCCACACGTCGTCGTCGGTGGGCGCGACGTTGAAGTCGCCGAGGATCGCGAAGGGCCGCGGGCCCGCGGCATCCTCGGCGACGGCCGCCTTCAGCGCCTCGAACCACTGGAGCTTGTACGCGAAGTGCGCGTGGTCGATCTCGCGGCCGTTGGGCACGTACACCGACCAGACGCGGACCGGCCCACACGTCGCGGAGACGGCACGGGGCTCCTGCACCCCTTCGTAGTCCGGGCCGCCGGCCAGACCGGGCGTCACGTCCTCCAGGCCCACCTTCGACAGCAGCGCGACACCGTTCCACCGGCCGGTGGCGTTGACGGCGGCCTCGTAGCCCAGCTCGCGCAGCTGGTCGTACGGGAACTGCTCGGCCGAGCACTTGGTCTCCTGGACGCACAGCACGTCCGTGCCGGTGCTCTCCAGCCAGGCCAGCAGCCTCGGGAGGCGGGCGGTGATCGAATTGACGTTCCAGGTCGCGATGCGCATGTCCGTAAACCTACAGCGGGGGTCTGACAGTCGGGGTCCGGAGCCCGCGGGCTCTCAGTTCAAGCCGGTGCGGTCACCGGGGGTCAGGCGGGTGTGGTCGGTACCGCCCAGCTTGTCGATCATGCCGTCGTACACCGGACGGGCATGATCCTGCAACAAGCTGTCGTGCACGTCGATGGCCCGGCGCGGCCGGACCTCGCGTACGTAGTCGATGACCTCGGCGACCTTGTTCCACGGCGCGTGCACGGGCAGCAGCAGCGTGTCGACCGTACGGCCCTGCGGGACGGTGAGCGCGTCACCCGGATGGAAGACGGTCCCGCCGTCCTCCTCAGTGGTGATCAGGTAGCCCACATTCGTGACCCGCGGGATGTCCGGGTGGATCACGGCATGCAGCTGCCCGTGCACCTCGACGTCGAACCCGGCTGCGGTGAAGGTGTCCCCCTCACCGACCGTGTGCACCCGCCCCGGAAAGGCGGCGGAAAGCTGCTCGGCGACACTGGCCAGGGTCCAGATCTCGGCACCCCGGTTGCCCTCCATCCCCGCACGCAGCCGCTCCTCGTCGAAGTGGTCCATGTGCTCGTGCGTGATCAGGATGGCGTCGGCGCCGACCGCCGCGTCCCGCTCGCTGAAGACACCGGGATCGATGACGAGCACCTGCCCGTCCTTCTCCAGCCGGACGCAGGCATGGGTCTTCTTCGTGAGTTCCATACCCCCATCTTGCCGCGCGCTCTTGCCACACGGTCGAAGCAGCCCTCACACGCCACACGCCCCACCAAAACCAGCCTCCCCCTTCCGCCTTCCCCCTCCGCCCTCACCCCTCCTCGCCCCTCCTCCCCTCACCCCTCCGGAGTCGTCTCCTCACGAATCACCCGCTGCGCCACCGCAAACGCCGCATTGGCCGCCGGAACACCGCAATACACCGCCGTGTGCAGCAGGACTTCCTTGATCTCCGTGGGAGTGAGCCCGTTGCGCAGCGCCGCGCGGGTGTGCAGGGCCAGCTCGTCCTGGTGGCCGCGGGCGACCAGCGCGGTGAGCGTGATGATGCTGCGGGTGCGCCGGTCCAGCCCCGGGCGGGTCCACAGCTCACCCCACGCGTAGCGGGTGATGAACTCCTGGAAGTCCCCGGTGAAGTCGTCCGTGCCGGCCTCCACCCGGTCCACGTGCGCGTCCCCGAGCACCTCGCGGCGCACCTTGACGCCCTGCTCGTACGCGCCGCCCCGGACCGCCTCCGGCTGGGCGAGCCCCGACTCGATGGCCGCGGGCGTCACGGGCGGGGGCGGCGACGCGGGCCCCAGCACCGGCTTCGGCGCCGCGGCGCCGATCGCGGCCTGCGTGGCGGCGCCCGGCTTGTCGTGCCAGGCGGCGGTGAAGTGCCGGATCAGCAGCTCGGTGACGGCGGCCGGCTGCTCGACGGGCGCCAGATGGGACGTACCGGGTACGAGCGCGAGGCTCGCGTCCGGAATGCCGGCCACCAGGGTGCGGGCGTCGGTGGTCGGGGTGACCTGGTCCTCGGAACCGACGACGACGAGGGTGGGCACCCCGATCCGCTGGAGTGAGGAGCGGACGTCGAAGGCGGCCATCGCCTCACAGGCGGCGATGTAGCAGCCCGGATCGGTGGTACGTACCATCTGGACGGCCCACTCGACGATGGCGGGCTGCGCCCCCACGAAGCCGGAGGTGAACCAGCGCTCGGGCGAGGTGCGGGCGATCGGGTCCAGCCCGTTCGTACGGATCACCACGCCACGTTGCCGCCAGGAGTCGGCGGTGCCGTACCGGGGCGACGAGGAGACCAGCGCGAGCGAGGTGACCCGCTGCGGCCGGGTGAGCGCCAGCTGCGCACCGATCGCCCCACCGATGGAACACCCCGCATACCCGAACCGCTCCACACCCAGCGCGTCGAGAGTCGCCACCAGCCGGTCCGCCAGCTCCGCGACGGAGGACGCCGGATAGGCGGGCGACCCACCGTGCCCGGGCAGATCGAACCGGATGACGCGCCAGTGCCGGGTCAGCTCAGGTATCTGCCGGTCCCACATGTGCCATGTGGTACCAAGCGCCGCACCCAAAACCAGACAAGGTGCGTCCTCCGGCCCGTCAGAGCGGAATTGCAGGGTCTTCACCGTCGTCTCACTCACCCGCCTGACCCTCTCATCTGTCACGGACGCCCCGGTAACGGGGGCCGCGGACACCACCCTGACCAGGTCGAAGACCTCACGGGGTGGCATATCACTGGAGGCACCGGATGCTCTCACGGCGGGCTTGCCCTTCCCAACCCCCGTCACCACCGCCTGCGGAGTCGGGCAGTTGCATCGTCACACCCGCCGCCCTGCCAGCCGTTCGGGCGCTCCGGCTCGCCACGTCCTACGGTCGTCCTCGGGAAGAGTTGCGTCGGGTGTTCAGCGGGTGACCGAGATGGCGAAGGGTGCGAATCCGCTGGATCGGATCACGTGCGGTACGAACAGGACGGCGGCCTCGGCGGCCCGCGCGGTCTCGATCCCGCCGAGGTCCGTGATCCACTCCTGCTGCCAGCCGAGGTCGGCGAGAAGCCCGCGTACGACCTGCTTGGCCTCCGGGTCCTTGCCGGAGAGAAACGCGGTCGGTTTCTGGGTGAGGACGGCGGGCGCGGTCATCACCGTGTAGAGCATCGTGTTGAGCGTCTTGACGACGCGCGTGTCGGGAAGGGCTTCCTGGAGGTGCTCGGCGAGGCTTGAGCCGGGGTAGAGCAGGTCGGCCGGCAGTCCGTCCGGTCCGTCGACGGTGGCGTTGGAGACGTCCACGAGAATCTTGCCCCGCAGTTCCTCACGCAGTGCGGTGAGCCGCTCCAGCGATCCGGCGCCCGGGGTGGCGTTGATGACGATCTGCGCGGTCCGGGCGGCGCCGGCGGCAGAGCCCGGCGAGCGGTCCGCCACGGTCACCTCGTGCCCGGCCCCGGTGAGGGCTCCGGCGAGGCTGCCGCCGACGCGACCGTTTCCGAGAACAGCGATCATGGTCATGCTGGGGGTCCTTCCGGTGCTTGTGGTTCTCGCGGGAGTCAGCGGGAGAGCGTGGTGACGGCTTCGGTGTGCACGCCGGGCGCGGCGGCCAGGAAGCTTTCGCTCTCGGGGGTCCAGGGGCGGCCCCCGGCGTCGGATATCCGTCCGCCGGCCTCGGCGACGAGCAGTGCCCCGGGAAGCAGGTCCGCGCGGGCCCCGGCGAACTGCCAGAAGGCGTCGATCCGGCCGGCGGCCACGTCGAGCAGGTGCAAGGTGGCGGGCACGGAGGTCCGCACCACGAGCGCGTCGAAGAGCATCGCGGTGATCGATGAGCCGATGCGCCGTACGACCTTCTCGTCCTCGTCCGGCCTGGCCTGGCTCGTGGCCACGAGGCTCAGGCCGAGGTCCGTGGCCCGGGACACGTGCAGCGGGCGGCCGTCGATCTGGGCACCGGCGCCCGCGAGTGCGGTGTAGGTCTGACCGGTCAACGGCAGGTGGACCGCGGTGAGCACCGGCTGGTTGTCTCGCACCAGCGTGGCGGTCACCGCCCACTCCGGCAGGGCGTGCAGATGGTTGACGTTGCCTTCGGCCGGATCGAGGACCCACCACTCGCCGGGGGGCAAGGCGCCGCCCGCGAGCTCGTCCTCGACGAAGCGGGCGTCCGGGCGCAGGAGGGTGAGGCGGGGGCGCAGGACGTCGAGAACCGCGTCGTCGTTGGTGGCGAGCGCGCGCATCAGCTCGTCGCGGGTCCGGTAGCGGACCACGTCGCCGAACCGTTCCCGCAGCGCTGCTGCGGCCACGCGCACGGCGATCGCGGTCTGCGCGAGCAGGTCGGCGTCGGACGCGGAACCGGCGGTTGCGGCGCTTGGGGTGCTCGGTGTGCTCGGTGTGCTTGGGGCGCTCGGGGTGCTCGGGGTGCTTGGGGCACTCTGCGTCGATTCGGGCATGGCGGTGCTCCCGTCTGAGGAGGGGGTGATGAGGCGGACCGGGCGAGGAATGTGTTCCTTCCGCCTCCGCATCTCGAAGGTAGGAGGGCCGACCGTTAACCACAAGTGCATGTAAAGCACGGCTAGCATGACTCTCATGCAATTGGATTTGAACCTGCTCGCCGCGCTCGATGCGCTCCTGGAGGAAGGCAGCGTGGCCGGAGCCGCCGAGCGCCTGCACGTCACCGCCCCCGCGATGAGCCGGAGTCTCGGCCGGATCCGGCGCACGACAGGGGATCAGATCCTGGTGCGTACGGGGCGCACGATGACCCCGACGCCGTACGCGATCGCCATCCGGGAGCAGGTGCACGAGCTGCTGCAGCAGGTGCAAGGCGTGCTGGCACCGAGCCGCGAACTCGACCTCACGACGCTTGAGCGCACCTTCACACTCCGCTGGCACGACGCGCTCGTCGCGCTCAGCGGCCCCGCGCTTCTCGCGGCCGTACGCGAGCAGGCGCCGGGCGTGCGTCTGCGCTTCCTCGCGGAATCCAGCACCGACACCCCCGAGCTGCGTCGCGGCGAGGTCGACCTGGAGGCGAACGCGAACCGCCCGACCGCACCCGATGTCCGCGCCGACCGGGTGGCGGAGACCCGGCACGTCATCGTCGTGCGGCAGGGCCACCCGCTCACCCGGGCCGAGACCGTCACCGCCGCGCGGTACGCCGCGGCCGAGCACATCACCGTCTCGCGGCGCGGAAGGCTGGGCAACGCCCTCGACGACGCTCTCGCGCGGCTCGGCCTCACCCGCCGGGTAGTGGCGACCGCGCCCACCGAAGGCACCGCGTTCGAGTTCGTGCGCGGCTCCGACCTCCTCGTCACAGCCCCCGAATCGACGACGCGTGCAACGGCCACGGCTCTGGGCCTTGCCCTGCTCCCCCTGCCGTTCGAACTGCCGCCCACTGCGGTGTACCTGTCATGGCATCAGTGCTACGACACCGACCCCGCACACGTCTGGCTACGCGATCTGGCACGGGCCGCGTTGTCGTCCCCTACGTGATCCCTGCCTTCATGGATCTCTGGCACGCGTACCTGGCGAGACACCGAAGAACCGTTCCCATCAGGGCTGGACCCTGCTGCGGCGGCTCCACTGCCTCAGCGAGCGGTGCAGCGAAGTGCGCCGCCCGAAGCCCATTGGAGGAGGCGGTACGAAAAGGTGATGCTCCTCGCCCGGCCCCGCAGCCGTGCCGACCGACCGCCCGCCCGCCCGAGAAGGAGCAATGACCGTCAGCCCGCCCACCGCAAGCGGTGCCGCTCTCCAGGAGAAAGCCGCCCTCCGACCGAGACGTCGCATCGGTCAGGAAGGGCGGCTGTCTCTTGCTGTCAGCGCGTCAGCTCATGCGTCGAGCGTGCGTCCGCTCCGGCGTCGGAGTCAGGACGGGTCGCCGTACTGGAGGCCGCGTCCGTTGGTGCCGATGTAGACGCGGCCGAAGGTGTCGGGGTCACCGGTGATGACGCCGACGCTGCCGATGCTGCCCCACCGGTGGGCGTCGTCGTTGACGCGGAGCCAGGTGGCGCCCTTGTCGGTGGAGCGGAAGACCCCGCTGACGTCGTTGACGGTGCCGATCATGTACAGGGCCTGGTAGGAGGCGCCCGGTGCGGCCTTTCCGAAGCCCAGGGCGGCCGCGGACTTCACCGTGGTGAGCCTGGCGAAGGTGCGGCCGCCGTCGGTGGAGTGCAGCAGTCCCTGGCTGCCAGCGGCGATCCACAGGTCTCCCGCAACGCCGGGGACGGCCTTGAGCCGGCCGTCGGCGGGCAGGCCGGTGGCCCGGGCAGTGAAGGTCGCTCCGCCGTCGGTGCTGGCGTAGAGCGTGCCCCCGGCCAGCGAGTAGAACGTCCTGGCCGAAGAGCGATCGGCGACGACCACGGCGCCGGCGCCCAGGCCACCGACCTTCGACCAGCTCGCCCCCTTGTCGGTCGAGCGGTACGGGACCTGGCCGGCCTCGGTCCACACGATGCTCGAACCGTCCGCCGCGAGCGCGACCTGGCCACTGTCGGCGCCGGCCACCGGCTCCGACCGGAAGCCGGTCCAGCTGTCGCCGCCGTCGGTGGAGTAGGCGCCGTCCTGCGCGCCGCCGCGGCCGACACGGACCATCATCGAGGGGCTGGCCTCAGCGAAGTCGATGTCGGTGCTGTTGGTCATCATCGGGTTGTCCATCCGCCCGGCGGGCACCTTGGTCAGGTCGTCGTGGCGGAAGCCGCCCTGGTCACCCATGGCGGTGATGACGGTGGCACCGCCGGGCGGGGCGATCGCGTCCATCAGCGCGGTCTCCTCCAGGCCGCGCGCGCCCACGGTCCAGTGGCTCTTGCCGCCGCTGTCGGTGGCGTCGGCGTCCTTGCTGCGCCAGATGCCGTTGCCGGTGCCGTACAGCACGTGCCCGGAGTCGGAGGGGTCGATGGCCAGGGCGGTCATCCAGTGCCCGGTGTGGGTGCCGATGTACGGAGCGGCGGAGGCGTTCCGTACCGATGTCCCGGCCAGCGCCTTCCATGTCGTACCGCCGTCGGTACTGCGGTAGATCTCGTCCTCGGGCCACCAGCGGCCGAGGGTGGTGACCATCACCGTGGACGGTTTGCGCGGGTCGACGGCCAGGCCGGAGAAGCCGTAGGCGCCCTTGGAGGGGGAGATGTTCCTCCACGCTCCGCCTGCCGGGGTGTACTTCCACACCGAGCCCGCCGTCACCCCGTTGGGTCCGAGGTTGTCGGTGTACGTCAGGTACAGCGAACCGTCACCGGAGAGCACGCCGTGCTGGGGCAACTGGCCGGTGGGCTGCCCGGGGACGGCCTGCCAGGTGCTGCCGCCGTCGGTGGAGCGGTAGAGGGAGGCCGACCTGTCCGCGACGCCGACGTAGACCGTGTTGCTGCCGGCCGGCCCGTACGTCACGAAGGAGATGCCCGCACCGCTGCCCGCCCCGTCCTTGACCGGGAACGAAGGGACCTGCCGCCATGTCACCCCGTGGTCGGTGCTGCGCCACAGGCCGTTCTTACGGGTACCCAGCAGCAGGGTGCGGTGGTCCGACGGGTCGACCACGAGCCGTTCGCCCGCCCCGCGGCCGTCCTCGTTGCCGCCCAGCTTGAACGGCAGATCGGTGCGCTGGAAGGTGCGGCCCCGGTCGGTGGAGCGCAGGATCGCGCCGTTGCCGGCCCAGTTGTTGGTGTAGGTGCCCGTCGCGAGGTAGAGCCGGTCGGGGTCGACGGGGTCGGTGGCCAGCGCGTCGATGCCCAGCAGGTTCCAGTCCTTCTCGCCGAGCCAGTCCGTGAGCGGGATCCACTGTTCGGCCGCGGTGTCCCAGCGGTAGGCGCCGCCCATGTCGGTGCGCGCGTACAGCAGACCCTTCTCCCGTGGGTTGAACACCAGTCCGGTGACGTAACCGCCGCCGACCACCTGGGCGTTCCTCCACGTATACGGCCCGGCCGCGGCCGCCTTGCTGCCCGCGGCCACCTTCACCAGCTTCCACTGCTGGTTGGTGCCGCCCCTGCCGGGATACTGGATGATCGCCGCGCCCTGGGCCGTGGCGCCTCCGGAGACGTCCAGGACCTGGCCGCTCTTGCGGGAGGTGAAGGTGACGGCGCCGGAACCGCTCACGTCGTCGATCCGCCACTCCTGGGAGGCGGCGGAGCTGTCGGTCTGCTGCTCGGCGGCAGCCGACCGGGCGGTCGAGCCGCCCGCTGTGCCCAGCACCTTGCCGCTGTTGCGGTTCACGAGCTTGTAGTAGCCGCCCCCGGTGGGCCTCAGCTTCCACTGCTGGTTGGCGGTGTTCTGGTCGGTCCACTGCTGGATGCGGGTGCCGTCGGCGGTGGAGAAGGCGTTGACGTCCAGCACCTTGCCGCTGCGTACGGAGACGAGCTTGTAGTAGGCACCGGCGTCGATCGTCGCGGCCAGGGAGTCCTCCTGGGTGAACAGGAGGTACGGCACGACGGCGGCCGGTACGCCGAGCAGCAGACCGGTCGCGGCTCTGCGACGGCGGTGACGCCCGCGGCGCGCTCCGTCCGTGGGGTTCTTCATGGGGAGGTGTTCTCCTTGTGTATCACCGTGGATCAGGCAGGTCAGCGCTGCAGGGTGAGGACACCCGGCCGGTACGGGAGCCGGTCGTAGTCGCCGCCCGCCGCGGGGGACTTGCCCTGGTAGAGCAACTGCAGGTTGCAGGGGTCGATGGTCATGGTCTGGTCGGGGTTGGTGCGGACCAGGTCACCGTGGCTGATGTCGTCGGTCCAGGTGGCACCGCTGTTGGCCTTGCCCGCGAAGGGGTTGCTCTCGCCGGCGGCCTGCGGGGTCCACGTACCGCTCAGGCTGGAGGCCGTGAAGGAGCGGAAGTAGCGCCTCTGGTGCGCGCCCTTCGCCTCGACGATCATGAGGTACTGGTTCCGGCCCTGGACCTTGTAGACCTGCGGCGCCTCGAACAGCTTGTCCGGCGTGTCGCTCATGACCGTCGTGTACGAGGAGCCGAAGTTGCCCGGGAAGTTCCCGATCGGCATGCTCGCCCGGTAGATCTTGCCGTTGTCACCGGCGAAGAACAGATACATGTTCCGGTCGTCGGCGATCAGGGTCTGGTCGATCGGGCCGGTGGGGGAAACGGTGCGGGGGATGCTGCCGGTGAACAGCGGACGGGGCGCGGACCAGCCGTTCGGGTCGGTGGGGTCGCTCGACGTGCGGTAGCTGAAGGGCCACGCGCCCCACTGGGACGCCAGCACCCAGACCCTCTTGGGTGCGAAGTAGAACAGCGTGGGCGCCACCGCGCCCTGTTTCATGGCCGTCTGACCGGCCGACGCCATGTCCGACCAGTTCGTGAAGGGGCGGAAGGCCATCGAGCCGTACGAGTTCCCGGACGCGCTCGACGCGTAGACCAGGTGCTTGCCGTTGTGCACCACGCTGGTGAAGTCCTTCACCGCGACCCACCCGTTCGAGGGCTGTGCGAGGGCACCCGTCGACTTCCACTTGTACGTCGAGGGAAGAGCACACGCGCCGCTGCCCGCCGTCGTCCCGGACGGGGCGCTCCACTTCTGGTTGGTGACGGACGCGCAGGTGTACAGCTGGATCTTCGTGCCGTTCGCGGTGGCCGCGCCGACGGCGTCGAGACACAGCCCGGACTGGACGCCGGTGATCGTGCCGTTGGTGTTGACGTTCCACTGCTGGTTGGCGCCGCCGTTGCAGTCCCAGACGACCAGCGAAGTGCCGTTGGTGGTGCCCTTGTTCCTGGCGTCCAGACACTTGTTGTCGTAGACCTTCAGCTGCTTCGCGGCGGTATAGGTCCAGCGCTGGTTGGCCCGTCCGCTGCAGTCCCACAGTTGCGCCGGGGTGCCGTTGGCGGTGGTGGAGTCGGGGATGTCGATACAGCGGCCGGAGGCCGCGCCCTTGATCTCCCCGGTACCATCGGCCGGCTTGGCCGGGGGCGTACCGGAGCCGGAATGGAGAGCGTTCATGACGGCGGTGTACGCGGGCTTCGGCCTGCCGTTGTCGTCGAACAGCAGCGGGCGCTCGTCGCGGCGCCAGGAATCGCTGTCACGGATGCCCCACACCGTGATGCCGGTGCACCGGGCCACGGACAGGCAGGCTTTGACCGTGTTCGCGTAGTGGACGGGTGGTGCCTGGGCGATGTCCAGTTCGGTGATCTGGACGTCGACGCCCAGGGCGGCGAAGGCGGCCAAGGTGGTCTTGAAGCTCGCCGGCGGGCCGCCCGCCTGGAAGTGGCTCTGGAAGCCGACGCAGTCGATGGGCACGCCGCGGGACTTGAAGTCCTTGACCATGCGGTAGACGCCCTGGGTCTTGGCGTCCGACCAGTTCTCGATGTTGTAGTCGTTGTAGCAGAGCTTGACCGAGGAGTCGGCCGCACGGGCGGTGCGGAACGCTTCCTCGATGTGGCCGTCGCCCAGCAGGTCCTGGAACTTCGAACTGCGGTGCTGGGAGGAGCCGTCGGCGAAGGCTTCGTTGACCACGTCCCAGGCGTAGACCTTGCCCTTGAAGTGGTTCATCTCGGTGGTGATGTGGTTCTTCATCGCGCTGCGCAGGGTGTTGGCGTCGGTGATGGACTTCACCCAGCCGGGCAGCTGTTTGTACCAGACCAGGGCGTGGCCGCGTATCCGCTGCCGGTGCGCGGTGGCGTGGCCGACGATCCGGTCGGCCGGGCCGAAGGTGAAGGTGCCGCGGGAGGGTTCGGTGGCGTCCCACTTCATCTCGTTCTCCGGGGTGATCATGTTGAACTCCCGGTCGAGAATCGTGGAGTACGCCGGGTCGCCGAGCCTCCCGGCAGCCACGGCCGTACCGAAGTACCTGCCCGAGGGGGCCGCCTGCGTACTCAGGGCCGCGGCCCCGGCGGAGCTGGGGAGGAGCGTCACGACTCCGGCCATCACCGCCGCGGCCGACAGCCCTACCGTCAGTGTCCGGCGGCTCCGGCGGAGCCGGTGCAGGCCCTTCACGA
This sequence comes from Streptomyces sp. NPDC052496, assembly GCF_040679095.1. Taxonomy (NCBI): domain Bacteria; kingdom Bacillati; phylum Actinomycetota; class Actinomycetes; order Kitasatosporales; family Streptomycetaceae; genus Streptomyces; species Streptomyces sp. NPDC052496. The sequence continues at coordinate 297,186 of NZ_JBFAUH010000007.1, forward strand.
TTCTCCTCGGGGGTCGCGGGTCACACCGGGTGCCGTGATCGTGCACTCACCGGCCGGGGCGGCCTGATCTGCCGCGGGGTGGGTGCGGTGCAGGACGTGGGGCCGTTCCTGCCTGTCGGTCACCCGGGGTTCGTGGGTGTGTCGCCTCATGGGGGCCGCTTTCTTCAGGGGATACGTCAACGGGATGTGGGAGACCTGCCACGCCGGCACGTCATGCCGAGCGGCGGGAAGGTCACCCCTGAAGTGGAGGCTTTCGAACCCGCGGTCCCGTAACGGAAAAGTCGCGCCGCCCGGAGGATTGCTCAGTGATGCATCTCGCAGGCAAAAAGCGTTATGCCGAGCCCCGTGGTCCGGTCGTCCCCGTGGGGAGGGATTCAGAACTGTTACGGCTAGGCAGCCGTCAAGGAAATGCGAACCGAACCTGGATGCGGCGCAGCGCTCGGCTCACTACGGGGTGAGGGGTGTGGTGGGGGCGTGGTGTGGGGCGTGGTGTGGGCTCGTGCGTTGGAATTGCCGGCTATCGCTGAGCGTCCCGGCTCAGGATTCTCGTAGAGCGGTTCTCAGGCCCGGGCCCCGCGCGTGATGAAGGAAGCCTGGCCGGCGAAGGCCCGAGTGCCGTCGGAACCGTCGAGCCAGATGCCACCGTCGCGGTGGCGGAGAACCGATCCGGGATAATTGTGCGCGTGCAGGGTCACCGACCCGGCGACCGCCCCGGGGCGCGGACAGAAGGTGGCGTCCTCACGGAACAGCTCGCTACCGTCGTTGGTGCTCAGCCGTAGCCGCAAGTAATGATGGCGAAGATACCGGCCGTCCGCGGCACGGAAGGTGACGCACCGTGTGTCGGCCAGTCCCCCAACGATCGTGAAGGTGATCCGTTGCCGTGCCCCCGCGCCGCCGGGCGCGGAGACTCGGCCGCCGAGCGTCGCGAAGTCGCCGGCGTACGTGACGAACAGACCGGGCTGGTCCACGGACTCCAGCGACTGCGCGCCCAGCGGAACCGTGCCTGGGACGGCGGACGGACTCGCCGGCACCGGGGACGGTTTGGCCGGCGTGGGGGTGCGCGACGGGACCGGCGTGGGGGTGCCGACCGTGGGGGTACCGGCCGCGGGGGTGCCGGTCGTGGGGGCGGCTATCACGGCGGGTGTCCGAGGCGCCGGTTCGGGCCAGGCCGCGTAGGTGGCGGCCCCGGCGATGAGCACCGCGCCGGTGGCGAGGCTCGCCATCGGATGAGCGGTCACCACGTGCAGTTTGCCGATCAGCGAGCCGTGCAGACCGCTTCCCCCCGTCGCCGTGCCGACGGTGACGTGTGCCGTGGCCAGCCCGGCGGCGCTCGCAGCCGTACCCGACAACAGCCCCTTGGCGGCCAGCGCGGCGAGGAGTGCGGCCGGGACGGCCAGCGGCGCGATGTTGAGAAGCAGCAGTTCGGCCGGCACCCGTTCCGTCGTCGTGCACATCGGGCAGTCACGGGTGTGCCGCGCGATCCGCTTACGCCACACAGATGTACGGAGACCGTCCCAGCCGACGACGGTTTCGTTCAGCTGCGGACAGCGCGGGTCCGCCTCCAGCGCGGCGACGATCGTCCGGCTCAGTTCCAATTGCTCGCGCATACGCTGCAGGCGCACTCCGGCGTGGGCGGCAGTGAGCCCCATCGCGTCGGCGATGTCCTGACGGCTCAGCAAGCCGGCGCATTCCTGCCACCACAGCGACAGCAGCACCCGATGGTCCGGGTCGAGCCACCGGGCGGCTTCGACCACCTGACGGCGCTCGTCCGACATGTGCAGACGCAGAATCGTCACGTCCTCGGGCGCGGCACCGACGTGCGGTGTCCGGAGGGCCTCGTCAATGACCGTGGTCCGGTCGGCGAGGGTGCGCTGCCGGTGCCAGTGGGTGTTGACCTGGCGGAGCACGATCGACACCAGCCAGGACCGGAAACTCTCCGGGGCGCGCAGGTCGGGCAGGTCGCGCACCACGCGCAGCAGGGTTTCCTGGACGACGTCGTCGACGTCGGCATGTCCGCTCAGCGCTCGCCCGACGATGTTGTAGAGCAACGGCAGGTAGGCGGCGATCAGCTTCTCGCGCGCCCGGCCGTCACCGGCCTGCGCCGCGACAACCAGCTCCGCGTGGCCCGCGTCCATGAGCCCCATCCCACCTTCTTCAAGGAAGCGATCCGCCGAGTACGGCGGCATACCTTAGCGTCGGCAAAGGTCTACGGCCAAAGCCTGCGCCTCGGGTGGACGGGCCGGCCCGTGCCGGCTCGCAGGGGCGGTACGGCGGGTGCGTTCGGCTAGCAGGTGGCCGACTCGTGGACGGATCAGGCCGGCGCACGCCCCACCTACTCACCTGCTACGCCAAACGTCCGGCCTACCGAGGCATCCGTCAGGTGACGCCCCATCAGGACGAGCGTCGGGCGTCGGGCGTCGGGCGTCGGGTAAGCATCACGAGCGCCTCTTTAGCGTGCAGCTATCGCCCGCAACACTCACATGTCACGAGCGTGTCACCAACCCCGTAGATCTCTTGCTCCCCAAGGCCCCAACCCGCTGGACGCCCCTGCAACGGGGGCCGCAACAGGCGCGACGCCGACTCCGCAAGTCCTAACCCGCTCGGCTGTTTCCCGTAGTCCTGACCCAGTCGGCCGTTTCCCGGGTGACGTCGGTGTAGAAGCGGAAGAGGGCGGGGCGGGTTGCGCCGTGGTCGCGTTCGTGCAGTGCTGCCCAGCACCGGGCGATGAGTTCCCGGGCCTGGGCGCCGGGCCAGGGCTGGGGCAGGAGCTGGGGCGGCAGCAGCGGGTCGGGCTCCATGGCGCGGGTGAGTTCGGCGGCCAGCTCGACCGCGATCGTCAGGAGCGCGGACGGGGAGAGGCCGGTGTCGTCGGTGAGGCGGGCGAGGCGGGGCCGGGCGAGGCGGCTGAGGCGGTGGTAGCGGTCGGCGATCTCCGCCAGGGGCCACAGGCGGCGGGCGAGTTCGGCGGGTTTTTCGGTGTCGCCTCTGCGCAGGTCCGTCGTGGTGAGGAGGGTGAGCGCGCCGTGGGCGCCGAGGCGGCGGGCGGCGTCCTCGACGTACGGTTCCCAGGCGTTGGCGCAGACATACAGTCCGCCCTGGAGCGGGGCGCCGCCGAGGCGGACGAGGGTCTCGCGCAGGGTGTCACGGGCCGTGCGTGCCGATTCGGGCACGGCGAAGGCGGCCAGGTGCCAGACGCCGTCCCAGGGGGCGTGTCCGGTGTCCTGGCGGTATGCGTGCCGCACGAAGTCCGCGTTGGGGGCCAGGGCGTGCCTGGTGTCCTCGGTGGCGTGCAGCAGTGCTCTGCGGCCGCGGCCTTCGTGGGTGAACCGGCCCTCGGCGACGAGGCGTTTGATGCACAGCCGTACCTGCTGATCGCTCATGCCGAGGGCAGCAGCCACGGTGTAGAGCTCGTCGGCGTCGACCGTGCCGTCCTCGCGGATCAAGGCATGGACGAGCATACGGGTGGGAATCTCGACGTGATCGCTCATGGTGTGCACCGACCTTACGGCTCCTTCGTCCCGACGGGACGGTGCATGGTGGTCACCGCGCCGAATCCCAGCAGCCCGCGCAGGCAGAGCGTGGGCTCGGTCCGTACGGCCGTGAAGCCGCGCCGCTCGTAGAGGGCTCTGGCGCGCGGGTTGGTGTCGATGACGTCCAGTCTGATCTCCCGGCAGTGCCGCTCCGCCGCGACGGCGGCCACTTCCTCGACGAGGAGGCTTCCGATGCCGTGTCCCCGCAGGTCCGGGTGCACGGCGATGCCGTCCATGACGAGTTGTCCGGGGGCCGGACGGCGTTCGAACAGGGCTAGCAGCAGGAGCCGGTGCAGCCCTCGCAGGTGTCCGTACGCGCGCAGCACGGCGGCGGCCGATCCTCCGGTGAGGGCCCGGCCGTCGACCTGGTAGCCGGCGAGGCCGACGAGCCGCCCGTCGAGCAGTGCGCAGACCGCGCGATCGGCGTTCAGGTGGGCGGCGAGGAAAGGCACCGCCTTGCCCGGCGGGTTCAGGGCGGGGCCGAGTTTGCGGCCGAAGGCACCCCAGTACAGCTCAGCGGCCTGCCGTTCGGCGCCGTCCGGAATGCCCCGCCGGAGCGTCGGCCGCCCCGGTTCTGTGCCCGGGCCGGTGCCCGTCACGTTCCGTTCCATCCCCGCCCTCTCCTCAGTGCTGCCACCCGGCCGAAACTATCACTGGTGCTACGACCGTACACATGATGATAGTTTCTGTGCCGCTGCGCGTCCCCTCACGGAAGCGGCCGGACCTCATGCACCCAGACACCGAGCCCCGAAGACGCCTGCTGCGCACCGCCGCCTGGGCCCTCGTCACGATCCTGGTCGTGGCCACCGGCCTCGTCGGCGTGGTGCTGTGGCAGCACAGCTACGAGATGCACGAGCAGCGGGTCTCGATCCGCCACGGCGGTCACACCCTCAACGGCGTACTGGCCACCCCGAAGGACGGACACGACCGCCACGGCCTGGTGGTCCACGTCCACGGCGACGGACCCATCGACGCCACCCACGACGACGGCTACAAGCCCCTGTGGGAAGCGAACGCCAAGGCCGGTTACGCCTCCCTGTCCTGGGACAAACCGGGCGTCGACGGCGCTCCCGGCGACTGGCTCGACCAGTCCATGGACGACCGGGCCGACGAAACGGCCGCCGCCATCGCCTGGGCACGTACCCGCCCCGACATCGACGGCGACCGGATCGGGCTCTGGGGCGCCAGCCAGGCGGGCTGGGTCCTGCCGAAGGTCGCCGCCAGAACACCGGTGAGCTTCGTCATCGCCGTCTCCCCCGCCGTCAACTGGCTCCGCCAGGGCCGCTACAACCTCCTCGCCGAGGCGCGCGCCGAAGGCGCCTCGCCGGCCCGCGTCCAAGCGCGGATCGCCAGGAGCGACGCCATCCGCCGGCTGCTGGAACACCACGCGACCTTCGACGAGTACGCCGAGGCCATGCACGGCGACACGGACGGTATGACCGCCGGGCGCTGGAATTTCATCTCCAAGAACTACACCGCGGACGCCACGCGAGACCTCCGTTCCCTGCGCGGGGTACCGGTACTCCTCATCCTCGCGGGCCATGACGTCCATGTGGACACCACCGACACGGAGCGCACCTACCGCGGAACACTGGGCGGGGGCGGCGCGCTGACCGTCGAGCGCTACCCGGACGCGACCCATTCACTGCTCAGACGGTCCATCGGGCAATCCGACGTCAAAGCCACGCTCACCGCGCTCTTCTTGCCCCGCTCACTCTTCGCGGCCGGATTCCTGGACGACCAGCGGCGGTTCCTGAACGGGCTCGGCCGAGGCGCCGGCGCCACTTCCTGACAGCCCTCCCATGAAGGACGCACCGCGCCCGGCCACCGGCACGACGCATGCCCGCTCTTCCGCCGGATCGGATGGCGGAAGAGCGGGCCAGGGAGGAGGGCGGTGAAGACGACCGCACCGGTCACAGGGGCTCAACCGGCCCGGCACGGCTGACGGGGAACCCGTCGCTGTGACGATGCCTGAAACACCGGCTCGCCGCGGGAACCCGAGCAGCGTGGAACCAGGAATCCGCGCCTTCAAACCGGTCCGCGCCATCCTCGGGGAGCGCACGGGATCAGTCCGCGGCACAACAACCGGAACACCCGCCCCCAGCGCACTACACACCGCCGTCAGCGCGTCATTGTGATGATGCTCTCGTCGCTCTTACGGTTACGTCGCGGCCACAACCGCTCGCGGGAGCGAAGGCGCAAATGCTTCCGCATTTCGCCGGCCGAGCCCCCGCGATTCCCGTCATTCCCCAGGGAAAAGGAGTGCGACCATGACATACGAGCGTCCCACACTCACCAAGGTCGGCGGCTTCCGGAAGGTAACGGGTGTCAAGAACACCGGGCCCAAGGATGTTCTCGGCGGCAAGCAGCTCCTCTGACGCCACCGGTGCGGGACGCTGAGCGCTCCCGCACCCTGCCCCGGTCCGGGCCGGCCCCACGCCGGCCCGGACCGTGGTCGGCCGCACTCGACCGCCGACGCGCCCCGCCCTCCCGACGTCCGGAGCCCCAGCGACCGAAGGTCACAGCCGTGGAAGAGACCCTGTCCCTGTCGGCCCTGCCCAGCTGGTTCGTCGTCCTGCCCGACACCGACGCGGCCACCACGGTCGCCGTGAAGGCACTCTCCCATGCGTCGCACAGCCTGCGTCATGCGTCCGGCAGACCCTGGCTGGTGGGCCGGTGGGCGGCGCACACGGCCGTCGTCGGAGTGCACGGCGACACCCGCGTCGCCGTGGTCGGGGAGCACGCCGTCACCCTCCGGGAAGCCCAGCGCGCTGCCGCCGCGGTGGCCACCACCGGCTCGCTGACAGCGCTGGACCGGCACAGCACCACGTGGGCCGGCAGCTTTCACCTCATCGCCAGTTCGGGCGGCCGGGTCCGGGTGCAGGGCGGAGTCGTCGACCTGCGGCGGGTGTTCTACGCCGACGCCACCTCCCCTGCGTCCGGCCGGGTGACCGTCGCCTCCGACCGGGCCGACGTGCTGGCCGAGTTGGTCGGTGCGGCGCTGGACGAACGCCGTCTCGCCCTGGAGCTGCTCACCTTGGGTGTGCCCCACCCCTTGTCCGGATCACCACAATGGCGGGGCGTCCACGCCCAGCCCGGCGGCCATTACCTGAGTCTCGACGCCGACGGGCGGGCCCGGTCGATCCGGTGGTGGTCACCTCCCGACCCCGAGGTCCCCCTGGCAGCGGGAGCCGCACGCCTGCGCGAGGTGCTGACCGCCGCCGTCGACGCGCGCACACGGGGACGCGACCTGGTGACGGCGGACCTGGGCGGCCTGGATTCGACCGCCGTGTGCTGTGCCGCGGCACGCGGGGACGCGCAGGTCGTCGCGTATACCGCCGCCCTCCACGACGAACTCGGTGACGATGCGCACTGGGCGCGGCAGACCGTCCGAGCCCTGGGGTCGGTCGAGCACCACGTCGTGCCCGCCGAGGACACGGCCCTGACGTTCGACGGCGTCGACACGCTCCAGGACGTCCTGGACACGCCCAGCATGCTCACGGTCGACCGCAACCGCCGCATGCACCTCGTGGCGCTGGCGGCCGCCCGGGGATCCAGCCTGCATCTGACCGGGCTGGGAGGCGACGAACTCCTGGCCGGGACGCCTGCCCGGCTGCACGCCCTGATATCCGCCCGCCCCTTCGTCGCCCTACGGGACGTGCGCGGGTACGCGGCCAAGTACCAGTGGCCCCGGCGCAAGGTGCTGTGCCAGCTCGCGGACCGCCGCTCCTACCGGACCTGGCTCGCCCGGGTCGCCCGTGACCTGACCGAGCCGGCGGCCGCCCCGGACGAGCCGCTGCTCGACTGGTCCGTACCGCCCCGGATGCCGCCCTGGGCCACGGCCGAGGCCGTCGCGGCGGCGCGCGAGCTGCTGCGCACCTGCCTGCCGGACGCCGAACCGCGGGGCAGGGGCCATGGTGAACACCGGGAACTGGCCGCTATGGACGGTATCTCCCAGTGGACCCGGCACATCGGGCAGATGGCCGCGCCCCTGGGGATCACCGTGGCGGCCCCGTACTACGACGACCGCGTCATCGAAGCGTGCCTCGCGGTCCGGACACCGGACCGGATCAGCCCCTGGCGCTACAAGCCGCTGATCGTCGAGGCCACGCGCGGCATCGTGCCGGAAGCCGTCCGCACGCGCGACACCAAGGCCAACGCCACCTTCGAGGAGGAGACCGGGCTGCGGCGCCACCGCAGTCGGCTCCTGGCGCTCTGTGAGGAGTCCCGGCTGGGCCGGCTCGGCCTGGTCGACGTGGACGCCCTGCGGGAGTGGTGCCGCCGCTCGCTGTCCGCGGAGACCGAGAGCTACCTGCTGCATCCGACCGTGGCCTGTGAAGTGTGGCTGCGCTCCCGGGAGATGACGCCGGCACCGCCCGGCCACTGACCGAACAGGAGAGGTGAAGCCGATGTACGCGCTGAAGCCCGGTGTACTGCTGACCGAGACCGAGTACGGCATGGCGCTGCTGGACCAGAAGAGCGCCGAGTACTGGACCCTCAACCCCACGGCGGCCGTCGTCCTCCAAGCACTGCTGGACGGCCACGGCATCGGCCAGGCGGTGGAGACGCTGACCGGGCGCTATGAGGACGTCGACACCGACCTGGCCACCCAAGACGTCACCCGCATCATCGACGACCTGCGCTCCGCGGGCCTCATCGCGCCGTAGTCGCCGCACCGGCCACTCGCCTGGCTCCAGGAAGAGGTACGCATTGTCGACACCGGAAGCGGTCCCCTACCGCCCTCGCTCCGTTCCGCCGGCCCGCCGCTTCACGGCCCGGGTGGCGGTGGGCTGTGCCCATGTGCTGGCGATGCTGCCACCCGGCCGTATCCGCGTGGTCCTGGGTTGGTTGCGGCGCGGGGCGAGGCCCGCCACCCTCGCCGAGGCGGCACATGCCCGGCAAACGGTGCTCGCCGTGAGCCTGGCCGCGGGAGGCAGCAAAGGGTGTCTGCCCCGCTCCCTGGCCACGGTGCTGCTGTGCCGTTTCCAGGGGCAGTGGCCCACCTGGTGCGTAGGAGTCCGCGCACGCCCTCCCTTCGCCGCACACGCCTGGGTGGAGGCCGAAGGAGAACTCGTGGGTGAGAACGTACCGGCCTCCTACTTCCAGCGCTTCTTCACCGTGGGGTGAGGCCGTGACCTCAGCGCCTCCGGTCGAGACGTGCCGTACGGACAGCGGCCAGGCGCGCCCCCCGGAACAGCCGGACCGCGGGCCCGGGCCCGGTCCCGCGTGGGCCGGCCTCCGGACCCTCGCCGGCCAGCTCCGGCCGCAGCGCGGACGCATGGTCGCCGGTGTCGGGCTCGGCCTGCTGGGCAGTCTCCTGGGGCTGGCCCAGCCGATGGCCGCCAAGCAGGTGATGGACCTCGTCGGCCGAGGGCAGCCGGCGGCCGGACCCATGGTGATCCTCAGCGTGCTGGTGGTGGCCGGCGGACTTCTCGCGGGCCTCGGCCACTACGTGCTCGACTGCTCCGCCGAGTCCATCGTCTGCACCGCCCGGCGCCGGCTGGCCCACCTCCTTCCGCGTCTGCGCGTGCCGGTGATCGAAGGCACCGAGCCGGGCGACCTGATCGCCCGCGTCACTTCCGACACCGTGCTGCTGCGGCGCGCCGCCCCCCAGGCGGTGTCGGCCGCGGTCAACGGCACTCTGATCACCGTGGCGACGATCGTGATGATGGGTCTGCTGGACGGAGTGCTGCTGAGCGTGGCCCTCACCGTGATCGCGTTCGTCGGCCTCGTCGTCATCGTGGTGACCCCGCACATCGGCCGGGCCACCCGGCATACGCAGGAGGCCGTCGGCCGCCTGGGGGCCGGACTCGAACGGACCCTGGGCGCCCTGCGCACCGTCAAAGCGGCGGGTGCCGAGCCGCACGCGACCGCGGCGCTGCGCCGTGCGGCCGAGTACGCCCGCCGTACGGGGGTGCGCGCCGCCGCGTGGGAGGCGGTCTCCGCCACCTTGTCGGCCGTCGTCCTCCAGGTCTGTTTCCTGGTCGTTCTCGGAGTGGGTGGCGCGCGCGTGGCCTCCGGCGCCATCGGCGTCTCCACACTCGTCGCCTTTCTCCTCTACCTCTTCGCCCTCGCCCCTCGGATCGGCCAACTGGTCGAAGGCGTGGGCCACCTTCAGATCGGGGCGGCCGCCGCCGTTCGCATCCGGGAAGCCGAGGCGCTGGAGGCCGAGGAAGTAGGTTCGACGGAACCGACGGGTGCCGAACGACGCGACGACGAGGCCACCGCGGCTTCGCGGCGGCCCTCAGGCTCGTACGAGCGGCACCGACGCCCCGCGACCGTGGCCTTCCAGCACGTGCGCTTCGCCTACCGGCCAGAACTCCCACCGACCCACCAGCACGTCACCTTCACCGTCCCCGCCGGAGGTATGACCGCGCTCGTCGGACCGTCCGGTGCGGGCAAGACCACCGTCTTCGCCCTCATCGAGCGCTTCTACGAGCCGGACGCCGGCCGCGTCCTCCTGGACGGCAGGGACGTGCGCCAATGGCCACTCGCCGAACTCCGCGCCGCCATCGGCTACGTCGAACAGGATGCGACCGTCCTCGCCGGAACCCTGCGCGACAACCTGATACTGGGAGCAGCCGACGCCACCGACGAACAGATCGCCGCAGTGCTGGGCCTGACCCGGCTCGACACCATGACGGCCCGCCTGCCGCACGGTCTGGACACCCAGGTCGGCCACCGCGGCAGCCGGCTCTCCGGCGGCGAGCGGCAGCGGATCGCGATCGCCCGGGCCCTGCTCCGCCGGCCCCGGCTGCTCCTGCTCGACGAGGCCACCTCCCAACTCGACGCGGCCAACGAGGCGGCCTTGCGCGACACCATCACGGACACCGCGCGCCACACCACCGTCCTGGTCATCGCGCACCGCCTGTCCACCGTGACCACCGCCGACCGCATCCTGGTCATGGAAACCGGACGGATACGGGCCCTGGGAACCCACACCGAACTGCTGACGCACGACTCCCTGTACGCCGAGCTGGCGAGCACACAACTGATCGGCCCAGGCCGACGGCACAGCTCCAAGGCCCCGCTGCCGGAATGCTGAACCCTGCCCGCGAGCAACTGCGGCGTCAAGCAGCCGACACCCGCGTCACCACCGCCGCCTCACCCCTTGCCCCCGCGCACCTGCCGGACGAACTCCGCCGGAGAGACCGGGACGCCGTCCTCCCCCAGCACGGTGACCACCGAGCCGTCGAGGGTGACGGCAGGCAACGCGTCCTCGGCACCGTCCTGGTTGTGGGCCGCGGCCACCTTCTTTCCCCAGGGGAGATAGGTCAGCTCCCGGACGGCCTTGTCGAACGCCGGCGTCCGCAGCCCGTCCACCCGGCCCGCGATCCCCAGCAGCGTGTCCGCCGAGGCCAGCGCGTCGCCGTCCCACTCCTCCCGGCCCGACCGGCCCGCGAGGACCGCACCCAGGTACCGCACGAATTTCTCCGGCCCCTCATCGGCTGCCGCCCCCAGCGCGTTGACCGCCTTCCGTGAGCCTTCTCCGCCCCGGGCGTCGTCCTCGACGGTGGCGAGCCGGTACTCGATCCGGTACGCGCCCTTTTCGGCGAGCTCCCGCATGGTCCGGCCCAACGCGGCCTCCGTACGGGCGCAGGGCCCACACCGCGGGTCCACCACGACCGACAGCGTGTGCCGCGCGTCGGCCTTCCCGTACAGCACGGACGTCCGCTGTTCCCCCACCGTGTTGGCCGGCACGACAAGCGGCCGGCCCTCCGCCTCGTCCTCCGCCGCACCACGGAGGGCGACCACCGCACCGATCACCGCGGCCACCACCACGACCGCCCCGACCATCGCGAACCGCCGCCGCACCCGCCTCCTCCTGCCCTCCCGCTCCCGCTCGCCCGCAAGCCGCTCCCGAGCCGCCCGACCATCCGGATTCGGATCTGCGCCCACGTGATCCATGTACTCTCCCTGCTCGCGCCGCACGGCCGGCCTGGAACTCCTGGGCCGCACGCTCCACAACCCCACCGAGATCACCAACGGCCCAGGGACCAGCTTGAGACCCACCGTCTTGCACACTGACCGCCCGCTGACGTTGCCGTCAACCACCGCTGGTAAACACCCCCAGCGGCCCCACCGGAAAAGTTCCGGAGGGGCCGCCGCGACGTGGTCACGAAATATTTCAGGTGGGCGGACTGAGCCTTTCTGGCGCGACTCCCGTAACGAGACGCTCCAGGGCCAAATCCCCTACACCGTACCTTGAGGCCCCAGCCCCGAGGAGGTAGACGGCACCCTCCTCATCGATCGCCAGGAAGAATTCCCCCTGCCCCACCTCTCCCAAAGGGAAGAATCTGAGACCGAACAACCCGGAAAGCTCCGCAAACCTTTCCCCCTCTCCGACAGCAAGTTCCGGATCGAACTCGAACGGCTCCCGTGCGCACGTGATCCCAGGCCCGCCGATGTCCACTCGAAGTCCACCGAACTCCTGAAGGAACTTCTCGGCCGCGGCATGCCAGGTGAACTCCGCCGCCAGCACCTTCCATCGAGCGAGGTCGACCCGACGATCCGGCAGCCAGCCGGAACGCCGGAGGACACCCTCTACTTCCTGCGAGAATCGAGGCATCTACGGCGCCATCCTGAAATCGATCTTGAAGTGCTCGACCAGCACCTGGCAACTGTCGCACGGCCCAATGAGTTTCTTGAAGTTCTTGTTCGTTCTGGTGCGCCCCACGGTAGCGGCAGCGGTTGCCCCCGTCGGATCGAGCCCAGCGTCCAAGGCTTCAGTCAAACACTGAACCAAACCGCAACCTCCGTGATTGTTTCCACGCTGAGCGGTCGGTATGGAATCGAGGATTCCCCGGACGGCCGGATGCACCCGTCGAGTTCCCGCCCCGCCATCGCTGTGAGCGACGATGGGAGAATGCCCGGGAACTTGCAGAGCCTCCATCACCTGCGGGCGCTGAGATCCCGAAAGGTCAGCAACTGCTTCTGCTTCCGCGTGTACCGCGTCGACAACGCCACAGTTGTGCACCAGAACCGGCGCAGCCCCCGCCACCGCATAGTACGTATGGACGCCCTGGACCGTCAGGTTGTGGACGGTCGCGTTCTGGGTCCATGGCTGGACGGCGGTGATCTGGAGCCAGGTGCCGGAGCTGGTGCGGAGCCACTGGCCGGGTTTCAGGTCGCCGGCGTCGGTCCACTTCTTCAGGTCGGGGGACCAGAAGGGGTGGCCGTCGGTGGCGACGATGCTGCCGGTGGAGCCGTCCGGGTCCGCGGGCCGGGTGACGTCGACGGTTTTGCCGGCGTCGCCGGGGTCGGCCGTCGCTGATGTGGCGTCCTTGCCCGGGCCTTCGGCCGAGGTGCGGACGGAGAGACGTACCAGGTCCTTGCTGCCCTTGCCGATGATGGTGGCGACGACCGGTTCGGCCTTGGTCTCGCCGGTCCCGGGGTCGGTCGCCAGGACCGTGTCGCCCGTCCTGACGTCCTCGATGGGCTTGCGGGTGCCGTCGGCCATCAGGACCTTCGTGCCGGGCACGAAGCTGTTGGTGGCGCAGCTCTGGTTCTGCTGGGGCTGGGCCGCCTCCTTGACCTGTTCCTTGACCTGCTCCTTGACCTCCTGCTTGATCTCCTTCTTGATCTGCCGGGAGCCCTGCGGCTTGGCCTGCTTGGGCTTGGGGTGGGGCTTGGGACGGGGCTGCGGCTTGGCGCGGGGCTTGGGCCGCTGCTTGGGTACGGAGCGGTACTTGGCCGAGCGCTTGGGTGCCGCCTTGGACGCGGCGCGCTGCTTGGCCTTCTTCGCCGCCTGGGCCGCGAGCTTGCGGGCCGCGTTCGCGCGGGCCTTGGCCGCCGCGGCCTGCTGGGCCTTCTTGCGGGCCGCTGCGGCAGCGGCCCGCTTGGCGGCTTCGGCCAGCGCCCGGCGCTTGGCGGCCTCCGCGGCGAGCCGCTTGGCCAG